>JAKLER010000356.1 GCA_022711615.1 Acidobacteriota bacterium
GGGAGCGTCCCGTCCTCGTTCGCGACGACGGCGAAGCAGGCGATCTCCTTGTGCGAGCCCGCCTCGACGCCCGCCTCGGGGATGCGCGCGAAGACGGTGAAGAACCGCGCAAAACCGCCGTTCGAGATCCACTGCTTCGTCCCGGTCAGGACGTACTCGTCCGTGGCCGCGTCGTAGACGGCCGTCGTCTTCAGCGAGGCGGCGTCGGAGCCCGCCTCCGGCTCCGTGAGGCAGAAGGCGCCGACCATCTTCGCGACGGCGAGGTCGGGGAGCCACTTCTTCTTCTGCTCCTCCGTCCCGAAGAGCAGAAGCGGCTTGATGCCGATCGACTGGTGCGCCCCGATGACGATGGCGGCCGAGGCGTCGAGCGGCCCGATGACCTCCATCATCTTGCAGTAGGCGGCTGCGCTGAAGCCGCTCCCGCCGTACTCCTCGGGAATCGCCATCCCCATCGCGCCGAGGTCCCCGAGACCCTTCACCACGTCGCGCGGGAAGAAGTGGTCGGCGTCGATCTTCTCGGAGTCGATGTTCGCGGCGTCGAAGTCTCGGTAGGCGTCGGCGAACGCCGTGACGAGCTCCTTCGTGTCTTCCGGGATCTCCGGGTAGGGGAAGACGAGCGACTCGTCGAATCGCCCCTGGTAGAGCGACTTCAGGAACGAGGGGGCCTCGGTCTCGGCTTTCACGGTCTTGTCGGTCTTCACGGTCGACATGGCTACTCCTTCCCGAAGAACGTCGTCCCCTGCTTCGCCAGGTCGGCGAGGAGCGGGGCGGGTTTGAAGCGGGGGCCCTTCTCGGAGGCGAGGCGGTTCAGGGCGTCGACGACGGCGGCGAGGCCGCGTGCCTCCGCGTGGGCGCAGAGGCCGCCCCGGAACGGCGGGAAGCCGATCCCAAAGATCATCGCGAGGTCGAGCTTGTCGGGACCCGGCACGATCGCCTCGGCGAGGCAGAACGCCGCCTCGTTGACCATAGGGTAGATGAGCCGCGCCTCGAGCGCCTCGGGGGTGATCGAGACCGAGCCGGGCGAGGCGACGCCGAGGTCGACGTAGGCCTGCGCGTCCGGGCCGACGCGCTTGTCGTTCTCGTAGCGGTAGAAGCCCTTCTTCGTCTTCCGGCCGAGGCGCGTTGCGGTGACGAGCCGCCCGAAGGCCGGGTCGATCGGCATCCGCTCGGGCCACGCCGCCGAGAGCGTCTCGGCCCCCTTCGCCGCGACGTCGATCCCGACGTCGTCGAGGAGCTCGATCGGCCCGACCGGCATCCCGAACTTCCGCATCCCCTTGTCGATCGCCTCCATCGAGACCCCCTCGAGGAGGAGCCGGACCCCCTCGCCGAGGTACGGGGCGAGGATCCGGTTCACGAGGAAGCCCGGCGCGTCCTTCACGACGACGGGCGTCTTCCCCATCTTCTTCGCGAGCTCGAAGATCGTCGCCGTCACCTCGGGCGCCGTCTTCTCCCCGAAGATCACCTCGACGAGCGGCATCTTGTGGACCGGGTTGAAGAAGTGCATCCCGACGATCCGCTCGGGGCGCGCGGCCGCCTTCGCGATCTCGGTGATCGGCAGCGTCGACGTGTTCGAGGCGAAGATCGCGTCGGGAGCGGCGACCGCCTCCCACTCCTTCAGGACGGCCTGCTTGACGGCGAGCTTCTCGAGGACGGCCTCGATCGTCACGTCGCAGGCGTCGAAGCCCTCCCAGCCGAGCCCCCCGCCGAGGAGCGACATCTTCCCGGCGAACTCAACCTTCGTCATCCGACGCTTCTTCACCTTCTCCTGCCAGATCTTCGCGGCCTGCGCGTAGCCGAGCGCGAGCGCCTCGTGCCGGATGTCCTTCATCCGCACGGGCCACCCCTTGTCGGCCGAGAGCTGCGCGATGCCGCCCCCCATCGCCCCGGCGCCGAGGACGCCGACACGCTTCACCGGCCGCGGGGAGACGCCCGCGGCGACGCCCGTCTCCTTCTTGACCTCCTCCATCCGGAAGAAGAGGTTCACGAGCGCCTTCATCTCGGGCGAGCCGACGAGCTTCCCCGCCGCCTCGACCTCGAGCTCCAGCGCCTCCTTCAGCGGCTTCCCGAAGCCCCTTTCCACGGCGGCGAGGGCCGCGAGCGGAGCCGGGTAGTTGCCGTGCGTCTCGCGGAGGACGGAGGAGCGCGCCTTGCTGAAGACGACCGACTTCCCGACCCCCTCCAGGAGCTTCTCCATCCCCTTCGCGGGGACGGCGCGGAGCGGGCCGCCGTCGGGCGCGGCGTTCGCGCGCTTCGGCGTCCCGAACTTCCCGCGCGCGAACTTCCGTGCGGCTTCGAGGAGGATCGGCGCCGGGACGAGCTCGTCGACGAGTCCCATCCTCTTCGCCCTCCTCGAGTCGACGACCTTCCCCGCGAGGATCACGTCGAGCGCCCCGGTCAAGCCGACGACGCGCGGCAGGCGGGCCGTCCCGCCCCAGGCCGGGAGGATCCCGAGCTTGATCTCGGGGAGGCCGATCTGGGTCTTCTTCGAGTCGGAGGCGAGGCGCCAGTCCATCGCGAGGACCGTCTCGCAGCCTCCGCCGACGCACGGCCCCTCGATGGCCGCGACCGTCGGGAAGGGCAGGTTCGCGAGCTTGCCGAAGATCTCGTGCCCGCGCCGCACGCCGTTGGCGATCGTCGCCGGGTCGCTGACCCCGGCGATCTCCTTCACGTCGGCCCCGGCGATGAAGATGTCGGGCTTCCCCGAGACGAGGAGGAGCGCCTTCACGTCGCTCCTCTTCGCGAGGCCGTCGAGGACCCGCTCGAGCTCGAGGAGGACGTGGGCGGAGTACTTGTTCACCTTCTCGCCCGGCAGGTCGAACGTCAGGACGGCGAGGCCGTCGCCCTCGACGTCGAGGCGGAAAGCGCCCGGAGCGTCGGCCATCACGCCACCCCCTCGAGGACGATCGTCTGCCCCTGCCCGCCGCCGATGCAGAGCGTCGCGATGCCGTGGCGCGTCTTCCGACGCTTCATCTCCTTCAGCAGGGTCAGGATGAGGCGCGAGCCCGAGGCGCCGACGGGGTGCCCGAGGGCGATCGCCCCGCCGTTCGGGTTGAGCGTCTCCGGGTCGACGGGGCCGAGCGAGGGATCCTTCTCGAAGGCGAGCAGGTTCGCGAGGACCTGCGCCGCGAACGCCTCGTTCATCTCCATCAGACCGACGTCCTTCCAGGCGACGCCCGCGTGCTTCAGGGCGACGGGCGTCGAGCGCGACGGCCCGAGGCCCATCCGCTCCGGCTCGAGCCCGGCGACGCCCCACCCCGCGATCCGGCCGAGGACGGGGAGGCCCCGCTTCGCGACGAAATCCTCCGAGGCGACGACCATCGCGGCCGCCCCGTCGGTGATCTGCGAGGAGTTCCCCGCCGTCACCGAGCCGTACGTCCGGTCGAAGAACGGCTTCAGCTTCGCGAGGGCCTCCATCGTCTGCCCCTCGCGGACGCCGTTGTCGAGCGTCGCGACCTTGTCGAACTTCGGCGGGAGCGGGACCGGGACGATCTCCTCGGCGAGTCGCTCGCGCGCCGCCTGCGCCCGCTGGTGCGAGCGGAGCGCGAAGGCGTCCTGCATCTCTCGGGTGAGCCCGCCTTCCTTCGCGAGGAGCTCCGCCGTCTCGCCCATGTTCAGGCCGCAGACGGGGTCGGTCAGGCCGAGCTTGATCCCGATGACCGGGTTCAGGAGCTGCTTCCACGGCATCTTCCGGAACGCGCCGAACCGGGCCCCGGCCGTCTTCGCCATTCCGGCCTCCACGAGGACGGCCTTCACGTCCTCGCGGTAGAGGAACGGGATGAGCGACATGCACTCGACGCCGCCCGCGAGGACGACGTCGGCCTCCCCCGTCTGGATGAGCCGCGCCGCCTGGACGACCGACTCGATCCCCGAGGCGCAGTTGCGCGAGACGGAGTGGGCCGGCTTCTCCTTCGGGACTCCGGCCCGGAGGGCGATGACGCGCCCGATGTTCGCGGCGTCGGGAGGCGTCGCGATGTTCCCGAAGATCGCCTGGTCGATCTCGGCGGGCTCCACTTTCGAACGGGCCATCGCCTCGACGGCGGCGGCGCGGCCGAGGTCGGTCGCGGTGACGTCCCGGAAGTCGGTCCCGGCCTTCGTGAAGGCGGTCCGCGCACCGTCGAGGATGTAGGCGGCTCGGCTCAAGTCGTCGTCCTCCTGTGGCGGGGGGCCCGCCGGCTCTTCTCGCAGGACAGG
>JAKLER010000357.1 GCA_022711615.1 Acidobacteriota bacterium
CCGGCCGCCGCCAGCAGCAAGAAGCCCGCGAGCCGCGCGGCGCGGCGCGCCGCCTTCCCGGCCCTTCTCCACGTCCCCCGCTCCGGTTTCATGGCCGCCCCGTCTCCCTCAGCGGCCGCCGGGCCGGATCAGGCCGAAGCCGGCCTCGCCCCCGACCTCGTCTCGGACGCCGAGCGAGATCCGCGCCTCCGGGCCGCTCGTCTCGATCGGGACCTCGAGCCGCAGCTCCGTCTCCGGGCCGGGCGCGCTCTCCTCCGGGGGGAACGCCACCTCGTGGCGCTCGCTCCGCACGCCGGAGAACTCGCCGTTCGGCTCGGCCACGACCCAGAAGACGTTCACCGCGCCGCGCCGCGCGGCGGCCTCCGGCAGCAGGACGAGGTCCTTCACCGGCACGCGGAGCGTCACCGTCCGGACGAAACGCTCCTTCTCGCGGCGCGCGGGCTCCACCGAGAGGCCGATCGGGAGCCGCCCCGAAAGGTCGGCCCGGAAGAGGTTCGCGAGGACCCGGTCCTCCATCCGCTGCTCCGGCGTCCGGTCGATCACCTCGCGCCGCGTCCTCACCTTCGCCCCCTTCCGGTTCACGCGGACCGAGATGCGCGCCGAGGCGCTCGCGCCGGGAGGAACGGGGTAGCCGATCGAGTACCAGTGGACGAGGTCGTTCGAGACTCTCTCGGCGAAGAGCGGGGCCTCCATCGTCGTCCCGACGAGGACGCCTCCCGTCCGGCCCGAGAGCGTCTCCAGCCCGGCGAGGTCCTCGAGGCGGGCGTCGCTCCGTCCGGTCGCGGAGCGCGAGCCCGCGGCCCCCGGCGGCTGGAAGCGCGAGTCGGTGACGTTCGGCAGGTCGGGCTGCCACGCCGCCGCGTAGAGCGCGTGGATCGTCACCCCCGCCGCGTTCGCGCGCGCGGCCACCTCGTCGAGGAGCCGCCCCGTCTCGACGCGGTGCCCCGAGTACTCCACGCCCGGCCGTCGGGAGAAGCTCCGCGAGGCGAGGACGAGGACCTTCTTCCCCTCCAGCCCCGCCATCGTCGAGACGAGGCCCATCACCGCCGACGCCTTCCCCTTCAGCTCGTTGTACGCCTGCTCGACGCTCAGGTCCCGCGAGAGCGACGTGTCGGGCGGCTCGCCGGCCCAGGCCTGGAACGCCTCCGTCGCCGCGAACTGGTCGAGGTCGTTCTGCGCATCGCGGTCCAGCCGGATCGTCCCCCCGGCCACGAGGTCGAGCGCCCGCTCGATCCGCGCCACGTCGTCGGTGTAGGGCCAGGCCATCCGGACCCCGCGCCGCCAGGAGACGACCATCACGCCGTCGCCGGGCCGGACCGTCTTCTTCACGAGCTCCTTCAGCGAACCGAAGACCTGCTCGCGCTCCCGCTTGTCGGGCAGCGCGAGGTGGTCGACGAAGAGGATGACGTGCCGGCGGGCCGGAGGCGCTTCGAGAACCGCCGCCCCGGCCTCCGACGCGATCGGGACGGGCGCGGGCACGGGCACGGCCATCGAGACTTCGGCCCGCGGCACGAGACGCTCCTCGCGGAAGTTCGAGATCGAGACCGGCGACTTCCCGTGGACGACGGCGAAGTCGGACGCCGCGAGCCCCTCGATCGGCCGCCCGTCCTTTCCCGTCACCGCCACGTCGACGTTGACGAGCGAGAGCTCGACGGCGCCCCGCACGCGCGGCAGCGTCTGCGGCTCCTCTGCCCCGTCCGTTCCGGGGGCGAGGAGCGCGGCGAGAAGCGCGGCGGAAGCGAGCCGCCGGCGCAGGGAACGCCGGGAGGTGCACCGGCCGCTCTGGTGAGGCTGGGGACGCATGGCCGCCGATGGTACGACGGCCGCGCAGGCCGGCTCTCCCGAGCGTCCGCGGACGAGGGACGAGAGAAGCGCCCCGGCCCGGCGACCGGCCTCTGGCCGGCCGCCGAACCGGGGCGGGAGCGGGCTCGACGGCCCGCCGGGGATCTCCGGACCTCGATCAGGCGAGGTCGAAGCGGTCGAGGTCCATCACCTTCGCGAAGGCCGCCACGAAGTCGCGGACGAGCTTCTCCTTCGCGTCGTCCTGCGCGTAGACCTCGGCGAGGGCGCGCAGCTGCGAGTTCGAGCCGAAGACGAGGTCGACGCGGCTCGCGGTCCAGCGGGGCGCGCCCGTCTTCCGGTCGCTCCCCTCGAACGTCTCCCGCGCCTCGGACGTGGGCTTCCAGACCGTCCCCATGTCGAGGAGGTTCACGAAGAAGTCGTTCGACAGGACGCCCGGGCGCTCCGTGAAGACTCCGTGCTTCGAACCGCCCGAGTTCGCCCCGAGGACGCGCAGGCCGCCGACGAGGACCGTCATCTCCGGCGCGCCGAGCCCGAGGAGCTGCGCCCTGTCGACGAGCAGGTGCTCCTCGATGGAGGCGCAACCGGCCTTCCGGTAGTTGCGGAACCCGTCGGCCTTCGGCTCGAGGACGGCGAACGACTCGGCGTCCGTCTGCTCGGGCGTCGCGTCGGTGCGGCCCGGCGTGAACGGCACCTCCACGACGCAGCCGGCCGCCTTCGCGGCCGCCTCGACGGCGGCTCCGCCGGCGAGGACGATCAGGTCGGCGAGCGAGACCTTCTTCCCGCCCGTCGCGGCGGCGTCGAACTCGCGCTGGATCCCCTCGAGGACGCCGAGCACCTTCGCGAGCTGCGCCGGGTCGTTCGCCTCCCAGTCCTTCTGAGGCGCGAGGCGCACGCGGGCGCCGTTGGCGCCGCCGCGCTTGTCGGAGCCGCGGAACGTCGACGCCGAGGCCCAGGCCGTCGCGACGAGCTCGGAGACGCCGAGGCCCGACGCGAGGACCTTCGCCTTCAGCGCGGCGACGTCGGCCGCGTCGACGAGCGGGTGGTCGACCGGCGGGACCGGGTCCTGCCAGATCAGAACCTCGGCCGGGACCTCCGGGCCGAGGTAGCGCGAGCGCGGCCCCATGTCGCGGTGCGTCAGCTTGAACCAGGCGCGGGCGAACGCGTCGGCGAACGCGGCCGGGTCCGCGTGGAAGCGGCGCGAGATCTTCTCGTAGGCCGGGTCGAAGCGGAGCGAGAGGTCGGCCGTCGTCATCATGGGCCGGTGCTTCTTCGAGGGGTCGTGGGCGTCGGGGATCATGTGCTCGGGCTTCACGTCCTTCGCGAGCCACTGCCACGCGCCGGCCGGGCTCTTCACGAGCTCCCACTCGTAGCCGAAGAGCATGTCGAAGTAGCCCATGTCCCACTTCGTCGGGTTCGGCTTCCAGGCCCCCTCGATGCCGCTCGTCGTCGTGTGGGCTCCCTTGCCCGTCCCGAGCGCGTTCTTCCAGCCGAGCCCCTGCTGCTCGAGCGGGGCCGCCTCCGGCTCCGGCCCGACGAGCTTCGGGTCGCCCGCGCCGTGCGCCTTCCCGAATGTGTGCCCGCCGGCGACGAGCGCGACCGTCTCCTCGTCGTTCATCGCCATCCGCGCGAACGTCTCGCGCACGTCGCGCCCCGAGGCCACGGGGTCGGGGTTGCCGTTGGGCCCTTCGGGGTTCACGTAGATGAGGCCCATCTGGACCGCCGCGAGCGGGCTGGCGAGCTCGCGGTCGCCGCTGTAGCGCTCGTCGCCGAGCCAGGTCTTCTCCCGGCCCCAGTTGATTTCCTCCTCGGGCTGCCAGACGTCCTCGCGGCCGCCCCCGAAGCCGAACGTCCGGAATCCCATCGACTCGAGCGCGCAGTTGCCGGCGAGGATCATCAGGTCGGCCCAGGAGATCCGGTTCCCGTACTTCTGCTTGATCGGCCAGAGGAGGCGGCGGGCCTTGTCGAGGTTCCCGTTGTCGGGCCAGCTCCCCACCGGCGCGAAGCGCTGGTTGCCGGTGCCGCCGCCGCCGCGCCCGTCCGAGACCCGGTACGTGCCGGCGCTGTGCCACGACATCCGGATGAAGAGGCCGCCGTAGTGGCCCCAGTCGGCGGGCCACCACTCCTGCGAGTCGGTCATCAGGGCGAAGAGGTCCTTCTTCAGGGCCGCGTAGTCGAGCCTGCCGAACTCCTCGGCGTACCGGAAGCCGGGGTCCATCGGGCTCGAGGCCGGGTCGTGCTGGTGGAGGATCCCGAGGTTCAGCTGGTCGGGCCACCAGTCTCGGTTCGTCGTGCCCCGGCCGGCCACGGGGGCGCCGGAAGCACCGGTGAACGGGCACTTGCCGCTTTCGCTCATCGTCGTTC
>JAKLER010000358.1 GCA_022711615.1 Acidobacteriota bacterium
CTTCATACGGCCTCCTCCGTCAGCTCGCCCCGGAAGACGACGCGGGCGTCGCCCGTCAGCGTCACGTCGTGCGCGAGGCTCCCCTCGAGCCGGAAGTCGACGACGAGCGCGCTCCCCGAGCGCGTCGTCACGGAGACGGGCGCCAGCTGCCCGCGCGCGGCCCCCGCGACGACCGCGGAGGCGACGACGCCCGAGCCGCAGGAGAGCGTCTCGGCTTCGACGCCCCGCTCGAAGCTCCGCACCGAGAGGCGCGAGCCTCCCCTCACGGAGACAAAGTTCACGTTCGCGCCGTCGGTGAGGTCCGGGTGCCGTCGAAGCGGCGGGCCGAGCGCGGCCACGTCGACCGTCTCGACCTCGAGGCCGTTCGCGCAGAAGACGACGAGGTGCGGGACGCCGACCGTCAGGTGGGCGGCGCGCGGCTCGACGACGCGCCCCTCCGGGTCGAACGTCGCGACCTCCCCCGCGAGCGCGACCGGCTCGGGCAGCCGGATCGTCACCGTGCCGTCGGCTCGGACGGTCGCGGCGACCGCCCCCCAGCCGGTGTGCGTCACGAGCTCCGCGTCGGCGAGGCCGCGGAGGACGGCGAACCGCGACGCGCAGCGGGTCCCGTTCGCGCAGAATCGCGCCGGCCCGCCGTCCGCGTTGAAGTAGTCGGCCCGGACCTCGCGGCGCGCGCCGGAAGCCTCGCGCGCGGAGACGAAGAGGACGCCGTCGGCTCCGACGCCGGTCCCCCTCCGGCAGAGGCGCCGGATCGTCTCGGCCTCGCGCGGCCCGATCGCGGCGGCCCCCTCGAAGACGAGGAAGTCGTTCCCCGCGCCCGCCATCTTCCAGAACGTCCGAGGCAGGCCGCCGATCGTCTCCGCGCTCATCGCTCCGCCCTCCCGCTCTCGTTCCCGGCGGCGTCGACCGCCGTCACGGCATAGCGCCTCCCGGCGGGGGCGCCCCGGTCGAAGAAGGCGGGGTCGGTCAGTCTTTCGGCCAGCCGCCGCCACGTCCCGTCTCCGTCCCGGACCCAGACGCTGTACCCGGCGAGGTCCCGCGCGAGGCCGGGATTCCAGACGAGGCGGTTCCCCCCCTCTTCCGAAAGGACGAGCAGCCCCTCCGGGACGGCCGGCGCGAAGACGTCACGCGTGTCGGCGACGACCTCGTCGGCCGCCGGGCCGAGGACCGGGGGGAGGTCCGCCGTCGGCGCGGCGCGGACCGTGTAGACGTACCGCTTTCCCGCGACGACGGCGGTGTCGACGAAAGGCGACCGGCCGGCGACGCCGAGCCACTCGCCGTAGGACTCCTCTCCCTCCTCGCGACGGTAGACCGCGTAGCCGGCGACGGAGGCCGGCGTCGACCCGTCGAGCATCCCGTCGGGCGGGAGCCACTCGAGGCAGACCCGTCCCTCCTCGACCGTCGCCGAGAGGCCGAGGGGCTCCGCCGGCGGGACCTTCGGGACGATCGAGACGAGGGGCGAGAGCGGCGAGACGCGCTTTCGGTCCCGCGTCGCGGTGACCCCGTAGCGGAGGAAGACGCGCCCGAGCCGCTTCTCGACGAAGAGGGGAAGCATCGGGTCTCGCACGACGAGCTCGCTCCCGACCGTGACCTCGTCGAGCCCCTCCCGCGGCAGGTCCCGGATCGCTTCCGCGCGCTGCCGGAAGAGCTTCTCCTCCCGCTCCCGCTCCGCCGCCCCGTCCGCCGGCTCCGGCGCCCGCGCCCCCGGGGGCGCGGGAACGATCTCGCGGTAGACGGTCACGCGCGTCAGGTTCGTCAGCGGGGAGCCCTGGATCGTCTTCGACGGGAACGGGAAGCGGAGGACGACGTCGCTCCCCTCCTGGGAGACCCGGAGCGGCTCGGGGCGCGCGGGGATCACCTGCAGGGGCGCTTCCGGGGCGATCTTCCGCCCGCAGCCGGCGGCGAGCGCCGCGGCGAGGAGAAGCAGGACCGTCCGGCTGCGGCTCACAGGACGAAGCGCGAGAGGTCGCGGCTCGCGACGAGGTCCGCGAGAGCGCGCGCGACGGCGGTCCGGTCGACGACGACGCGCGCGCCGGCGGCGTCGGGGCCGGCGAAGCTCGCCTCGGAGAGGACCCTCTCGAGGATCGTGTGGAGGCGCCGCGCGCCGATGTTCTCGAGGCTCCGGTTCGCCTCGGCCGCGGCCTTCGCGATCTCGGCGAGGCCGTCCTCGGCGAAGACGAGGTCGATCCCCTCGGTCCCGAGGAGCGCCTGCGCCTGCTTCGGAAGGGAGTGCTCCGGCTCGGTCAGGATCCTCACGAAGTCCGCCTCGGTCAGGGCGTCGAGCTCGACGCGGATCGGGAAGCGCCCCTGCAGCTCCGGGATCAGGTCGGACGGCCGGGCGACGTGGAACGCACCGGCGGCTACGAAGAGGACGTGGTCGGTCTTCACGTTCCCGTGCTTCGTCTTGACGGTCGTCCCCTCGACGAGAGGGAGGAGGTCGCGCTGGACTCCTTCGCGCGAGACGTCGGGGCCGCCCCCCTTCCCCTCGCGCCCCGCGATCTTGTCGATCTCGTCGAGGAAGACGATCCCGGTCTCCTCCGCGCGCCGGATCGCTTCCTGCGGGACCGTCGCCTCGTCGGAGAGGACGTCCGCCTCGCGGTCGACGAGGATCGCTCGCGCGTCGGAAACGGGGAGCCGCGCCTTCTTCCGCTTCGGGCCGCCGAAGAGGTTCGGGAGCATCCCGGGGAGGTCGATCCCCATCTCCTCGACCCCCTGCGGCGTCATGACGGAGATCTGCGGCGTCCGCTCGTCGATGACCTCGACCTCCACCTCGCGCGCCTCGTGCTTGCCGTCGCGCAGCTCGCGGCGGAGCCGCTCCTTCGCGTCGGGGCCGGGGACGAAGCCCGCCGGGTCGACCTGGGCGGAGAGGAGCTCCACGAGCTTCTCCTCGGCCGCGGCCTTCGCCTTCTCGGCGACGCGCTCGCGCCGCTCGTCCCGCACGAGGCGGATCGCCGCCTCGACGAGGTCGCGCGCGATCGACTCGACGTCCCGGCCGACGTAGCCGACCTCGGTGAACTTCGACGCCTCCACCTTCACGAACGGCGCGTCGACGAGGCGCGCGATCCGGCGCGCGATCTCGGTCTTGCCGACGCCCGTCGGGCCGACCATGAGGATGTTCTTCGGCGTGATCTCGCGGGCGACCTCGGGGGCGAGCTGCTGGCGCCGCCAGCGGTCGCGCAGCGCGACGGCCACGGCCTTCTTCGCCTTCCCCTGGCCGACGACGTGCCGGTCCAGCTCGGCCACGATCCTCCGCGGGGAGAGGTCGCGCAGGTGGAGCTCGCGCGGCGAGGCGGGACGCGTCACGGCAGCGTCTCCACGGAGACGGAGTCGTTCGTGTAGATGTCGATCTCCGAGGCGATCTTCAGCGAGGCGCGGACGATCTCCTCGGCCCCCAGGTCCGTGTGGCGGAAGAGGGCGCGCGCCGCGGCGGTGGCGTACGGGCCGCCCGAGCCGACGGCGAGGATCCCCTCGTCGGGCGAGATGACGTCGCCCGTCCCGGAGAGGAGGAGCGTCTTCTCCCGGTCGGCGACGACGAGGAGCGCCTCGAGCGCCCGGAGGGTCTTCTCGGTCCGCCAGTCGGTCGCGAGCTCGATCGCGGCCCGCTCGAGCTGGCCGGAGAACTCCTCGAGCTTCCGCTCGAACCGGGTGCAGAGGGCGAACGCGTCGGCCGTCGACCCGGCGAAGCCGGCGAGGACGGAGCCGCCGGCGAGGCGGCGGATCTTCGAGGCGCCGTGCTTGAGGACCGTCGTCCCGAGCGTCACCTGTCCGTCGCTCCCGAGGGCGACGGCGCCCCCCTTGCGGACGGCGAGGACGGTCGTATGGCGGAAGGCGGGCGAGTCGCTCACGGCGGGGAGTCTACCCGCGGCCTCCCTCGTCTTCCTCCGCCTTCGGGTGGGACTTCCGGTAGACCTCCATGAGCCGCTCGACGTCGAGGTGCGTGTACTTCTGCGTCGTCGCGAGGGAGGCGTGGCCGAGGAGCTCCTGGATCGTCCGCAGATCGGCCCCGGCCGAGAGGAGGTGGGTCGCGAAAGAGTGGCGGAGGGCGTGGGGCGAGGCGTGCCGGGTGACTTCGGCGGTCGAGAGCGCCTGGTCGAGGACACGGCGGACGCTCCGGTCGGTGAGCCGCCCGCCGCGGGCGTTCAGGAAGAGCGGCTCGCCC
>JAKLER010000359.1 GCA_022711615.1 Acidobacteriota bacterium
TCATCCACTCGTCGTACGTCTTCTTCCAGAGCTCGGGGGTGAACGTGACCTCGCGGGCCTCGGTGGCCGCGACCGCCTTGTCGGCGAGCGGCTGGATCTTCACGAACCACTGGAGCGAGACGAGCGGCTCGAGGACGGTGTCGCACCGCTGGCAGCGGCCGACCGCCGACGTGTGCGGCTTGTCGTCGCGGCGGAGCCCAAGCTCGCGGAGGTCCGCGAGGACCTTCTTGCGCGCGGCGGTCCGCTCGAGGCCGGCGTAGGCCGCGCCCGCCTCGGCGGTCATCTTCCCGTCGAAGCCGATGACGACGACCTGCGGAAGGCCGTGCCGGCGCCCCGCCTCGAAGTCGTTCGGGTCGTGGGCCGGGGTGATCTTCACGACGCCCGTGCCGAACTTCCGGTCGACCATCTCGTCGGCGATGACCGGGATGAGCCGGTCGGTGAGCGGGAGGCGGACCTCTTTCCCGACGATCGACGCGTAGCGCTCGTCCTCGGGGTGGACGGCGACGGCCGTGTCGCCGAGCATCGTCTCCGGGCGCGTCGTCGCGACGACGACCTCCCCGCTCCCGTCCTCGAGCGGGTAGGCGACGGACCAGAGCTGCCCCGAGGACTCGACGTGGTTCACCTCGAGGTCGGACAGCACGGTCGCGCAGCGCGGGCACCAGTTCACCATCCGGCTGTCGCGGTAGGCGAGGCCCTGGTGGTACAGCTCGCTGAAGACCCGCCGGACGGCCTTCGAGCGCGCCGCGTCGAGCGTGTAGTACTCGCGCGAGAAGTCGCAGGAGCAGCCGAGGCGGCGGATCTGGTTCAGGATGTCGCCGCGGCGGGCGTCGGCCCACTCGCGGCAGGTCTCGAGGAACGGCTCGCGTCCGAGGTCGTGGCGCGTCTTCCCGGTCCTCTCCGTCAGGTCGCGCTCGACGACCATCTGCGTCGCGATGCCGGCGTGGTCGACGCCCGGCACCCAGAGGACCGCGCGCCCCTGCATCCGCCTCCAGCGGGCGAGGACGTCCTCGAGCGTCCGGCCGAGCGCGTGCCCGACGTGCAGCCGCCCGGTGACGTTCGGCGGCGGGATGACGAGGGTGTACGGCCGGGCGTCTTCCGGCGCGACCTCCGGACGGAACTGGCCCGACTCCTCCTGGAGCCGGTACCACTTCATCTCGAAGGTCTGCGGGTCGAATCGCTTGTCGAGCTCGGGTCGGGGCGCGGATGACATAGGCCGCCGAGTCTAAACGACGCCTCGCAGCGAGGTTCGCGGCCGGCTCAGCCCGCCCGCTCGACCTCGGCGATCCTCTCGCGGACGAGCCGTTCGGCGTACTCGGGAACGACCTCCCAGGCGATGTCGCGGACGATCCTGTCGGAGAGGAGCTCGACCAGCCGGCGGGCGATCCGGTCGACGTCGGCGTCGGAAAGGCCCGCGGCCGGCGCCGGAGCGATCGGCGCCGTCGTGACGGCTGCAACGGGCTCGGGGACGACGGCCAGCTCTCCGGGCGCGGAGGCCGCTCCGGCCGGGATCAGGGCGGAGAGGTCCTCGAGGCGCGCCGCCGCGGCGATCTCTTCGAGGTCGCTCGCGGCCGGCTCTTCCGGCGTCGCGACGGGCGCCTCGGGGACGACGCCCGGGACGTCGATGTCCTCGGGCACCTCCTCGCCGATCAGCGCGGCATGACGTTCCCAGATCTCGGGCCTGCGGCGGACGCGGCCGGACTCCTCGAAGGCCTGCATGTCGGCTTCGAGGTCTCGGGTGACCGGCTCGGTTCCGTCGGAAAGCTCCTCGGGCCCGGCGCCGAGGTCGGGCGGCGGCGGCACCTGGAGCGCGGGCCCCTCGTCCCACGGAGCTTCCTCCGCGCCGCGAGCATCCGCCTCCATCTCGGGAAACGGCTCGACCACCTCGGACGGGACTTCGGCGGCCGCCTCCTCCCGGCCGACCTCGTCGGCGACCGTCGGCTCGAACTGCGGCTCGGCCGGGGCGGGCTCCCCTTCCGCATCGAGCTCGATCGGCATCGGCGCCTCGGCGGCGGCTTTGACTGCGGGCTCGGCCTCGAACGGCGCGGGCTCCGGCTCTTCAGTCGGCGGGAGAGGCGGTACGGGAGCCGTGTCGAGCTCGGTCGCGACGACCGGCTCGGGCTCGAAGAACCGCGGCGGAGGCGGCGGGGCCGGCGGCTCCGGCTCGTAGAACGCGGGGGGCGGGGGCGGCGGCACGAACGCCTCGGCCGGCACGAAAGGAGGCGGGGGCGGAGGGGCGTACGCCGCGAGCGGGTCGTAGGAGGGAGGAGGAGGCTCGATCGAAAGGACGGGCTCGGCCGGGGGCGGCGTCTCCTGTGCCGGCTCCTCGCTCCAGGGGGCCTCTTCTTCCGGGGGCGCTGCGACGTCGGCCGACGGCGTGACCTCGGGCGTCTCTTCGACCTCGAACGGCGGCGCAGGCTCGAAGGTCTCGGCAGCGGCGACCGGCTCGAGGAGCGGCTCCTCGGGCTCGAAGGGCGCCGGACCTTCGGCAGCGGGCAGCTCCTCCGCCAGCTCGAAGGGCGGGGGGGCCGCCGCGGCGAGCTCCTCAGGGGTCGGCAGCTTCATCGCCATCGTGGCGTAGATCGACTCTCCGACGGGCGCCGCCGCGGCAGCCTCGGCGAAAGGCGGCGGCGCGGCGGCGTCGAGGTCGAGGGGCGTGAGGACGAGCGTCGAGCCGGTGTCGACCGGCGCCGCGGGCTCCTCCGACGCCTCCAGGTCGGAGAGCGTGAAGACCGGCGGAGGGGGCGGCTCAGGAGCCGGCGGCGGCGCCGTCGCCGCTGCCTCCCGGGCGGCGTTCGCCTTCGCGACGAGCTCCCGCACGAGCCCCTGCAGGGCATGCGAGTCGAACGGCTTCGTGACTATGGCGTCGCTGCCGACGCGATCCGCGCGGGCCCGGTCGAACGGCTCGAACGTGCCGGTGAGGAGGACCACCGGGACGAAGGCGCCGCCCGGCCGCTGCTTCACCGCCTCGCAGACGTCGTAGCCCGTCAGTCCGGGCATGACGACGTCGGCCAGGACGATGTCGGGCTGGAACTCGTCGAGGGCCTGGACGGCCTTGTCGCCGCTCCCGACCGCCATCAGGCGGGTCTCGGCATCCGAGAAAGTCAGCTCGACGACTTTCTGGATCGTCAGGCTGTCGTCCGCGAGCAGGATCTTGATCGCCATCTCGACTCCTCGAACGGCCGTTCGACGGGACCGGTAAACGTGCCCGAAAGTCTACGTCCCGGAGGGGGGTGGGTCAACGCGACGCGCGCTCCGACGCGGCGCTCATCGCGGCGAAAACGCGGGAGACGGGGAGCCGTCCGATCGCCGAGGCGAGCGCCTGAGTGGCCGCGGACACCTTCTCGAGGTCGACGCCCGTCTCCCATCCCATGCCGTGCAGGAGGTAGAGGAGGTCTTCCGTGGCCAGGTTCCCGGCCGCGCCCGGCGCGTAGGGGCAGCCGCCCAGGCCGCCGGCCGAGGAATCGAAGACCCGCACCCCTTCCCGCAGCCCCTCGACGACGTTCGCGAGAGCAGTCCCCCGGGTGTCGTGCATGTGCAGAGCGATTCGCTCGATCGGGACGCCGGCCTCCGTCGTCCTGCCGAGGACGTCGGTGACCTGGGACGGGACGGCAACTCCGATCGTGTCGCCGAGGGACACCTCCTCGCAGCCGGCGGCGAAGAGGCGCGCGGCGACGAGGGCCGCCCTGGCGGGGGCGACCTTTCCCTCGTAGGGGCAGCCGAAGGCCGTCGAGACGTAGCCTCGGACGCGGAGGCCCTCCCCCTTCGCCCGGGCGAGGACCGGGGCAAAGCGGGCGAAGGACTCCTCGACCGTCGCGTTGACGTTGCGGACGTTGAAGGTGTCCGTCGCCGCGGTGAAGAGAGCGATCTCGCGGGCGCCGGCGGCGAGGGCGCGGGCCATCCCCCGTTCGTTCGGGACGAGGACCGGGTAGCGGGTCCCGGGCCTCTTCTGCACGCGGCCGAAGACCTCGGCCGAGTCGGCCAGCTGCGGGATCGCCCGGGGCGAGACGAACGCCGTCGTCTCCACGACGGGGAGGCCCGCCTCGGCGAGCGCCTCGACGAAGGCGACCTTCACGGCGGTCGAGACGAACCCCTTCTCGTTCTGGAGGCCGTCGCGCGGGCCGACCTCGACGACGGTGACGCGGCCCGGAGCCGTCA
>JAKLER010000036.1 GCA_022711615.1 Acidobacteriota bacterium
ACGTCGCCCGTCCCGGAGAGGAGGAGCGTCTTTTCCCGGTCGGCGACGACGAGGAGCGCTTCGAGGGCCCGGAGGGTCTTCTCGGTTCGCCAGTCGGTCGCGAGCTCGATGGCGGCTCGCTCGAGCTGACCCGAGAACTCTTCCAGCTTTCGCTCGAACCGGGTGAAGAGGGCGAAGGCGTCAGCCGTCGACCCGGCGAAGCCGGCGAGGACGGATCCGCCGGCGAGGCGGCGGATCTTGGAGGCGCCGTGCTTCAAGACCGTCGTCCCGAGCGTCACCTGCCCGTCGCTCCCGAGGGCGACGGAGCCCCCCTTGCGGACGGCGAGGACGGTCGTATGGCGGAAGGCGGGCGTGTCGCTCACGGCGGGGAGTCTACCCGCCGCTCACTCCCGGCCCTTCCTCGTTGTACACCCGCCTGCGACTCGTGATCGCGGAAAGCGCCCGGGGGCCATCGGTCGGCTGTCATGTTCTCGGAGGACCGCCGAGCGGCCTGGCCGCGAGGTGAAGGCGGAGCCAACCCGGACGCCGGGTTGACTTCGTCTTCTCTTCGCGGTCCCCGAACCCCTCCGCGCGGGCTTCTCCTCTTACTCGGCCTTCGGGTGGGCCTTCCGGTAGACCTCCATGAGCCGCTCGACGTCGAGGTGGGTGTACTTCTGGGTCGTCGCGAGCGAGGCGTGGCCGAGGAGCTCCTGGATCGTCCGCAGGTCGGCGCCGGCCGAGAGGAGGTGGGTCGCGAAGGAGTGCCGAAGGGCGTGGGGCGAGGCGTGACGGGCGACCTCGGCGGCCGAGAGCGCCTGGTCGAGGACGCGGCGGACGCTCCGGTCGGTGAGCCGCCCCCCCCGGGCGTTCAGGAAGAGCGGCTCGCCCCGGACCCTCCGGCCGCGGAGGAGCGCGAGGCGCGCCGGGAGCCAGGCCGCGAGCGCCTCCGCCGCCTTCTCGCCGAACGGGACGATCCGCTCCTTGCGTCCCTTGCCGAGCGTCCGGACCTGGCGGCCGGGAAGGTCGACGTCGGGGAGCGAGAGGCCGACGAGCTCCGACACGCGGAGCCCCGTCGCGTAGAGGAGCTCGAGGAGCGCCCGGTCACGCAGGCCGAGCTCCGTGTCGGAGGCCGGCGCCTCGACGACGGCCGCCGCCTCCACGACGGAGAGCGTGACGGGGAGGTTCTTGTCGGTCCGCGGGGTCGCGACGCCGCGCGCCGGGTTCCCCTCGGCGAGCCCCTCCCGCTGGAGGAACGTGAAGAAGGTCCGGAGCGCCGAGAGGCGTCTCCCGATCGAGGTCCGCGCCTGCCCCCCGGAGCGGAGCGAGGCGAGCCAGGAGCGGACGGCGAGCGCGTCCACATCTCCCGGCTCGATCGAGCCGGGCTCCTCGCCGGAAAACGCGGAGAGGAACTCGAGGAAGCGGCCGACGTCGTCCACGTAGGCCTTCCGTGTGTGGGGCGAGACGGCCCGCTCGTCGGCGAGGTGGCGGTCCCAGGCGCCGAGGGCCTCGGCGAGGCTCACGCCGCCCCCGACGCCTCCGGCGCGGGCCCGAGCGCCGCGTCGCGCCAGGCGGCGACCTCGGCGAGCGCCCGGCGGACGATCTCCTCGCGCCGCTTCGCCCGGTCGCGGATCGGCGGGAGCGCGGAGTCGTCGATGAGGCCGAACGTGACGTTCATCGGGCCGTAGTGCTCGGGGTCGCTCTCGGAGACGTGCCGGGAGAGGGCGCCGAGCGCCGTCGAGAAGGGGGGCGGGAGCGGCTCGCGCCCCTCGAGGAGCTGCGCGAGCGTCGCCCCGACCATCAGGCCGGTCGCCGCCGACTCGAGGTATCCCTCGACGCCCGTCACCTGCCCGGCGAAGAGGACGCGCGGGTCTCCCTTGAAGCGGAAGAAGCGGTCGAGGTGCGCCGGGCCGTTCAGGAACGTGTTGCGATGGAGCATCCCGTAGCGGACGAACTCGGCGTTCGCGAAGCCGGGAAGGGTCCGGAAGACGCGCCGCTGCTCCCCGACCTTCAGCTTCGTCTGGAAGCCGACGAGGTTCCAGTGGCTCTTCGCGAGGTCGTCCTGGCGGAGCTGGACCGCCGCGTACGGCTCGCGGCCGGTGCGCGGGTCGCGCAGTCCGAACGGCTTCATCGGCCCGTGCCGGAGCGTCTCCGGGCCGCGCGCCGCCATCTCCTCGATCGGAAGGCACCCCTCGAAATGGACCGCCTTCTCGAAGTCGTGGTACGGCACCTTCTCGCCGGCGAGGAGCGCGGCGACGAACGCCTCGTACGCCTCGCGCGTCAGCGGGACGTTCAGGTAGTCGTCCCCGCTCCCCTTTCCCCAGCGGCTCGCGGCGTAGAGGGCGGAGAGGTCGAGCGACGAGCCCTCGACGATCGGGGCGACGGCGTCGTAGAAGTAGAGCCGGTCTCCGCCGAGCCGCGCGAGGAGAGAGCCGGCCAGGGCTTCGGAGGTGAGCGGCCCGGTCGCGACGACGACGAAACCGTCGCCCGGGTCGGGAAGGGCCGGCGCCTCCTCGCGGACGAGCTCGATCGCCGGATCGGCCTCGACGCGCGCGGTGACGGCCCGGGCGAACAGCTCCCGGTCGACCGCGAGGGCGTCACCGGCCGGCACGGCCGCGCGACGCGCCTCTTCCATCACGAGCGACCCGACGAGCTCCATCTCGCGTTTCAGGAGGCCGACGGCGTTCCCCGGGTTGTCCGATCGGAAGGAGTTCGAGCAGACCATCTCGGCGAGGCGGTCGGTCTCGTGGGCGTCCGTCGTCCGCGCGGGGCGCATCTCGAGGAGCCTCACGGCGTGGCCGCGGCGCGCGAGCTGGTGCGCGCACTCGACGCCGGCGAAGCCGCCTCCGATCACCGTCACGCGGGGTCCCGTCATGCGGCCCTCATTGTAGGGAACCGGCGGCCCGGCCCCGCCGCTACACTCCCGCGCGTGACGTTCGAGAGGGAGCTCTACGACGAGGCCTACTGGCGCGGCCTCCACCCGCACCACTGGTTCAAGAACCCGCCCCGCAAGTACGCCGAGCGGGACCGCGACGTCCTCCGGGTCGTCGCGCCGCGTCCCTCGGACGTCGTCCTCGAGCTCGGCTCGGCGCGCGGCGACGTTTCGTTTCTCCTCGCCCGCCACGCCCGGGAGGTCATCGGCGTCGACGCCGCGCCCGAGGCGATCGCGATGGCCGAGGAGGCCCGCGCGCGCCTCGGGATCGAGAGCGTGAGGTGGCTCGAGGCCGACGTCGCCGACCTCGCGCCGGTCCCCGACCGGAGCGTCGACGCCGTCGCCGCGATCGACCTCGTCGAGCACGTCGACGACCCGACGCTCGAGGCGATGCTCCGCGAGTGCCGCCGCGTCCTCAGGCCCGGCGGCCGTCTCGGGATCTACACCCCCGACCGCGCGCACTACGTGGAGCGGATGAAGGCGCACGACTTCGTCCTGAAGCAGTTCCCGCAGCACATCGCGGTCCGGCGCGTCGCCGAGTACCGGCGCCTCCTCGCCGGCGCCGGCTTCTCGATCGACCTCGAGACCTGGAGCGTCTCCCCCTTCCCGCTCGTCCGGTGGGTCGAACGCGCTCTCGCGCCGCTCCCGCTCCTCGGACCGACGTTCCGCTACCGGATCCTGCTCCGCGCGGTCGCGCCGTAGGATCGGCTCGATGCCCGAGCCGCCCGACTTCGCCCCGAACGCCGCCGTCTACGACGACGCGTACTACGCCGCGATGTACCGCCCGCACTGGTTCCTCCGCAACGCGCGGAAGTACCGCGAGCGGGACGCGGCGCTCCTGCGCGCCCTCCGGCCGCACCCGGCGATGCGCCTCCTCGAGGTCGGCTCCGCGCGCGGCGACACCGCGTTCTTCTTCGCGCCGCTCACCGCCCGGGTCGTCGGGATCGACGCCGCCCCGGTCGCGGTCGAGGCCGCGCGCGCGGCGGCCGTCGCCCGGGGGCTCGAGAACGTGACGTTCGCGGTCGCCGACGCGCGAGACCTCTCGGCCTTCGCCCACGCCTCGTTCGACGCCGTCCTCCTCGCCGACTTCGTCGAGCACGTGACGGACGACGTCCTCGTGCCGTGCCTCGCCGAGGCGCGTCGCCTGCTCGTTCCCGGCGGCGCCCTCGCGCTCTACACGCCGAATCGCGACCACTGGGCGGAGCGGGTCAAGGCGGGAATCCCCGGCCTCCAGCAGGAGGACCACATCGCCGTCCGCCGAGCGGCCGAGGTCGTCCGCCTCGTCGCGGCGGCGGGCTTCTCCGTCGAGGACCTCTTCTTCTCCGCGAGCCCGTACCCGTTCCTCGGGGCCGTCGACCGGCTCTTCGCCGGTGCGGCGGTCTGCCGCTTCCGGACCGTCCTCCGCGCGCTCCGTCCGGTCTGAAGCGCCCTCGGGCGCGGACGCCGGCCGCGGCACGCGCCTTGTAAGGACCGAGCGCCGAGGGCTACCCTCGGCCCATCGACGAGAGAAAGGACGCCCCGATGTCACGACGGAGCCTTCTCCTGTTCCTCCTTCTCCCCGCCCTCGCTCCCGCCGCGGACGCCGCCGCGCAGGGCACCGGCGTCGCCCTCTACGAGGGGACCCGCCTGTCCGGCAGCCGGATCACCCTCGATCGCGACGTCTTCGACCTCGACGAGACGTCGTTCGCGGGCCGCCGCGCGCGCTCCGTCGCCGTCTCTCCCGGATGCCGCGCCACGCTCTTCGAGCTCTCCGGGTACCGGGGCGCGAGCGTCGAGGTGACGGGCCGCCTCGACGACCTCTCCGTCACCCGGCTCGGCTCCCGGGGGGTCTCCTCGGCGCGCATCGCCTGCACCGGGTCGCTCGGCAGCACCGGCTCTGCGCCCTGGGGCGCCGGGACGCGCGGCGTCACGCTCTTCCGCGACTCCGGCTTCAAGGGCGACTCGGAGACGTTCTCCTCCGACGTCCCCGACCTCTCCCGGACCCGCATCGGCGCCCGGCAGGCGAGCTCCGTCGACGTCCCCGAAGGGTGCGTGGCGATCCTCTTCACCGGGACGGGCTATTCGGGCCGCTCCACGGAGCTCCGGCAGGCGCACGACAACCTCCGCCTCGCCGACGTCGGTAACGACGCCGTCTCCTCTCTCCGCGTCGACTGCCGCGGCACGGGCGGCTCCACGATCGACAGCGGATGGAGCGCCGGTGGGCGCGGCGTGACGCTCTTCCGCGATTCCGGCTTCAAGGGCGACTCGGAGACCTTCTCGACCGACGTGCCCGATCTCTCCCGCACCCGCGTCGGCGCCCGCCAGGCCAGCTCCATCGAGGTCCCCGAGGGATGCACGGCCGAGCTCTTCACCGGGACCGGCTTCAGCGGCCGCTCCACCGTCTTCCGGGAGGCGCACGAGCACCTCCGGCTCACCGAGGTCGGCAACGACGCCGCGGCCTCGCTCCGGGTCGACTGCCGCGGCGCGTACCGGCCGGGCGGCGGCCGCGGCCCCGGGGCCTCCCGGCGCGGGGTGACGCTCTTCCGCGACTCCGGCTTCCGCGGCGAGTCGGAGACGTTCTCCTCCGATGTCCCCGACCTCTCCCGCACCCGCGTCGGCGCCCGCCAGGCCAGCTCCATCGAGGTCCCCGAGGGGTGCACGGCCGAGCTCTTCACCGGGACCGGCTTCAGCGGGCGCTCCACCGTCTTCCAGGAGGCGCACGACAACCTCCGCCTCACCGACGTCGGAAACGACGCCGCGGCCTCGCTCCGCGTCGACTGCGGGCGCCGACGCTTCCGCCCTGCCGACGGACGCGGGGCCGGGTACGGCCCCGCGGGGGTGACGCTCTTCCGGGACAAGGACTTCGAAGGGGAGGCCGAGTCGTTCCGCTCCGACGTGCCCGACCTCTCGCGGACGCGCGTCGGCGCCCGACAGGCGAGTTCCATCGCGGTCCCTTCGGGCTGCCGGGTGACGCTCTTCGGCGAGCCGGGCTACCGGGGCCGCTCCGCGACGTTCGACGCGGACCACGACGACCTCCGCGGCACGCCGATCGGGAACGACGCCGCGCAGTCGATGCGCGTCGACTGCGGCTCCGCGCGCTGGTGAGGAGAGGAACGCGGGGCGCCGCACGGCGCCCCGCGTTCAGCCCTTCCGGGCCCGTTTCGCCGCGGGCTTCTTCTTCTCCGCGGCGGCGGCCGCCGCCGCGGCCACGGCCGCCGCCTCGGGCACCTTCGTGACGAAGGCCCAGGCCTCGAGGTCCGCCGCCGGGGCGTCGAAGCCGCACCCCTCCTTCTCGCAGACGTAGAAGGCGCCCGCCTTCCGGTCCCTCACGAGGAGATAGGGCGCGCCGCACGCGGGGCAGGCCTTCGGCACCGGCCGTGCGCGGAAGTTCCTCGTGCACGTCGGGTAGTTCGAGCAGCCGTAGAACGGCCCGAAGCGACCCTTCCGGACGAGGACCTCGCCCGTGCCGCAGTCGGGGCACGCGACGTTCGTCGAGGTGACGGGCTTCGGCGGCCGGTAGCGGCAGGCGGGGTAGTTCGAGCAGCCGACGTAGTCGCCGAACCGGCCGTGCCGGGCGACGAGGTCGTGGCCGCAGAGGGGACATTTCTCCCCGGTCGGCACGTCGGGACGCGCCTCGGCCTTGCCGTTCGCCACCTTCACGGCGACCGTGAAGCGGCAGTTCGGGTAGGCCGTGCAGCCGAGGAACGCGGACCCGTCCCGCCCCGTCCGGAGCTTCATCGGGCTGCCGCACTCGTCGCAGGTCTGCCCCTCCAGCTCCGAGGCGTCGACCGGGTCGTCCTCCGGCTCCGGGACGTCGACCGTGTAGTCGCACCCGGGATAGCCGGCGCAGGCGACGAAGAGACCGTTCTTCCCCATCCGGAGGCGCAGCTCGTCGCCGCTCTTCGGGCACTTCTCGCCGACCCCCTCGGGGAGAGGGAAGCCCGGGAGGCGCTTCTTCACCTCGGAGAGGGCGAGCCCCGCCTTCACCGAGATCATCTTCTTCAGGGCGCGGTCGCGGTCCTTCGTGAAGCGCGCGTCGAACTCGCCGACCGCCTTCCGCCAGTCGAGCTTCCCCTCCTCGACCTCGTCGAGCTCCTCCTCCATCCGGGCCGTCGACTCGGTCTGGAAGAAGTCGTCGAACCCCTCGCGCATCAGGTCGATGACGAGGCGTCCGAGGAGCGTCGGGAGGAAGCGGCGGTCCTTCTTCCTCACGTACTCGCGGTCCTCGATCTTCCGGAGGATCTCGGCGTAGGTGGAGGGGCGGCCGATGCCGTTCTCCTCCAGGAACTTCACGAGCGAGGCTTCGTTGAACCGGGGCGGCGGCTGCGTCTCGTGGTCCTCGACCGCGGCTTCGGCGAGGCGCAGGAGGTCGCCCTCGGCGAGCTGCGGGAGGCGGACCTTCCCTTCCTCGGCGTCGCCGTTCCCCTCCCCCTCGGCCTCCTCCCCCTCGGCCACCTGGCCGTAGACGCGGAGCCAGCCCGGGTCCTTGAGGACCGAGCCGCTCGCGCGGACGCCGGCGACCTCGGAGCTCCCGGGGCGGGTCGCCTCGATCTCGACGGTCGTGACGTCCGAGACGGAGGGCGCCATCTGCGAGGCGACGAAGCGGCTCCAGATCAGCCGGTAGAGCTTCAGCTCGTCGGCGGAAAGGTCGCCCGCGACCGCCTCCGGGGGGAGATCCATCATCGTCGGCCGGATCGCCTCGTGGGCGTCCTGGGCGTCCTTCTTCTGCTTGAACCGCCGCGGCTCGGCGGGGAGAGCGTCGGCGCCGAACGTGGCCCCGATGTACGACCGGACCGCGCCGAGCGCCTCCTCGGAGACGCGAGTCGAGTCGGTACGCATGTAGGTGATGAGGCCGACCGAGCCGCGCCCCGCGATCGTCTTCCCCTCGTAGAGGCGCTGCGCGACCTGCATCGTCCGCCTCACGGTGAAGCCGAGGGTCCGGGCCGCCCCCTGCTGCAGCTTCGACGTGGTGAAGGGCGGGACCGGGTTCGTCCGCTTCTCGCGCGCCTCGACCGAGGCGACGCGGAGCGTGGCGCCGCGCAGGTGCCCGAGGACCTCCTCGGCCGCCTCGCGCGTGGCGAGGCGCGGGTCGGTCCCGTCGAACTTCAGCTTCGCGCCGCGCCAGGCGACCGTCCGGGCCGGGAAGAGGGCCTCCCCCTTCGCGAGCTGGAGCGGGACGGAGAAGTAGGGGACGGGGACGAAGCGCTCCCGCTCGGCCTCGCGCTCCACGATGATCCGGAGCGCGACCGTCTGGACGCGGCCCGCGGAGAGCCCCCGCCAGACCTTCTTCCAGAGGAGGTCGGAGACCTCGTAGCCGACGAGCCGGTCGATGATCCGGCGGGCCTGCTGAGCGGCGACGCGGTCCGCGTCGATCTCGCCCGGGCTCGCGATCGCCTTCTGGATGGCGCTCTTCGTGATCTCGTTGAACTCGGCGCGGTGGAAGCGGGCGTTCGGGGCCGAGGGGCGGAGGAGCTCGTGGAGGTGCCAGCAGATCGCCTCGCCCTCGCGGTCGGGGTCGGCGGCGAGGTAGACGTCCTCCGCCCCCTTCGCGAGGCGCTTCAGGTCGGCGATCGTCTTCTGCTTGCCGGGCAGGACCTCGTAGGTCGGCTCGTAGCCGGCCTCGCGGTCGATGGAGATCCCCTTGCGGGGCAGGTCCCGGACGTGGCCGTAGCAGGCGTGGACGGTGAAGTCCTTCCCGAGGAACTTCCCGAGCGTGCCGGCCTTGGCGGGAGACTCGACGATGACGAGAGATTTCGACATGCGGCCGGCTACGATGCCACGGTTGTCAAGCCCGCGGCGCCTTCCTGGCGAAGAGCGCCCCCGGAAGGGCCTCGGCGAGCCCCTCCAGCTCGAGGAGGACGAGAGCCGCCGAGAGGCGGGCCGCCGAGAGGCCGGTCGCGGCCGCCAGCTCGTCCGCGGCCCGCGGCTCGACGGGGTCGAGCGCGAGGAGGACCCGCGCCGCGTCGGGGTCTGCAGGCGCCGGCGAGGCGTCCCGGGCCGCAGGCGCCCCCGCCGTGCGGAGCCGGACGAGGTCCTCGTCGGGGAGCTCACGGAGGACGTCCGCCGCATCCCGGACCAGGATCGCGCCGTCCTTCAGGAGGGCGTTCGTCCCGGCCGACAGGTCCCCCAGGACCGGCCCCGGGACGGCCCCCACGTCCCGTCCCGCCTCGGTGGCGCATCGCGCCGTGATGAGCGACCCGCTCCGCGGTGCCGCCTCCACGACGACGACGAGACGGGCGCAGCCGGCGATGATCCGGTTGCGGGCCGGAAAGTGCCACGGCTCGGGAGGGGTCCCGGGCGGCAGCTCGGTCAGGAAGGCGCCCCCCGCCACGATCCGCTCGCGGAGCCGGCCGTGCGCGGCCGGGTAGGGGACGTCGAGTCCGCAGCCGAGGACGCCCCAGGTCTCGCCCTCCTCGTCGAGGGCGGCCGCGTGGGCGGCCGCGTCGATCCCGTGGGCGAAGCCCGAGACGACGACGACCCCCGCGCGCGCAAGGCCGGCCGAAAGGCGCCGGGCCGCCTCGAGGCCGGTGCGCGAGGCGCGGCGCGACCCGACGACCCCGACGACGGGGGCGCTCGAGAGGTGCCCGCCGCGGACGAAGAGGACCGGCGGCGGGTCGGCGATCTCCTTCAGGAGCGCCGGGTACTCGGCGTCGCAGATCGCGATCGTCCGTGCTCCGAGCGCTTCGAGGCGGTCGCGGGCGGCGCCGAGCTCCGCGCCGCCCGGCGAGCCGAGGAGCTCCTCGCACCCGGGCTCCCCGCCGAGCGCGACGGCCTCCGCCGGGGAGAGGGAGAGCACCTTCTCGACCGAGCCGGCCGCGAGAAGGAGGCGGGCCAGCGCCCGGGCGCGCGTCCCCCGGACCCGGAGGCCCCACGAGAGGACGATGTCGGACGGCATCCGCATGGTGGGCATCTTGCGTAAAGTCCGCTGACTATAATGCCGTCCTCCGTGAGACACAGTCGCCGAGCCCCCCTCGCCAAGGGCCTCCTCCTCGCGATCGTCGTGTCCCTGACGGGCTGCGCTTCCGCCTCGCGGGACGCCGCCAACGCCGCCGACCAGAAATCCTACGGGGCCCGGATGGCCGAGAAGGGCTTCTGGAGGGAGGCGCTCTTCCGCTTCGAGCGGGCTGCCAGGCTCGCTCCGGACGACCCCGAGGTCCTGAACAACCTCGCCGTCGCCTGCGAGGCGACGGGGGAGACGGCCCGCGCCCTGACCGCCTACAAGCGTGCCCTCGAGCTCCGCCCCGAGGACTCCCGGATCAAGCGCAACTACGCCCGCTTCGCGGAGTACTACACCTCCCTGCAGCGGACGTCCGGACCGATGGCGGCCCCGAAATGAGACGGTTCTCCACGCTCGCGGCCCTTCTCCTCCTGCTCGGTGCGCCCGCCGGTCCCCTGCTGGCCGGCTCGCGGGAGGTGAAGCTTCGGCTCCCGCTCCGCCCGAAGCTCGCCGTGACGGGCCGGGAGCGGCTCTCCCTCGCCCCCTTCCTCGTGGCCTCGAAGCTCTCCGAGCGGAAGGAGTCGCAGCGGGTCAAGGACCTCGACCTGGACCTCGAGTTCCGGCGCTACCTCGGCAAGCAGATCGCGCGGCGGACGAAGATGAACGTCGTCACGATGCCGGCCGACGTGAAGCTGCCGTCGACCGAGCTGAAGGCGCTCGGCGAGGCCTCGGCGTACTGGAAGGAGCTCGGCGCGCGCGTCGGCGCCGACGTCCTCCTCTCGGGGATCGTCGACTTCCGGGTGGAGGACAAGTCGGGCTACAAGACCCAGGAGTACCAGAGCCCGATCGACGGCCGGACCTACTACCGGCAGGACTTCGTCGAGTCGACCGGCTTCACGTTCGAGGTGACGGTCCTCGCGTTCGACGGGAGGACGGGGGCGAAGCTGTTCCAGGAGACGTTCAAGGACCAGAAGGAAAAGTCCCGGCGGGCCGCCGACGAGATGGTCGGGCTCTTCGAGAACCTCTTCTCGCTCGAGAACCAGCTGCTCGGCCTCTTCGTCGTCCGGGAAAGGGAGGCCAACCGCTATGTGTTCGACTAGGCGGCGCGCCGCGCGGCTCGTCCCGGCGGGGGCCCTCGCGGCCCTCCTTCTCGTCGCGGCCGGCCCGGCTCCGGCCCAGGGGCAGAACAAGGTCGTCTACGACCGCTTCGACTGGAAGATCTACTCCTCGACCCACTTCCGCATCTACTACTACGGCAAGGGGGAGGAGGCCCTCGGCAAGGTCGCCTCGATGGCCGAGTCGGCCTACGACGACCTCTCGCGGCGGCTGAACTACCAGGTCCCGAAGCCGATTCCGCTCCTCTACTACGTCTCCCACGCGGAGTTCGAGCAGAACAACGTCATCCTGAACTTCATCCCCGAGGGGGTCGGCGCGTTCGCCGAGCCGGCGCGGAACCGGATGGTCCTCCCGATCGACCTCCCCGACGACAAGCTCCAGAACCTCATCGCCCACGAGCTGACCCACATCTTCCAGTACGAGATCCTCTTCGGAGGCCGGCTCTCGCGCGCCATCACCGCGAACATCCCGACCTGGTTCATGGAGGGGATGGCCTCGTACTTCGCGAAGGACGAGGACGAGAAGGACCGGATGTTCATCCGCGACGCGGTGAACTCCGACCAGATCCCGCCGATCACGCGGATCAACATCACCGGCTACCCCGCCTACCGCTTCGGCCACGCCTTCTTCGACTTCGTCGAGGCCGAGTGGGGGAAGGACGCCGTCCGCGAGCTCGTCTTCGAGTTCCGCTCGTTCCTCGGCCGCGACGTCGCCGTCGCCCTTCGCCGGACGTTCGACGTCGAGCCCGACGACTTCGACCTGAAGTTCCGCCGCTACCTCCGGCGGAAGTACCTCCCGCTCCTCGCGGTGAAGGGAGAGGCCTCGGAGTACGGCGAGCGGTTCCGCGTCGGCCCCTGGGAGCGCCCCTCGTACGAGGTGGGCGTGGCCCCGTCCCCCTCGGGGGACTTCGTGGCGACGCTGACGACGTACAAGGAAGACGTCGACATCGCCCTCCTCTCCACGAAGTCGCGGAAGCTCTGGAAGAACCTCTCCCCCGGCCGGACGACGAAGTACGAGTACATCTCGGCGCAGTTCCTCACCCAGGCGCCCGAGAGCGGGCGGGACCTCTCGTTCGCGCCGGACGGCGACCGGATCGCCGTATTCGCCCGGCGCGAGCGGGGCCGCCAGCTCTACATCTTCTCGGCCCGCGGCGGGGGGATCCTCGAGCGGATCCCGGTCTCCCCCGACATGCCCGTCGGCCCCTCCTTCTCCCCGGACGGGCGCGCCGTCGTCTTCTCGGGGATCTCCGGCACGTCGCGCGACATCTTCCGGCTCGACCTCGAGACGAAGGCCGTCACGAACCTGACGTCGGACGCGGCCTACGACACGGCGCCGGTCTACTCCCCCGACGGGAAGTACCTGTACTACACGAAGTCGATCGGCGAGTTCCAGAAGATCGTCCGGTTCCCCGTGGACGACCCGAAGAAGGTCGAGCAGGTCACGTGGGGCGAGGGGAACGACGACGACGCGGCCCTCTCCCCCGACGGGGAGCGGCTCTACTTCGCCTCCTCCCGCGGCGGCATCTTCAACGTCTACGGGCAGGACCTGAAGACGGGCGAGATCGTCCAGTACACCGACGTCATCGGCGCGGCGTTCGGGCCCGCCTCCTACATCGGGCCGGACGGCCAGGAGAAGGTCGTCTTCTCCGGCTACCAGGCGGGCCGGATCCAGCTCTACGTCGCCGACGCGAAGAAGCCGTTCCGGCGCCTCGAGGAGAAGGCCCTCCCCCCCGCGCCCGTCGACGCCGCCGGCGTCCCCGGCTTCGTCCCGTCCATCGAGGTCGCGATCGACCCCGAGAAGGTCGAGAAGAGCCGCTTCGCGCTCTTCGTGGACGACGTGGGCGCCTACGCCGGCGTCCAGTCCGACGGAACCTTCGTCTCCTCGGCCCGGATCTCCCTCTCGGACTACCTCGGCGACCGCCGCGCCTTCGTCATCTGGGACACGCTCGCCGGCTACTCGAACGTCAACGCGATCTACTTCGACCTGAAGCGGCGCTTCCAGTGGGGGCTGCAGGCCTACGACAGCCGCATCTACTTCCTCGGCTACAACCAGATCGGCGAGCTGACGTCCGACCGGCGCTTCCTGCGCGAGACGGGCGTCAACGTCCTCGGCGTCTACCCCTTCTCGCGCTATACCCGCGCCGAGGGGTCGCTCGGCTTCGTCTCGCGCTCGATCGACGCCCCCTACGCCTACACGAACGCCGACGGCACGCAGGGGCAGATCGTCCTCCCGCGGAAGGACAACACGATGGTGGCCGGGCTCGGCTTCGGCTACGACGCGACGCAGTTCAAGGCCTTCGGCCCTCACAGCGGCCAGGCTCTCTCCGTCAACTACCGCTACCTCCCCGACTTCCAGGACGGAGGGACGCTCTCGCAGGAGATCGCCGCGGAAGCCCGGCTCTACCTCCCCGTCACGCGCCGGTCGAACTTCGCGATCCGCGCGTTCGGCGGCGCCGCCTCCGGCGCCTCGCCGGCCGTCTACGCCTTCGGGGGCCTCGACAACCTCCGCGGCTACGACTACCGCTCCTTCATCGGCAACCGGATCGCCTACCTGAACGCCGAGTTCCGCTTCCCCCTCATCGACGCCCTGATCACCGGGATCGGGCTGAACGTCGGCGGCGTCCGGGGCCGCTTCTTCTTCGACGTCGGCGGCGCCTGGCTGGAAGGAGAGGACTTCAAGTGGTGGGACGACGGGCGCCTTCGCGACGGGCGCGCGGCCTGGGGGGCCGGCTTCACCGCCTACTTCCTCGGGATTCCCTGGAACGTCGACTTCGCCCGGCCCTTCGACGGACGGTCGAACCTCGCCGGCTGGCAGACGACCTTCTACATCGGCCCGGGCTCGTTCTGAGGGCGAGGGCCGGGAAAGGGTGACCCGTGTCACCCCGGACCGGCCCGCCCCGCCCTAGAATTCGATCGTGAAGGTCCGTGTCCTCGGGGCGTACGGAGGCTCCTCGCCGTGGCATCGCCAGACCTCCTTCCTCCTGGACGGGACGGTCGCTCTCGACGCGGGCGCGCTCACGCAGTCCCTCACCCTCGACGAGCAGGCACGCGTCCGCTCGATCCTCGTCACGCATTCGCACCTCGATCACGTCGCATCGCTTCCGTTCCTCGTGGAGAACGTCTTCGGGAGGACGGAGGGGCCGATCGAGATCATCGGGCCGCAGGACGTCACCTCGCTCCTGCAGGGGCATCTCTTCAACGACGCGATCTGGCCCGACTTCACCCGGATCCCGACGCACTTCCTTCCGGCCGTGACGTTCCGGACGGTCGAGGAGGGGACGCCGTTCCGCGTGAACGGCCTGCAGGGGCTCGCGCTGTCGGTTTCGCACGTCGTCCCGACGTTCGGCTATCTCCTCTGGGACGACCGCTCGTGCGTCGTCTTCTCGGGAGACACCGGTCCGACCGAAGCCCTCTGGGCCGAGGCGCGGCGCCGCGACGACCTGAAGGCGATCTTCGTCGAATGCTCCTTCCCCGATTCCATGGCCGAGATCGCCGAGGTTTCGAGGCACCTCACGCCGGCGACGCTCGCGCTCGAGATGCGCAAGTTCCCGGCCGGCGTCCCGGTGAACCTCTACCACATGAAGCCGCCCACGCTCCCGCAGCTCCGGGCCGACGTCGCCGCGCTCTCCGAGCCGCGGGTGCGCATCCTCGACGACGGAGACGAGCTGGAGTTCTGAAGGGGTAGCGATTTTCTCGGGGGGACCGCGGCCCTTCGGGCCGGCGGCCGGTCCCCCCGAACCCCCTCCGCGCCGGCTTGCCTCTTTCGCGGTGCCCCACCATCAACCCTTCGGGCCGGCGGCCGGTCCCCCCGAACCCCCTCCGCGCCGGCTTCCGTCTTCGCCGCGCGGCCCTCTCTGCCCTTCGGGCCGGCGGCCGGTCCCTCAGCCCCCGGCGGCGACGCGGTCGAGGGCGAGGAGCTCGTTCGCAAGCTCGAAGACGAGGCGGCGGCGGGTCCCCTCGGGGAGGCCGCGCGGCGGGACCGGGTCGCGGAGCGTGGCGAGCAGTCGGAGCCGGGTCCCTTCGGGTCGGGGCTCGAGGCGAAGCGTCCGGGAGCGGAAGAGGGCGAGCGGCCCCTCGGCCTCGAGGACGAGCCCGTCGGGGACGACGCGGATCCGCTCGGTCCGCAGGAGGTCGTCTCCTTCGCGCACCCGCCAGGCGAACCCGTCGGCGCGCGCCTCGACTTCGGTCGCGGCCCACCCTTCGGGGAGCGTGCCCGCGAACGACTCCGGGTCGGCGAGGAGCGCCCGAAGCGCCTCGGGCCGCGCGCCCGACGCGAGGTAGACCGCGAGGGTCGGCGGTTGCCCGGCCGCCTCCCGCCCGTCGTCCGGCGGCGCAGGCGGGCCGAAGAGCGCTTCGAGGCCGTCGGCGTCCCGTGCCGGGAACGGGACCCGGAGCCGGCTCCAGGCGTCCGAGACCTCGAGGACGCCGCCCCGAAAGCGAAGGAGCCGATCGTCCAGGAGGCGGAAGAGCTCCGTCTCTTCGGAGGAGCCCTTCGCCGCCGAGTCGGAGACGGAGGCGGGGTCGCGGTCGACACGGTAGAGGAGCCGCTCCTCGCCGCGCGTCTCGAGGAGAACCTCCTCTCCCGCGGCGGCGGGACGCACCCGGAGCGTGCCGTATCCCGTTGCGAGCTCCGCGGCCGGCGGATCGAGGGAGACGGGGAGGGGAAGCGGGAACGAGACGTCGAAGAGAAGCCGGCCGCCGTCTGCGACGAGGACCGTCCTCGGGTCGCCGGCGGTGCCCCGCGCGTGCCCCGCCTCGAGGGCGAAGCCGGCCTCCGCCGCGAGGGTCGTGAAGGCGTCCGTCCTCGCCTCGCCGCAGAGCCCCGCCCCCGCCTCGAGCCAGCCCGCGAGCCGCTCCTCGGCCGTTCCGCACCCCGCGCGGCGGAGGGGGACCTGCGCCTGGAAGCGGACGAAGAGCTCCGCGAGGCGGCGCGGCTCCGGGAGCGTCCCGCCGGGATGCCCGAGCGTTTCGAGAGCCTCTCGGACGGCGCTCATCGCGCTCGCGGCAGACCCCTCAGGCGGCCCGCGCCGCCGCCGCGCCGAAGACGAGGTCGTAGACGCGCGCGTCGGCGGCGAGCTCCGGATGGAACGTCGCCGCGACGAGGTTCCCGTCGCGGACGAGGACCGGGTCGCCGTTCCTCCGGGCGAGCACCTCGACGCCGGGGCCGAGGTCCGCGAGCTTCGGCGCGCGGATGAAGACGGCCTCGAGCGGCTCGCCCCCGAGGACGGAACGGTCGAGGTCGGTGAGCGTGACGACGGCCGAGTCGAGCTGCCGGCCGTAGGCGTTCCTCACCGCCGTCGCGTCGAGGAGGCCCAGGCCGTCCCGGTCGGGGCTCGTGATCCTTCGCGCCGAGAGGATCGCGCCGGCGCAAGTGACGAAGAGCGGGTCGCCGCGACGGGCGACGGCGACGATCGCCTCGGCGATCCCGGTCCCCTCCATCAGCTTCCACATCGTCGTCGACTCCCCGCCCGGCAGGACGAGGCCCGCGCTCGCGCGGACCTCCTCCGCCGTCCGGACGGGCCGCGAGTCGATCCCGAGGCGGGCGAGGGCCGCCCCGTGCGCCTCGAAATCGCCCTGCAGGGCGAGGACGCCGACCGGCACCGTCACCAGCCCCGCGTCTGGAGGAGCTCGGCCTCGACGAGCTTGCCCGCCTCGATCCCCTTCATCCCCTCGACGAGCTTCTCCGACGCCGCCGCGACGCGGGCCGGGTCGTCCCAGTGCGTCGTCGCCTCGACGATCGCGCGGGCGCGGTTCGCCGGGTCGACCGACTTGAAGATCCCCGAGCCGACGAAGACCGCCTCGGCCCCGAGGATCCGGCAGAGCGCGGCGTCGGCGGGCGTCGCGACGCCGCCCGCCGCGAAGTTCGGCACCGGGAGCTTGCCGTGCTCGGCGACCCAGACGACGAGCTCGAACGGCGCGGCGAGCTGCTTGGCGGCGGCCATCCACTCGTCGCGGGAGAGGAGCGTGAGCGACTTCATCTGCCGAGTCACCTCGCGCAGGTGCCTCACCGCGTGGACGATGTCGCCGGTCCCCGCCTCGCCCTTCGTCCGGATCATCGCGGCGCCTTCGCCGATCCGCCGGAGCGCCTCGCCGAGGTTCCGGCAGCCGCAGACGAAGGGCACCTTGAAGTCGTGCTTGTAGACGTGGTTCTCCTCGTCGGCCGGCGTGAGGACCTCGCTCTCGTCGATGAAGTCGACCTCGAGGGACTCCAGGACCCGCGCCTCGGCGATGTGCCCGATCCGGCACTTGGCCATGACCGGGATGGAGACCGCGGCTTCGATCTCGCGGATCTTCGAGACCGGCGACATCCGGGCGACGCCGCCGTCGCGGCGGATGTCCGCCGGGACCCGCTCGAGCGCCATGACGGCCGAGGCGCCGGCGTCCTCGGCGATCTTCGCCTGCTCGGCGTTGACGACGTCCATGATGACGCCCCCCTTGAGCATCTCGGCGAGACCGACCTTGACCCGGAAGGCGTCGGAGGTGAACGGGGAGGAGTAGATGGGGGTGCTGCTCATGGTTCGTGTCCCTTTCAGATCTGGATGAGGGCTTCCTCGCGCCGCTCCTCGGCGCGGGGGGCGCGGCGGTGCGCCCGCCGGACGGCTGCCCGGGCGAGGACGCCGAGGCTCTCGAGGGCTTTCTCGAGCTCGGCACCCGAGCTGCGGGCAACGGAGATGCGGAGGGAGGGGACGTCGGCGCGGTCGGGGGCGTAGTCGCCGCCGGGGGAGACGAGGACTCCCGCGCCGCGCGCCGCCTCGGCGAGCTCGCGACCGGAGACGTCCTCGGGCAGGTCGACCCAGAGGACCCAGCCTCCGAGCGGCCTCTCGCAGCGCGTCCCGACCGGGAAGGAGCGGAGGACGGTCTTGTGGGCGAGCGCCAGGCGCGCCTTCAGCCGCGCCTTCACCCGGAGGAGGTGCCGGTCGTAGTCGCCGCGGGAAAGGAAGACGTTCAACGCGGCCTGGAGGACCGGCGGCGAGGTGAGCTCGCCGATCCGCTTCAGCGCGGCGAGGCGGTGGACGAACTCGCGGGGGCCCGAGATCCAGCCGACGCGGACGCCGGGGAAGAGCGCCTTGGAGATCGTCCCGATGTGGACGACGTGCCCCGGGGCGAGGGCGGCGAGCGGAGGCGGAAGCTCCCCCTCGACGAGGAGGTCCGCGTCGAACGCGTCCTCGACGACGAGGACGCCCGCCGCCGTGGCCGCCGCCACGAGCTCGCGCCGGCGGGCGGCCGTCGCGAGGAGGCCGGTCGGGTTCTGGAAATCCGGGATCGTGTAGAGGAACTTCGGCCGCTCGGCGAGCGCGCCGCGAAGCGGCTCCATCGCCGGACCCTCCGCGTCGAGCGGGACGCCGAGGAGGCGCGCCCCCTGCGCCCGGAGGAGGGAGAGCGCGCCCGAATAGCTCGGGCTCTCCACGGCGACGGGGTCGCCGGGGTCGACGAGGGCGCGGCCGATCAGGTCGAGCCCCTGCTGGGCGCCGTTCACGATGAGCAGCGAGTCGGCATCGGCCGGCACGCCGCGCCTCTCGAGACGCGCCGCGAGCGTCTCGCGGAGCGGGCGGTAGCCGAACGGAGACCCGTACGCGAGGAGCGCTCCGTCGCGCGCGACTTCGGCGAGGACCTTCGCGAAGGCTTCCGCCGGGAACTCCTTCTCCTCCGGGGCGAGGCGGGCCAGGTCGTGCGCTCCGTCGAGCGGTCCGTCCGGCACGCCGGCCTCGGCGAGCATCCGGCCGAGGAGCGCCGAGGAGATGCGGTCCCAGGACGGGGCCGGGCCGACCATCGGCCCGGCGAGCGACCGGCGGGCGACGCGGGTGCCGCCCCCCTTGTTCGTCTCGATCCACCCCTCGCGCTTGAGGACCTGGAGCGCCTGGTGGACCGTGGCCCGGTTCACCTCGTGGGTCCGGGCGAGGGCCCGCGAGGCGGGAAGGCGCGACCCTTCCTGGAACCGCCCTCGCCGGATGTCGCGGATGATCCCGTCCGCGATCGTCCGGTAGAGGGGGATGCGCCCGGGGGCGCCGTCCGCGGCGGGAAGCCGGTCCGTCACGTCCGAAAGGATGAACCTTGGCCTAGACCAAGGCAAGTATTTCGCCGAACGGCACCAACCATTTATGGGCCGCGGCCCGGCCGGTCACTCCCCCCGGGCGGCCCGCTCGTCCCAGAGCCGGCGGAGCTCCTCGGAGAGGAGCTGGTCGAACTCCCGCGAGCCCTCCGGCACCCGCCGGCCTCGCGCCAGGACCCGGCGCCGCGCCTCGGCCGAGAGCCCGTCGCTCTCCTTCTCCCACTCCTGGAGCGCCGAGGCGATCCGGTTCCTCACGAACTCGGCCTCCGCCGTCAGCTCGACGCCCGGAGTCTTCCGGAGCGCCTCGAGCACCCGGTGAGACAGGTCGTTGGCACGCTCGCGGGAGATGGCCATTCGCCGTACTCCGTCGGAGTCAATGGACGCGGCGCGGGCCCTCGCCCGCGTGCGCCCGGATGGCGGCGACCCCCTGGGCCGTGAGCGGGTGGTCGAAGAGGCGGTCGAGGACCGGGAACGGGATCGCGGCCGCATCGGCCCCCATGGCCGCGGCGTCGAGAGCGTGGACCGGGTTCTGGACCGCGTCGACGACGATCTGGGTTTGCAGCCCGTAGTTGTCGTAGACCCTCACGACCGCGTCGACGACGTCCATCCCGACCTGCCCGGCGCCGTCCAGGCCGGAGACCGAAACCGAAGCGTAGGCGGCGCCGGCCCGGGCGGCCAGGAGCGCCTGGAGCGGCGTCGCGAGGAGGTGGACGTCCGCCGCGATCTGCTCGTCGTTCAGGAGCCTCACGACGCGAAGCCCCTCGCGGGTCATCGGGAGCCTCACGACGATCGCCTTGCCGAGCTTCGCGAGCTCGCGAGCCTCCTTGTACATCCCCTTCGGCTCGCCGGCCGCCACGGCGGCGAAGACGGGGCCGTCGGAGACCTGGGAGATCTCGGAGACCGCCTTTCGGTAGTCGCGCCCCGACGCAAGGACCGCATCGGCGCGGACGACGGCGCCGTCGAGCAGCCCCCACTCCTTGACGCGGCGTGCCTCGTCGGCGTCCACGGTGTCGAGGAAGAACCTCATACCCTCACTCTACTCGCTTTCCGGCTCGTCTCCGGAGGGGGTCCCCGGCGCTCCGGCGTCCTCGTCCTCCGCGGCCTCGTCCCGCTCGCCGAGCGAGGCGAGCTTCGCGACGGCGACGACGGTGTCGCCCTCGTCGAGGTCGATCACCTTCACCCCCTGCGCCGCGCGGCCCGTTTCGCGGACTCCGGCGGCCGCGAAGCGGATCATCATCCCCATCCGGGTGATGACGAGGAGCTGGTCGTCCTCGCCGACCGACTTGATCCCGACGACGGGGCCGTTCTTCTCCGTGACGCGCACGTTGATGACGCCCGTGCCGCCACGCGACTGGTGGCGGTACTCGGCGACGTCCGTCCTCTTGCCGTAGCCGAGCTCGGTCACGGCGAGGAGGGTCGCCTCCTCGTCCACGAGGTCCATCTCGACGACCTCGTCGCCCTCGCGCAGCTCGATACCCTTCACGCCCGTCGTGTCGCGGCCCATCGGCCTCACGTCGGTCTCCGTGAACTTGATCCCCATCCCGTTCCGCGTCCCGAGGAAGACCTGGCGGGCGCCGTCCGTGACCTGGACGGAGAGGAGCTCGTCCTCCTCCTCGAGGTTGATCGCGATGATCCCCGCGGCGCGGACGTTGCCGTAGGCGGAGAGGACGGTCTTCTTCACGAGCCCGCGCTTCGTCGCGAAGAGGAGGAAGCGGTCCTCCGGGAAGCCGCGGGTCGTCGTCATCGCGGCGACCGTGTCCCCCGGCTCGACCTGGATCAGGTTCACGAGAGCCTTCCCGCGCGCCGCCGGGCCGGCCGACGGGACGTCCCAGACCCGCACGCAGTGGACGCGGCCCCGGTCCGTGAAGACGAGGAGGGAGTCGTGCGTCGAGGCGACGAAGAGGTGCTCGACGACGTCCTCCTCGGTCGCGGCGGCGCCCGTGCGCCCCTTGCCGCCCCGCTTCTGCTCGCGGTAGACGGAGAGAGGCGTGCTCTTGGCGTAGCCGCCCCGCGTCACCGTCAGGACGACCGCCTCGTCCTTGATGAGGTCCTCGTCGGCGAGGTCCCTCTCGAGGGTCGAGATCTCCGTCCGCCGGTCGCATCCGAACCGGGTCCGGATGTCGGTCAGCTCCGCCCGGATGATCGCGGCCACCCGCTCGGGACGGGCGAGGATGTCCTTCAGGTCGGCGATGAGGGCGAGGACGTCCTTGTACTCGGCGACGATCTTCTCCCGCTCGAGGCCGGTGAGGCGCTGGAGGCGCATCTCGAGGATGGCCTGCGCCTGCACCTCGTCGAGGCGGACGAGCTCGCCGTCGCGGCGGGCGCGCGACGACAGGTCGAGCGCCGGCAGGTCGAGGAACGCCATCAGGGCGGGGAGGTCGACGGCGACCTCCTCCGTGAGGCGCCGCTTCGCCTCCTCGGGATCCTTCGACCCCCGGATGATCGCAATGACGCGGTCGAGGTTCGAGAGGGCGAGCGCGAGGCCGAGGAGGATGTGGGCGCGCGCCTCGGCCTTCGCGAGGTCGAAGCGCGTCCGGCGGACGACGACCTGGCGGCGATGGTCGAGAAAATGCCGGAGCATCTCCTTCAGCGGAAGGACGCGTGGCTGCCCCTCGACGATCGCGAGGAAGATGATTCCGAAGGAGCTCTGGAGCGGCGTCAGCTGGTAGAGCCGGTTCAGGAGGACGTTCGCGTTCTCGCCCTTCTTCAGGTCGACGACGACGCGCATTCCGTCCCGGTCGCTCTCGTCCCGGATCGCGGAGATCCCCTCGAGGCGCTTCTCGTTCACGAGGTCGGCGATCTGCTCGATGAGGCGCGCCTTGTTGACCTGGAAGGGGATCTCGGTGATGACGATCGACTCGCGGTCGGCCCGCGTCGAGGCCTCGATCTCCGCGCGGCCGCGGACCTGGATGATCCCGCGGCCGCTCCGGTACGCCTCGACGACCCCGCGGCGGCCGAGGAGGATTCCGCCCGTCGGGAAGTCGGGCCCGGGGAGCAGGCGG
>JAKLER010000360.1 GCA_022711615.1 Acidobacteriota bacterium
CGGCGGGGGACCGCGTCTCCCGCGGGCAGCGGATCGCCACGCTCGAGGCGATGAAGATGGAGATGCCGATCCCGGCGCCGTTCGACGGCGTCGTCCGGACGGTCTTCGTCGTCCCGAACGTCCAGGTCGGCCCCGGCGCCCCTCTCGTCCAGCTCGATCCGGCCGCTCAGGCGGACGAAACCTCGCCCACGGCGTCCCGCATCGCCCTCCCGAACGGGCCGGCCGCGCCGGTCGCCGGTTCGCTCAGGCCCCTCGCCATCCTCGACGAGATCCGCAGGCTCGTCCTCGGCTTCGACGTCGACCCCGCCGACGCGCGGAGGATGACGCGCGAATACGTGGACGCGTGTCCGGCCCTGGCCACCGACCCGGAGTGCCTCGAGGCGGAAGAACGGATCCTCCGCCTCTTCGCCGACGTCTCCGGCCTCTTCCGCCGGCAGACCGGCTCCGAGGACCCCGACGCCGAGGGCGTCGTCTCGACGGGCGAGTACCTCCTCACCTACCTCCGGACCTACGACACCCAGACCCCCGACCTGCCGCCCCGCTTCGTCGACCGGCTCTCCCGGGCCGCCGGGCACTACGGCGTGGAAGGGACGCGCAAGGGCCCCGCGCTCCGCGAAGCGCTCCTCTGGATCTGGAAGTCCCGCCAGCGGGCCGAGCACCAGGTCGAGCCGTTGATGGCGATCCTCGAGCGCCGCCTCGCCGCGGCCTCCTCGGCGCCGGCCGGCGGCTCGCCGGAGCTCCGCTCGCTCCTCGACCGTCTCGTCGCCGTGACCGAGGGGCGCTGGCCGGCGCTCGGCGACGTGGCGCGCGACCTGCGTTACCGCGTCTTCGACCAGCCGGCCTTCGAGGCGGCGCGCCGCGCGGTCTACGCCGAGATGGAGCGCGTCTTCGAGAGCCTCGCCGCCGACCCCTCCGCGCCCGGGCGCGAGGACGGCGTCCGCCGGCTCGTGGAGTGCCCTCAGCCTCTCCAGAGCCTCTACATGAGCCGCTTCGAGGGGGCTTCGCCGGCCGTCCAGGGGCTCATGCTCGAGGTCCTGACCCGCCGCTACTACCGGATCCGGACGCTCGAAGGTTTCCGCGAGGTCTCCTTCGGGGGCCGCGCCGGGGCCCTCGCCGAGTACGCGTTCGAAGGGGTCCGCCACCTCGTCGTCACGACGTGGTGCCCGGACGACGAGCTCGACGCCGCCCTCGGCGACGTTGCCGCCTACCTCGCGGCGCACCCGTCGGAGCACGACGTCCTCGTCGACGTCTATTCCTGGCGTCCCGGCCCGCTCGGCGACGCCGACGCGAAGGCCGCCGAGGTCAAGCGCGTGGCCGACGCGGCCGGCCTCGGCCCACGCGTCGTCCGGGTCGTCCTCGCCCTCTCGGCGGCCGGCGCCGGGCTCGGCATGGGCGGGATGCAGCACTTCACCTTCCGGCCCGGCGACGGCGGCTTCGTCGAGGAGAAGCTCTACCGGGCGATGCACCCGATGATCGGCAAGCGCCTCGACCTCTGGCGACTCGAGGGCTTCGACATCGAGCGGCTCCCGTCGGCGGAGGACGTCTACCTCTTCAAGGGCGTCGCCCGCGAGAACCCGAAGGACGAGCGCCTCTTCGCCCTCGTCGAGGTGCGCGACCTGACACCCGCCTTCGACGCGCAGGGGCGCTTCGTCGGCCTTCCCCAGATGGAGCGGATGCTCCTCGAGGCGTTCGAGGCGATCCGCCACGTCCAGGCTCACCGGCGGCCCGAGGACCGGCTCCAGTGGAACCGGGTCTTCGTCTACGTCTGGCCCCCCTTCACCTACGGCGCGACGGTCGTCCGGGCCTTCGCCAAGCACCTCGCGCCGGCGGCCGAGGGGCTCGGCATGGAGAAGGTCGCCATCCAGGCGCGCATCCCCGACCCCGCGATTCCCGGCGGCCTCAAGGAGGTCGTCTTCTCGGTCTCGCAGCCGGGCCGGACCGGAATCACCGTCTCCGTCACGCCGCCGAGCCGCAAGCCGCTCCGGACCCTTTCCGAGTACGAGCAGAAGGTCGTGCGCCTCCGCCAGCGCGGCCTCACCTACCCTTACGAGATCCTCCGGATGCTGACGCCCCCGAAGGACGACGCGCACGCCGACTTCCCGCCGGGCGACTTCGTCGAGCACGACCTCGACGAAGCGGGCGCCCTCGTCCCCGTGAGCCGGCCGCCCGGGAAGAACCGGGCGAACATCGTGGCCGGCCTCCTGACGAGCTACACGGCGAAAGTCCCGGAGGGAATGACGCGCGTCGTCCTCCTCGGCGACCCGATGGGGGCGATGGGCTCCCTCGCCGAGCCCGAGTGCCGCCGCATCCTCGCCGGCCTCGACCTCGCCGAGAGGATGGGGGTCCCCGTCGAGTGGTACGCCCTCTCCGCCGGCGCGAAGATCGCGATGGACTCGGGCACCGAGAACATGGACTGGATCTCCCGCGTCCTCCGCCGCCTCATCACGTTCACGCAGGCCGGGGGCGAGGTGAACGTCGTCGTCTGCGGCATCAACGTCGGCGCCCAGCCGTACTGGAACGCCGAGGCGACGATGCTCATGCACACGCGCGGCATCCTCGTCATGACGAAGGACGGCGCGATGGTCCTCACCGGGAAGACCGCGCTCGACTACTCCGGCTCGGTCTCGGCCGAGGACAACCTCGGCATCGGCGGCTACGAGCGCGTCATGGGGCCGAACGGCCAGGCGCAGTACTGGGCGCGCGACATCCCCGACGCCTGCCGCATCCTGCTCCGCCACTACGACCACACCTACGTCGTCCCGGGGGAGCGCTTCCCGCGCCGCGCCGAGACGTCGGACCCGATCGGCCGCGACGTCTGCCTCTCGCCGCACGGCGGCGAGGAGCCGGGCGCGTTCGCCCTGGTGGGCGAGATCTTCTCCGACGCCACGAACCCCGGCCGCAAGCGCCCCTTCGAGATCCGCAAGGTGATGGCGGCCGCGGCCGACCAGGACCACGCGCCGCTCGAGCGCTGGGCGGGCCTGCGCGACGGCGAGAACGGCGTCGTCTGGGACGCCCACATCGGGGGCTGGCCCGTCTGCCTCCTCGGCTTCGAGTCGCACCCCGTCAAGCGGATCGGCTTCGTCGCCACGGACGGTCCGGAGAACTGGACCTCGGGGACCCTCTTCCCGCAGGCGTCCAAGAAGATCGCCCGCGCGATCAACGCCGCGAGCGGCAACCGGCCCCTCGTCGTCCTCGCGAACCTCTCCGGCTTCGACGGCTCGCCCGAGTCGATGCGCAAGATCCAGCTCGAGTACGGCGCCGAGATCGGGCGGGCCGTGACGAACTTCAGGGGACCGATCGTCTTCACCGTCGTCTCGCGCTACCACGGCGGCGCGTTCGTCGTCTTCTCGAAGACGCTGAACGACAACATGGAGGTCGCGGCGCTCGAGGGGACCTACGCCTCCGTCATCGGCGGCGCGCCCGCGGCGGCCGTCGTCTTCGCGCGCGAGGTCGACCAGCGGACGAAGAAGGACCCGCGCGTCGCGGCGCTCGAGAAGGAGATGGCCGCCGTTTCCGACGTCGAGCGGCGCAGGCTTCGCTCCCGGCACGCCGACCTCGTCGCCGCCGTCCGCTCCGAGAAGCTGGGCGAGGTGGCCGACGAGTTCGACCGGACCCATTCCGTCCAGCGGGCCCTCGCGGTCGGCTCGCTCGACCGGATCCTCCCGGCGAAGGAGCTCCGCCCCTACCTCGTCGACGCCATCGAGCGCGGCATGGCGAAGGAGATGGAACGGATCGCCCGCTGACCGCCGTCCGGTGGGCGGCCGCGCGGTCGGAGGACCTCCCGCGCGGCGAGGCGTGGCTCGCGCCCGCCGAGCGCCTCGCGCTCTCGCGCCTCACCGTCCCGAAGAGGCGCGGAGACTGGCTCCTCGGGCGTTTCGCCGCCAAGAAGGTCCTCCTCCTCGCGGGCGCCATCGCCCGCGAGGAGGAGGCGGCCGTCCTCGCGGCGGACTCCGGGGCGCCCGAGGCGCACGTCGGCGGCCGCCCCGCCCCGTTCGTCCTCTCGATCACCCACAGCCACGGCCACGCCGCCGCGGCGATCGCTCCCGCCGGAGCGCGGCTGGGCCTCGACCTCGAGCGAATCGAGGTACGAGGCGGCGCCTTCCTCGAGGACTGGTTCACACCTTCCG
>JAKLER010000361.1 GCA_022711615.1 Acidobacteriota bacterium
GCCGCACCTTCGTCACCCCGTTCCCGAGGTGGATCCGGTCGCGGAAGGGCTCCGTCAGGAGCTTCAGGTACTCGCGGCTCCCGCCGTCGACCGTCCTCCACCGGAACTGCGTCGTCACCCCGAGGAAACCGTGGTTCCGGAAGAACCTCACGAGCGTCGCCGCCGGGAACGACTCCATCGCGGCGGGGCCCGACGACCAGACCGACGCGGCCATCGGGATCAGGTAGTGGCTCCGGAACGCCCGGCCGTACCGCTCGCGATCGAGGTACGCGGCGAGAGTGAGCGTCTCGGCGCCGGGCTCGTCGAGGAGCCGCGGCGCCTCGCGGTTGAAGCGGGCGATCTCGAGCAGCATCCCGTGGAACGACGGGCGGAGGAGGTTCGCCGGCTGGGCGAAGACGCCCGAAAGCCCCGTCCCGCACCACTCGAGGTCGCACCTCTCGCACCGGACGGAGAACGACATGTCGCTCTCCTTCGTCGGGACGCCGAGCATCTTGAAGAGCTTCACGAGGTTCGGGTAGGTCACCTCGTTGTAGACGAGGAAGCCGGTGTCGACGGGGACCTCGCGTCCCCCGTCCGGGACCGCGACGGTGTGGCTGTGGCCTCCGGCCCGCCCTTCCCTCTCGAAGACCCGCAGGTCGTGCCTCCCGTGGAGCCGCCAGGCCGCCCCGAGGCCCGAGATACCCGTTCCTACGATCGCGAGCTTCATCCCCCCGTCGTCCTCCGCAGCCCTCCTACGAAACGGATCGGCGGATGGGATTGCGACCGGGAGAGGGCGGCGAGTGTCACGATCCGCCCCGGCGTACGATTCCCGGGCAGCTCGAAACCGGCGCCGGGAGACGGCCGATCGGACCCCGGCCTCGCGGGGTCCCGAAGGGAGCGAAGATGAGGACGGAAGGCGAGACCCGGCCGGCCGCCAGCTCCGACCCCGAGCGGATCGACCTGAACGAGGTCGTCCTCGCCCTCTCCGACGCCCTCGACCTCGTCGGGTCGCACGTCGTCCAGCACGGGAAGCGGGTCGCGTTCATGGCGGCCTCCTGCGGCCGGTCTCTCGCGCTCGAGGAGAGCGAGAGAAGCGACCTCCTCCTCGCAGCGGTCCTCCACGACTGCGGCGTCTCCTCGACGCGGCTCCACGCGAGGCTCCTCGAGGCCGACCTCGCGTTCGAGGAGGCCCGCGGCCACGCGGAGGCCGGCGCGGAGCTCCTCCGCCGGTTCGAGCCTCTTTCGCGTGTCGCGGCGATCGTCGGGCTCCACCACACCCCGTGGGACTCCGGGGAGCGGCGCGCCGCCGACCCGCGCGTCGCCCTCCTCGCGAACCTCGTCTTCCTCGCCGACCGCGTCGACGCTCTCCTCCAGGCCCGTCGAGGCTCCGACCCCCTTCTCGCAACGGACGAGCTGCGCCGCTGGGTCTTCGTCCGGACCGGGAGCCTCTTCTCAGAGGAGGCCGTCGGCGCGTTCCTCGCGACCTCGGCGGCAGAGGCCTTCTGGCTGACCCTCGAGACGCATCACCTCGAGAGGGCCCTGCGAGACGAGATGCGCCTCGAGCAGAGCCGCTCCGTACCCGCCTCCGCCCTCGAGGACCTCGCCCTCGTCTTCGCGGAGATCGTCGACGCGAAGAGCCGCTTCACGGCCGCCCACTCCGTCGGCGTCGCACGTCTCGCCGCCCTGCTCGGGCGGCTTGCCGGCTTCGACCCGCGGACCTCCTCCCACCTCCGGGTCGCCGGCCTCCTGCACGACCTCGGCAAGCTCCGGGTCCCCGACGAGGTCCTCGACAAGGAGGCACCGCTCGACGAGGGGGAGTTCGCGAAGATCGAGCGACACGCGTTCGAGACGTTCCAGATCCTCCGCCGGGTCGAGCCGCTCCGCGAGATCGCCACGTGGGCCGGGTACCACCACGAGGGGCTCTCGGGAAAGGGCTACCCGTTCCACCGGCGCGCGGAGGAAATCCCGCTTCCCGCGCGGCTCCTCGCGATCGCGGACATCTTCCAGGCTCTCGCGCAACGGCGCCCCTACCGCGGTCCGCTCGGCCCGGAGGCGATCCTCGACCACCTTCGCCGATTCGTCGAGGCGGGAAAGCTCGACCCGCGCGGCGTCGAGCTCGTGGCCGCGAACCTCGCCGCGTGCTACCGGGCCGCCACGCTCGACGGGGACGCGGGACGCGGCGAACGGACTTCGCCCGCCTGACCTCGCGCCCGGCCCCCGGACGGCGTGGTATGAAGCCGCCGTGACGTCTCGCCCCCCCGCCGTCGTCCTCCTCTCGGGCGGCCTCGATTCGGCCACCTGCCTCGCCATCGCCAGGAGCGAAGGGTTCGCGCCCTACGCTCTCAGCTTCCGCTACGGACAAAGGCATGCCCCCGAGCTCGCCGCGGCCGGACGCGTTGCCGCGGCGCTCGGCGCCGAGCGTCACGTCGTCGCGTCGATCGACCTCGGCCTTTTCGGCGGCTCGGCCCTCACCGCCGACATCGACGTCCCGAAGGACCGCGACGGCGAAGAGATCGCCCGCGGCATCCCGATCACCTACGTCCCGGCGCGCAACGCGGTGTTCCTCACCTTCGCCCTCGCCTGGGCCGAGGTCCTCGGCGCATTCGACCTGTTCGTCGGGGTGAACGCCCTCGACTACAGCGGCTACCCCGACTGCCGCCCGGAATTCGTCTCGGCGTTCGAAGCGATGGCGAACCTCGCGACGCGGGCCGGCGTCGAGGGGGCCGGCCGGTTTCGCGTCCGCGCACCGCTCCTCTCGATGACGAAGGCCGAGATCATCCGAACAGGTCTCGCCCTCGGCGTCGACTACGGCCTCACGCTCAGCTGCTACGACCCTTCGACGGAGGGCGCGCCGTGCCTCCGGTGCGACGCCTGCCACCTCCGGGCGAGGGGCTTCCGGGACGCGGGCGTCCCCGACCCGGCCCTCCAGCAAGCGGGCCGCACGTGAGCTACGCCGTCAAGGAGGTCTACTACACGCTCCAGGGCGAAGGGCTCCAGACGGGGCGTGCCGCCGTCTTCCTCCGCTTCGCGGGCTGCAACCTCTGGTCGGGCCGGGAGGAGGGTCGCGCGTCCGCCACGTGCCGCTTCTGCGACACCGACTTCGTCGGCGTCGACGGCCCCGGCGGAGGCCGCTTCGGCGATGCGGCCTCCCTGGCGGCAGCGGTCCGCGGGGCCTGGGAGGCCCCTCTTCCCGAGCGCGGCCGGCCGCTCGTCGTCTGCACGGGAGGCGAGCCCCTCCTCCAGCTCGACGCGGCGCTCGTCGAGGCGCTCCACGCCGAAGGATTCGAGGTCGCGGTCGAGACGAACGGCACCCGGACGCCCCCGCCGGGCCTCGACTGGATCACGGTCAGCCCGAAGGCCGGGACCGAGCTCGCCGTGAAGGCGGGCGACGAGCTGAAGCTCGTCTTCCCGCAGTCCGGCGCCGAGCCGGAGCTCTACGAGCAGCTCGCCTTCCGGGCGTTCGTCCTGCAGCCGATGGACGGCGCAACGAGGGATCGGAACGTCGCGGCGGCCGCCGCGTACTGCCTTGCCCACCCGCTCTGGCGCCTCGGCCTTCAGAGCCACAAGCTCGTCGGCCTGCGCTGAATTCCGGCTCCCCGATCGAGCGGAGGATGCGAAAAGAAGCCCCGCGCTTCCGACCGGGTCCAGGTGCCGCGCAGCGAGGGCGAGGAGAGCGAGGGCGAGCGCGGCAACGGACTCGCGGGTCCTCCACGAAGGGCTTCAGCCGCTAGTTACGGCGCGACCGGACAAAGGTTCCGAGGCTCCCGTGCGGCATCCTGCGGCCTGCGGCGGCCCCGCTGCGAAATTCAACACGGCACGACACCAGCGTCATCGAACCGATGTACCCGGATCAAGCCATTTCGATGCAGACACTTGTGCGATCCGACCGGCAGTGCGTCCGCGTAGAGGAGTTCAGCACCGCCCGAACGGCCCATCGAGCGAAGTCCGCGCTCAAGTCGTTGACACAATTATGCTTAGCGCGAGTTCGAGAGGCGTGGCAGCGCCCTTGCGATATCTCCGGGCGAAGCGGGCCGAGAGAAATCGGGGCAACCCGCAGGGAGGTTCGAAATGGTCGCTCTCTTCGTCATCCTCACCATCGTCGTCGCCCTCGCCGTCGA
>JAKLER010000362.1 GCA_022711615.1 Acidobacteriota bacterium
GGGCGCGTCCCGGTCCTCCTCCACCTCCTCTCCCCGGCGGGACGCCCGGTACAGGTCACCTCCGACCTCGCGAGCTTCTGGAGCCGCACGTACCCCGAGGTGAGGAGGGAGCTGAGGGGACGCTACCCGAAGCACCCGTGGCCGGAGGACCCGCGCGGCGCCCCGCCGCGTCGCGGCACGACCCGCTCGGGCCGCTGACGCGCTACCCTCCCCTCGACGGAGGTCGAGATGAAGGTCCTGAGAGTTCTCCTCGCCCCTCTCCTCGCGCTTCCCCTCACCGCGGCCGAGCCCCCGGCCCCGGAGGCGCTCGCCTCGCAGGCGCGCGGCCTCGCCGGGAACCTGATGCTCTCGCTCCAGGGCGAGCTCTTCGCCGCGATGAAGTCCGGCGGCCCCGTGAAGGCCCTCGAGGTCTGCCGAAGCCGCGCGCCCGAGATCGCCGCGGCGACCGCGATGGGGACCCCCTGGAAGATCGCGCGTACGTCGCAGAGGGTCCGCAACGGCGCGAACGCGCCGGACGAGTGGGAGGCGCGGAAGCTCGAGGAGCTCGCGACGCGGCTCTCCGCGGGCGAAGAGCTCTCCGCCCTCGAGGCCTGGGAAGTCGTCGAGGTCGACGGGCGTCCGGCGTTCCGCTACATGAAGGCGATCGGCACCGCCTCGCCCTGCCTCACTTGCCACGGCTCGGCGCTCAAGCCCGAGATCGCGTCGAAGGTGCGCGAGCTCTACCCGGACGACCGGGCCGTCGGCTTTGCGGCGGGAGACCTCCGCGGCGCCTTCACCCTCTCCCGGCCTCTCTGATCCCGGCCGCCGCCCGGCTCGAAGGAGGATCCCCGCCATGACGACGCGCATCCGGAACCGCGCCCTGCTCGACAGGCGAGTCTCGGCCGAAGAGGCCGCGGCGATGATCCGACCCGGCGACACCGTCGGGATGAGCGGCTTCACCGGGGCCGGCTACCCCAAGGCCATCCCGGTCGCCCTGGCGAAGCGGATCATGGACGCGAGCCTCCGCGGCGAGAAGTTCCGCGTCGGGATCTGGACGGGCGCGTCGACCGCGCCCGAGCTCGACGGCGCCCTCGCGATGGTCGACGGCGTGGAGCTGCGGCTCCCCTACCAGTCCGACCCGACCTGCCGGAAGAAGATCAACGCGGGCGACATGGAGTACCTCGACATCCACCTCTCGCACGTCGGGGCGTTCGTGAGGCAGGGCTTCCTCGGCAAGCTCGACGTGGCGCTCGTCGAAGTGACCGGCATCCGCGAAGACGGCGCGCTCATCCCCGCCTCCTCGATCGGGAACAACAAGGTCTGGCTCGACTCGGCCGAGCGGGTCATCCTGGAGGTCAACTCCTGGCAGTCGGAGAGCCTCGAAGGGGTGCACGACGTCTACCAGGGGTTCGCGCTCCCGCCGAACCGCAAGCCGATCCCGCTCGTCGGCCCGGCGGATCGGATCGGCACGCCGTACCTCCAGTGCCCGCTCGAGAAGATCGTCGCGATCGTCGAGACGAACGCGCCCGACCGCAACGCGCCCTTCTCGGCGCCCGACGAGGCGTCGAAGCGGATCGCGGGGCACATCCTGGAGTTCCTCGGCGACGAGGTGAAGAAGGGGCGTCTCCCGAAGAACCTCCTCCCGCTCCAGTCAGGCGTCGGCAACATCGCGAACGCGGTCCTCTTCGGCCTCGAGGACGGCCCGTTCACCGACCTGACGGCCTATACCGAGGTGCTCCAGGACGGGATGCTCTCGCTCATCGCCTCCGGGAAGCTGCGCGTTGCTTCCGCGACCGCCTTCTCCCTCAGCCCGCAGAAGGTCGAGGAGCTGAACTCCCAGATGGACCGCTACCGCGACAGCCTGATCCTCCGCCCCCAGGAGATCTCGAACCACCCCGAGCTGATCCGCCGCCTCGGCTGCCTCGCGATGAACGGGATGATCGAGGCCGACATCTATGGGAACGTCAACTCGACGCACGTGAACGGCACCGCGATCATGAACGGCATCGGCGGCTCGGGCGACTTCGCGCGCAACGCCTACATCTCCTTCTTCATGACGCCCTCCACGGCCAAGAAGGGCGCCGTCTCCTGCATCGTCCCGATGGTCACGCACGTCGACCACACGGAGCACGACGTCCACGTCCTCGTCACGGAGCAGGGGCTCGCCGACCTGCGGGGCCTCTCGCCGAAGCAGCGCGCCGAGCGCGTCATCGAGAAGTGCGCCCACCCCGACTACCGCCCCGCCCTTCGCGACTACGTGAGACGCGCGGGCACCGCCTCCTTCGGCCGCCACACGCCCCACCTCCTCGACGAAGCCTTCGCCTGGCACCGCCACCTCCTCCGCACCGGCACGATGAAGGGAGCCTGAGGCCGCCGGGGCACCAGAGCACGGGAGAACGGGAACACGAGAGTACGAGAGCACGAGAGCACGGGAGCACGGGAGCACGAGAGCACCGGGGCACGAGGGAGGGAGCCTCGCCGCGGGATGGGTCCCACGGCCGCTGGCTGCGCGCGGCCGACCCGCTGACGCGCCCGCTGCGGCCGGGCGGGGCGCCCGCGCAAGCTCGCTTCGCTCGAATCGGTGCGCGGGCTTCTTCCCCGCCCGGTCCTCGCGATCGCGAGCGGGTCCCCGGCCGTGCTCGAGGCGGCTCGCGGGACCCATCCCGCGGCTCGGCCCACCGGAGCAGGACCAAGGAGCGCGGATCGGCTCTCGTTCCGAGGTCTGTCTTCGTAGGGCAGGCCGACTGCCATTCAGGCCCGATCGCGAAGCGCCGAGTCTTGCCCTCGCTGGTTCTCGCTGACCTGCGCGTGGCGTGAGCGGACGGGAGGGGCGTCCCGCGAGCGAGCGTTCGAGCACGCGCGGGGACCCCGCACGGGTCCGCGAGCAGGCCATCGGGAGAAGCGGACGCGCTGTTTGACGAGCGAAGCGAGGAGTTCGCGGCCGCGCCGATGGCCCGCGCAGCGGAGCCGATGCGGGTCGCGCGCGCGCAGGGCTCGCCGTGGGATGCCTCTCCTGGCCGCGACTCGGGCGGCGCGACGAAATGGTCAGAGGGCTCTCGGGTTCTCGGGGGGGGGGTCAGATCATCCCGGGCCAGGTCTCGCCGACGGTGGTGAAGTGCGTCGTGATCTCCTCGAGGATGTCCGGCGGGAGCGGGCCTTTCGCGACCAGGGCCTTCAGCTCGGCGAGGTGCTCGAGGCGGCGGGAGCCGACGATGGCGGTCGAGACTCCGGGGGCGAAGGCGGCGAAGCGGATGGCGAGCTCGACGGGAGGGCGACCGAGGTCGTCGAGGCGGAGGGCGGTCCAGCGGCATCGGTAGGCCGCGGCGGCCACGTCGTCCGGGTGGGCGGCGGCGGGGTTCCAGGGCGCGTTCGCGAGGGGGCGCTTGGCGATGACGCCTAGGCCGCGGGCCGCTATGAGGGCGAGGGAGCGCTGGTCGCAGACGTTGACCGAGCACTGGACGGAGCCGAAGGCGCCGGAGGAGACGGCCCACGCGAGCGCTTCGTTCTCGCCGGAGTAGGCGGCGACGCGGACCTTTCCGGCGCGGACGGCGTCGAGGAGGGCCTCGACGACGCCGGAGGAGAGGAGCGTCTCGAGCGGGCAGGAGTGGAGGTGTGCGACGTCGAGGACGTCGGTGCGGAGCCGGGAGAGGGCCTGGTCGACACCGCGGGCGATGCACTCCGGAGTCCAGTCGGGAACGTCGGGGACGCCGTATCCGAGCTTCGTCGAGAGGACGAATGAGGAGCGACGGCCCGAGAGGTGGCGGCCGATCCGCTCCTCGGAGAGGCCGTAGCCGGGCGCGGTGTCGACGAAGGAGAGGCCGAGGTCGAGCGCGCCGTGGAGAAGTCGCGCGGCTTCGGCCTCGTCGAGGGACCCGTCCCCGACGGACCCCGCGCCGAGGCCGAGGGGCGGAACGGCGAGCCCCGTCGCACCGAACGGACGGAGCCCGCCGACCACGGGGTCACTTCCCCGCGAACTTCGCCGCGCGCTTCCCGAGGAAGGCGGCGACGCCTTCTTTCATGTCGTCCGTCGCGACGCAGAGGCCGAAGAGGGCCGCCTCGTGGAGCTCGGCCTCGGCGAACGGGAGCTCGAGGCCGTGGTT
>JAKLER010000363.1 GCA_022711615.1 Acidobacteriota bacterium
TCATCCAGCGCCGCGGGTTCTCGAGGCCGGAGGTGGGGTCGGCGGCGATCCGCTTCTCGGCGAAGAGGAAGCGGAAGAGACCGCGCAGCGCCGAGGTCGCCCTCGCGATCGAACGGGGCGACGCCCCCGCTGACCGGCAGAGGCCGAACCACCTCACGAGGACGTCCCGGGTCACGTCCGGTGCCGAGAGCCCCTCCGCGTCGAGGTGGCGGCCGAAGGCGGTCAGGTCTCTCCGGTAGGCCTCGAGCGAGTTTCGGGCCAGCCCCTTCTCGACCGCGAGGTGGTCGAGGAAAAGGGGCAGGTCGCGCAGGAAGAACTCGCTCGGGCGCGTTTCCGTCGGGCTCGCCTCCACCTCCCGATTCTACGGAGCCGGGGCCCGCGGCGTCGGGTCGCCGGACCGGCTGCGCTCCCGCCCGCACCGTTCCCTCCTAGAATCCGTCTCATGAGCCAGGACCTCGGCATCGTCGGATACGACTCGTTCCACTTCATCGTCGGCGACCTCGAGCGGAGCCGCCGCTTCTACACCGAAGCCCTCGGCTTCACGGAGGTCGCGCGCGCCTCGCGCGCCAAGGTCGAGGCCGGAGGCGAGGAAGCGAGCGTCTTCGGGGCCGGGCAGATCCGCGTCCTGGTCTCGACGCCGGTCCGTCCCGACTCCCGGGCCGCGCGCTGGCTCCGGGTCCACCCCGACGGCGTCTCCTCGCTCGCGTTCCGGGTCCGCGACGTGGACGCCGCCTGGAGGTTCCTCGAGCCCCGGGGCGCCACGTTCCTGACCGACGTCCAGGTCCACGAGGAGGGGGGCGGCTACTTCCGGACGTTCTCGATCGCGACGCCGCTCGACGACGTCACGTTCCGGTTCATCGAGAGGCGGGGGACGTATCCCGGATTCGCCCCCGATTTCGAGAACGTCGGCGACGGCGTTCCGTCGGACAACCCTCACGGCTTCGCGACGATCGACCACGTCACCTCGAACGCCTACACGATGCTCCCCGTCGTCAACTGGTACCGCGACGTCCTCGGCTTCTCCCGCTACTGGGACGTCGAGTTCCACACCTCGGAGGTCGACGGCGGGAAGAAGATGACCGGCTCGGGCCTCCGCTCGATCGTCATGGCCGACCCGTCGAGCGGGATCAAGTTCGCAACGAACGAGCCGATGCGCCCCTTCTTCCGCGACAGCCAGATCAACCGGTTCTGCGAGGACCACCACGGCGCGGGCGTCCAGCACGTCGCCCTCCTCGTCAAGGAGATCCTCCCGGCCGTCGAGAGCCTCCGGTCGCGCGGCGTCCAGTTCCTCTCCGCGCCTCCCGCCTACTACGACCGGCTCCCGGAGAGGCTCGAGCGCGTAAAGGTCTCGAACGTGAAGGAGCCGATGGACGCCCTTCGCGCGAACCACGTCCTCGTCGACGGCAAGGACGACCGCTACATGCTCCAGATCTTCATGCACGACGCCGGCACGCTCTACGGCGACGTGAAGGCGGGCCCTTTCTTCTACGAGATCATCCAGCGCGAAGGGGACAAGGGCTTCGGCTACGGGAACTTCCGCGCTCTCTTCGAGTCGATCGAGGCCGCGCAGAGCGCCGACTCGAGCTCCCTCGACGTGGTCGGTTGACTTGATCGACCGGATGCAGCTCGGCGACGTGCCGGCGAAACCCCACGTCGCGTTCCGCTCGGCTTCGGGCGCGCTCCGCTTCGAGGAGTGCTTCACCCGCCTCGGCTTCGACGGCGAGTACTCGATCCTCTACCACGAGGGCCCGCCGATGACCGACCGGTCGATCGGGCCCGCGGAGCCGGGACCGCTCGACCGCCGCGTCCCCGCGTGGGCTCCCGACGAGCCTCTTCGCCGCCGGCTCTTCCTCGGCGACGGGACGCCGCAGGGCTGGACGCCCGTCTGCGGCAACGCCGACGTCGTCGTCTCCCTCTTCGACCTCCCGGCCGCCCCGGCGCCGGAGACGGGCTTCGCGAACGGCGACGGGGACGACCTTTTCTACGTCTTCTCCGGGCGGGCCACGCTCGAAACTCCGTTCGGCGACCTCGCCGCGGGCGCGGGGGACTACGTCCTCGTCCCGCGGAGCGTCGTCCACCGGTGGCGCGTCGACGAGCGAATCACCGGAATCGCGTTCGAGCTCCGGGGCGGCCTCCACGTTCCGACGCAGTACCGCAACGCCGTCGGCCAGCTCCGGATGGACGCGCCGTTCACGCACCGCGACTTCCGCCGTCCGGTCTTTCCCGGGCCGAGGCCCGGACCGAGGGAGGTGCTCGTCAAGAAGGGCGACGCCTTCGTCCGCCGCGAGCCTCTCGTCTCGCCGTTCGACGTCGTCGGCTGGGACGGCACCGTCTGGCCCTTCGCGTTCCCGATCCTCGCGTTCCAGCCGAAGATCGGCCTCGTCCACCTCCCGCCGACGATCCACGCGACGTTCGCCGCCCGCGGGGCGCTCGTCTGCTCGTTCGTCCCGCGGGTGACCGACTTCCACCCCGAGGCGGTCCCCTGCCCCTATCCCCACTCGTCGGTCGACTGCGACGAGCTGATCTACTACGTGCGCGGGAACTTCACGAGCCGCCGCGGCGTCGGGCCGGGAGCGGTCTCCCTCCATCCGGCCGGGATTCCGCACGGCCCGCACCCCGGCGCCTACGAGGCGTCGATCGGCACCCGGTCGACCGACGAGCTCGCGGTCATGATCGACACGTTCCTCCCGCTGCGCGTCACGGAGCAGGCGCGGGCCCTCGAGCTCCCCGAGTACCACGACTCCTGGCTTCCGAAGGAGCCGTGACCTCCTCCCTCCGGATCGGCCTCCTCGGCTATGGAGCCGTCGGGAAGGGGCTCGTCCGCCTCCTCGCGTCCGAGACCCCGCGTCTCGCCGAGGAGCACGGGCTCGACCTCCGCCTCGTCGCCGTCGCGAGCCGCGCCCTTCCCCGCCGCCCCGAGCTCCTCGCCTCGATCCCGCCGGGAGTCCGCGTCGGCGACGACCTCTCCGCCGTCGCCCTCGCGCCGGACGTCGACGTCGTCGTCGAGCTGCTCGGCGGGCTCGAGCCGGCGGGCACGCTCGTCGAGTCGGCGCTTCGGGCGGGCCGGTCCGTCGTCACCGCCAACAAGCTCCTCCTGGCCGCCCGCGGCGCCGAGCTCGCGCGCCTCGCGCGCGAGACGGGGGCCGCCCTGGCGTTCGAGGCGGCCGTCGCCGGCGGCATCCCCGTCCTCCGCGCGCTGCGGGAGAGCTTCGTCTCAGACCAAATCGAGGAAGTTGGAGGGATCCTCAACGGCACGAGCAACTTCGTCCTGACGGAGATGGCGCAAACGGCCCGACCGTACGGCGAGGTTCTCGCCGAGGCGCGATCCCTCGGCTACGCCGAGGCCGACCCGACTGCGGACGTCGAAGGGACGGACGCCGCCTGCAAGGTCGCGCTCCTCGCCCGGATGGCTTTCGGCGTCGACGCCCCGCTCGAGGCCGTCCGGACCGAGGGCGTGACCCGCCTTCGGCCGATCGACTTCGTCTACGCCCGCCTCCTCGAGCGAACGCCGCGCCAGCTCGGCCTGGCCCGTCGCCTGCCGGACGGCCGCTTCCTCCTCTTCGTTCGAACCGTCCTCGTCCCGGCCTCGTCGCTCCTCGCACGGATCGACGGGCCGCTCAACGCGGTCCGCGTGACGACGGCGCACGGCGGCGCGTACGTCCTGACGGGTCCCGGCGCCGGCGGCGCTCCGACCGCGACGGCCGTCCTCGCCGACGTCGTCGAGATCGCCCGGCGCGGCGTCCCGTCCCCCGTCCCGCCGTTCGGCACGGACGAGCCGCGGCCGTGCCTGAGCGGGGGGCCGGCCGACTTCGTCGCTCCGTTCTACGTCCGCTTCCTCGTGGACGACCGGCCGGGAGTCCTCGCCGCCCTCACGACGGCGTTCGCCCGCGCGGAGGTGAACGTCGACGCCGTCCTCCAGGTCCCCTGGGCCGAGAAGCGCGCGCTCCCGTTCGTCGTGACCCTGGAGGCGACGGAGGAGGAGCGCGTCACCCGGGCGCTCGCCGAGATCGCGGAGCAGCCGTTCCTCGTGGAGGCGCCCCTCCT
>JAKLER010000364.1 GCA_022711615.1 Acidobacteriota bacterium
AGCCGGGCCGAGCCGAGGACGAGGACGGAGGCCGGGTCCTTCGCGACGGCCGCGTCGACGGCGGCCTTCACCGCGTCGAGCGCCTCGCCCCAGTTCGTCTCGCGGGCGCTCCCGTCCTTCCGGAGGACGGGCCGTGTGAAGTCGTTCCCGTTCAGCTCCTCGGCCCGGAAACGGCCGTAGTCGCACATCCAGAAGTCGTTCACGGCGAGGTTCACGCGGGGGAGGAAGCGGTAGACGGTCCGGTCGCGGTGCTCGATCGAGACGTTGCAGCCGATCTCGCAGCCGTCGCAGACCGACCGGGCCTTGTCGAGCCACCAGACCCGCTTGCGGAACCGGAACTCCTTCGTCGTCAGGGCGCCGACGGGGCAGACGTCCGCCGCGCAGCCCGACCAGTCGTTCGCGAGCTCCTTCCCCTCGTGGGTCCAGACGATCGTGTGGCCGCCCCGCTCGATGAACGTCAGCTCGCCGGTCCCGGCGATCTCCTGGCAGAACCGGATGCAGCGCGTGCACTGGATGCAGCGCGTCATGTCGGCGATGACGTGCGGGCCGATGCTCGTCCGGTCGTAGCCGGGGAACTGCCGCCGGGGCTCGGCCGTCCGCGAGACCGGGAGGCCCGCCGCGACGGCGTTGTCCTGCAGCTTGCACTCGCCCGCCTGGTCGCAGATGGGGCAGTCGAGCGGGTGGTTGATGAGGAGAAACTCCATCGTCGCGTTCCGCGCGGCGAGGGCCTTCTCCGAGCTCGCGAGGACGACCATGCCGTCGCGCACGGGGACCGTGCACGAGGCCTGGATCTTCGGCACCCCCTCGATCTCGACCATGCACATCCGGCACTGGCCGACGACCGAGAGGCGCGGGTGGTAGCAGAAGTGGGGGACGTCGACCCCGGCCGCCCGGCACGCCTCGAGGACGTTCGTGCTGTCGGGGACCTCGACGGTCCGTCCGTCGACGGTGACCTTCGCCATCAGGAGTGCATCCCTTCCGCCATCCGCTCGGCGAGCCTCGGGGTGATCTGGTCCGGTGCGGGCACCTCGAAGCCGGGCGCCGCGGACTTCGCGACGTACGCCTCGAACTCCTCGCGGAAGCGCGGGATCGAGGAGAGGACGGGCGCGATCGCCGCATCGGCGAAGACGCAGATCGTCATCCCGTTCCCCATCTGGCCGGAGACCTGCAGCAGCATCTCGAGGTCGGCCTTCTTCCCCTGGCCGTTCACGATCCTCTTCAGCATCTTGAGGAGCCAGGGGCACCCCTCGCGGCAGGGCGTGCACTGCCCGCACGACTCGTGCGCGTAGAACTTCGCGATGTTCGCCACAGCCTTCGGGATGTCCGTCTGATCGTCCATGACGATGACAGCCGCCGAGCCGAGCATCGACTTCGCGGCGGCGACGCCGTCGAAGTCCATCGGGACGTCCATGATCTCCTCGCCCGTCAGCATCGGGGCCGAGGAGCCGCCCGGGATCACGGCCTTCACCTTCCGCCCCTCGCGCACCCCGCCGCACATCGCGAGGAGGTCCTTGAAGGGGATCCCCATCGGCGCCTCGTAGACGCCCGGCTTGTTGACGTGGCCGGAGACGCAGTAGAGCTTCGGCCCGGTGTTGCGGTCGTTCCGGCCGATCCCCTTGAACCAGTCGGCGCCGCGGTCGAGGATGTGCTTCACGCAGCAGAGCGTCTCGACGTTGTTGACGACGGTCGGGGCGGCCCAGACGCCCGAGACGGCGGGGAAGGGGGGCTTGATGCGCGGGTGGCCGCGCTTCCCCTCGAGGCTCTCGATGAGCGCCGTCTCCTCGCCGCAGATGTAGGCGCCGGCGCCGCGGTGGACCGTGATGTCGAGGTCGAGGCCGCTCCCGAGGACGTTCGTCCCGAGGAGGCCGGCCGCGTAGGCCTCGTCGATCGCCGCGTTCAGGATCTCGGCGCCGTGGACCATCTCCCCGCGGATGTAGATGTAGGCGTGCTTCACGTCGAGCGCGAAGCTCGCGAGCATCATCCCCTCGAGGATCTGGTGGGGGTCCTGCTCGATGAGGACCCGGTCCTTGAACGTCCCGGGCTCCGACTCGTCGGCGTTGCAGAGGAGGTAGACGGGCTTGCCGCCCCGCTTCTCCTTCGGCGGGACGAAGGTCCACTTCATGCCGGTGGGGAAGCCGGCGCCGCCCCGGCCCCGGAGGCCCGAGGCCTTCACGACGTCGGTCACCTTCGCCGGCGTCCACTCGCCCGTCTGCGACCCGGCAAGGACCTTCTTCCAGGAGGCGTAGCCGCCGTCGGCGACGTAGGTTTCGAGGGCGCGGGAGTTCTTCTTCCCGACGCGGGCGGAGAGGACGGGAATGAATTCGCTCATCTCAGCTCGGCGAGGAAAGCGTCCAGCTTGTCGAGGGTGATCCGTTCGTGGTCGTCGCCGTTCACCATCACGGCGGGCGCCTTGTCGCACTGCGCGAGGCACTCCACCTCGACGACGGTGTACTTCCCGTCGGCCGAGGTCTCGCCCGGCTTCAGGCCGCCGAGCTTCTTCCGGCACTCGTGGAAGACCTCCTCCGCGCCGTTCAGGTGGCAGGAGATCGACGTGCAGACCTGGATGAGGTGCTTCCCGACGGGGGCCCGGTTGTACATCGTGTAGAACGTCACGACGCCCCAGACGAAGGCCGAGGTGAGCCCGAGGCGCGCGGCGACGTAGTCGACCGCCTCGCGCGAGATCCAGCCCCACTCCTCCTGCGCGATCCAGAGCGTCGGGAGGAGGGCGGCCTGCTTCGTCGGGTACCGGGTCAGGAGCTTCTGGAGCCGCTCCTCGGCCTTCGCCGAGAACGCGAGCTCCTTGCCGCAGGAGAGGGCCCCGTGCTCGCCCACGGGGGGCTGGCCGGGGAGGATGTCCACGGGGGTGCTCGGGCCGCCGCTCATTCCCAGTCGAACGCTCCCTTCTTCCAGAGGTAGGCGTCCGCGAGGGCCAGGACGGCGAGGAACAGGATCATCGGCCAGAAGACGACCCAGCCGCCCTCGTCGAGGACGGTGGCCCACGGCCAGAGGAATCCCGTCTCCACGTCGAAGAGGATGAAGACCATCGCGACGATGAAGAACTTGACGGATATCCGCTTTCGGCTGTCATCCAGGAGCGGCAGGCCGCTCTCGTACGGGCCGAGCTTGCGGAGGGTCCGGACCTTGCGGCCCATCACCCCGTTCAGGAACAGGAGGGCGGCCCCGAGGATCGCGGCCGCCGTGAACATGAGGAGGATGGGGAGGAAGGCGTCAGGTGTGCCCATGAGGCGCTCGTGCTAATTTTCACAAAGTTGCGGGGATCGTCAACCACGGAAAGCCCGTTCCGGCCCGCCGCGCTCGTCCCCGCGTTTCGGTGCGAAACGTGGGTCGGCGACGTGGTACGAGGCCTCCTCCGGCACGTGCCGGAGGTGCTCGTCGTCGACGACGGGAGCGAGGATCTCACGTCCGAGGCCGCCCGGGAGGCCGGAGCGAAAGTTCACCGCCGCGAGACGAACGGTGGTAAGGGGCGGGCGATGCGCGACGGCATCGGTCTCCTCCTCCGGGGCGACTGGTCCCACGTGGCGTTCGTCGACGGGGACGGCCAGCACGACCCCGACGACCTTCCGACGCTCCTCGCCGCCGCGCGGGACGGAGCCGACTTCGTGATCGGCTCGCGCCTCTCCGACCCGGAAGGGATGCCGGCGAAGAACCGCCGCGCGAACGAGACGGGCGACAAGGTCCTCTCGCGGATGACCGGCCTGCCGGTCGAGGACGGGCAGTCGGGCTACCGGGTCCTCTCGACCGCGCTCCTGCGGCGGCTCCGCCTCACCGCGAACCGCTACGCCATCGAGAACGAGATGCTCATCAAGGCCGCTCCGGTCCTCCGGAAGTTCGCGGTCGTGCCGGTCCGTTCGATCTACTCGACCGGCCACAGGCACTACCGGCCGTTCCGGGACACCTGGGTCACTTCCTGGCTCTCGGTCCACTACAAGACGACCGGCTCCGACGTCTCCTGATGCGCTTCGCGCCCATAATCCATAATCCGCC
>JAKLER010000365.1 GCA_022711615.1 Acidobacteriota bacterium
CGAGAAGCGAGGCGCGAAGGCGCTCATGTCGAGGGCTCCTGTGCTCGACGGATTCTCGCGGCCCGAGCGTGATCTGTCGATCCTCTGACCTTCTCAGGTTCGAGGTCGCGTCCGGGCTCGGCCGTTGTGAAGCTCGGGGCCGGAGAGGTCCTCGTCGAGGAAGAGGGCGGCGAGCCTAGGACGCCTCCTCGAACGTGACGGCTGTTTCGACCTGCTCCGGGGAGAGATCGTAGTCCTCCGCGATGTCCTCGATCCGCTCGCCCGCCCTCACGAAACTCGCGATGACGGCCGTGGCGATTCCCGTGCCGGTGAGGACGGGCCGGCCGAAGGCGACCCGAGGATCGACCGCGACCGGCATCGTCGTCTCGCCCTCGCCGCCGACCCAGGGGAAGAACGCAGTGGGGCCGGTGGAGTCGCGCCGGATTCTCTGGAGGTGTTTCCGGAAGGCTGCCCGGATGGCGATTTGGCGCGCGGGATTGAGCCCGATCAGCTCGCCGACCCGCTCGACGAGGATGTCGAGGCCGTCCGTCAGGAAGTCCTCGAACGCCAGCGGGTGCTTCTTCGCGCGTGGCCCGTCGAGGACCTTCAGCGACGCGAGAGCTTTTCGGAGGACCTTGAACCCCAGTTTGTGTTCCCGGCGGAACGCCCGCAGCGCCTGACCCTCGAGGAGGTTCACGAAGGAGAGGACGTTGCGCTCGGGATCTGCGGAGCGGATCAGCGACAGGAAGACCTTCCGTCCGGACTTGATCTCGTACTCCCGGCCCATCGTCCACTGCCTCAGTGTGGCAACCGGGAGGCGGAGGCAGAGCGCCGCCTCCCGTAGACCGTAGAACGGCAGGAAGCGCGGGTCCTCGCCGCGGTAGATGTCTTTCCGACGCGTCAAACCGGGGGGCCTCCTGGGGAATTGTCCCTGATGGCGACCGGCCCGGGCGGAGTGGCGCTGAAGGCGTCACCCGGGCCGCTTGTCGGGGACCTACACCTCGCCGCGGAAGGCGCGATGCTGGAGCGAGGCGAAGAGGGCGTCGAGCTGGGCGAGCGAGGCTCGGTGGGAGGACTTGAGCCCGTCGACGGCGGCGGCGCGGGCGGCGAAGGAGCGTTGCAGGTGAAGCGGCGGCGCAAGAAGCCGCAGAGACTTGACGTCCTGTTGATTGACGCTCGCCTGATTCACGGCCCGCTTCGCGCGGTTGAGAAGCTGGCCTCGGATGAACGGGCTCTGGAGGAACTCGATCACCCAGCGCGAGTCCACGAGATCGCGCCGAAGGGAGATCCGCATCATGTTCGATTCGAAGACGATCGGCTCGGGGAGAAGCGGTATGAGCGCGCTCTTGCCGAGATACTCGATGCTGTTCACGCGGTTCACGACGATGTCGCCGGTGCGAAGGGCATAAAGAGCCAGCTCGGGCTCGGTGATTCGGACTCTCTTCAGCGAGTGCAGATCCGTCACGACCCCGTCGTAGAAGGCGTCGATCCTAAGGATCGGTACACCAGAGCCGTACTCAGAAGCCGGCTTGTACAGGCCGTTCTGCGGCCCGCCGTCTATGAGGGCTTCCATCTCGTGTTCGGGCCACTTCAACGGATTTGACACCGGATCCCCGAACATCTCGAGGAAGATCGCCTGCGTCAGGCCGTCGCTCTGCGCGAGGGCCGCCCGCCGCTTCGCCCGCAGAGCCTCGGCCCGATCGAGGACCCCCGCGATGCGGTGCTGCTCCTCAGCAGACGGCAGCGGGAGAGTGAGGTCGTCGAGGTCCTCGTTCCTCAGATTGTTGATGTTCGCCCCGGCCGCGAGAGCCGATACTCGACCCCGATACGCCGGCGTCTTGAAGAAGTGCGCGAAGTACGCCGGATGGACCCTCTCGCCAGGTCGCAGCACCTTGCAGAAGGCCCCGAAGCCAGCCTTGACATCGGAGTTGACGAGAGCTGCCTTCCCCACGACGTCGAGGCTTCCGCTCGACGCGGCGACGAGGACATCGTTCCGCTTGAGGAACTGTCGATCGGACACGCGCGCTGCCGGAACGAACACGAGGTCGGAGAGGCTCAGCCCTTCGTCGGAGATGTTTCCGGCGCGAAGGATGGGAACGTACCCGTCCCTGGGTTCATCGGAGGCGTCGCCTTTCGCGTAGGTGACCCCTCGAATCTGCTCTGCGAGATCTCCGACACGCGCGAGTGGCGCCCTCACCCGACCATCCCCTCCAGCTCCTTCATCCCCTCCTCGATCTCCTTCTCCAGCTTCCGCAGGTCCGCGAGGATCTCCTTCGGCGCCTTGTGGGCGACCTCCTCGTGGACGACCTCCTTGTAGCGGTTGATCGAGAGGTCGTAGGCCTGGGCGACGAGGTCGGCCTTCGGGACGGTGAAGCTCTGGGCGGTGCGGGGGCGCTTCTTCTCCTTGCCGGCCCGCTCGGGCCAGCGGGCGAGGATGTCGGGGAGGTTGTTCTTCGCGTGGTCGGCTGGGGAGAGCGGCTCCGAGGGGACGGGGCCGAGCTTCTCGTCGGGGAGGAGCGGGGTCCGCTTGTCGTCGAGCGACCAGCCGTCGGCGTCGCAGTCGTAGAACCAGACGTGGTCGGTCCCGCCGGAGTTCGTCTTCGTGAAGAGGAGGATGGCGGTCGAGACGCCCGCGTAGGGTTTGAAGACACCGCCGGGGAGGGAGACGACGGCGTCTAGCTTCTGCTCCTCGACGAGGATCTTCCGGAGCGTCCGGTGGGCGGTGCTCGACCCGAAGAGGACGCCGTCGGGGACGATGACGGCGGCGCGGCCGCCGGGCTTCAGGAGCCGGAGGAAGAGGGCGAGGAAGAGGAGCTCGGTCTTCTTCGTCCTCACGACCTGCTGGAGGTCCTTCGCGGTGTTCTCGTAGTCGAGGGAGCCTGCGAACGGAGGGTTCGCGAGGACGAGGGTGTAGCGCTCCTCCTCGCCCGCGTGGTCCTGCGCCAGCGAGTCGCGGTAGCGGATGGCGGGGCTCTCCACGCCGTGGAGGAGCATGTTCATGCTCCCGATGCGGAGCATGGTGTTGTCGAAGTCGAAGCCGTGGAAGGCGGCCTCGTGGAAGTGCTTCTTCAGCTTCGCGTCGCGGAAGAGCTCGGCGTGCCGCTCGCGGAGGTGCTCGCCGGCGGCGACGAGGAAGCCGGCGGTGCCGCAGGCCGGGTCGCAGATCACGTCCTTCGGGGTGGGCGCGGTCATCTCGACCATGAGGCGGATGACGTGGCGCGGCGTCCGGAACTGGCCGTTCCGGCCCGCCGACGCGATCTTCCCGAGCATGTACTCGTAGAGGTCGCCCTTCGTGTCGCGGTCCTCCATCGGCACCTGGTCGAGGAGGTCGACGACCTTTGCGAGGAGCGCGGGTGTCGGGATCGTGAACCGCGCGTCCTTCATGTGGGTCGCGTAGGTCGATCCCTCGCCGCCGAGCGTCCGGAGGAACGGGAAGGCGTGCTCGGAGACGACGGCGAACATCTCGCCGGCCGGGAGGTGCTTCAGGCGCGCCCAGCGGAGGTCGTGGTACGGCCGCCCGCGGCCGTCCTTTCCCTTCGGGAAGACCTCGCGTTCGACCTTCGTCTCGAGGCGGCGGGCCTTGTTCTCGGCGAGGGTCTGGAGGTCGTCGAGGCGGCGGAGGAAGAGGAGATAGGTGATCTGCTCGATGACCTCGAGCGGGTTTGCGATGCCTCCCGCGGCGAAGGCGTTCCAAACCGAGTCGATCAGGTTGCGAGGTTCGCCGGTGAGCACGTTCCGTCCCCCTGCGCGGCCCGACGGCGGAGAGGCCGAACGGGCGATTGGAAGGCCGAGGCGAGTCTACCCGGCCCCGCCTCGACACCCCTTCTCCGAAATGGGACTATTCATGGCCTTTTAGGGCCTGCCGCTCGAGCGGCGGGCCCCAGGACGGAGCCCCCGTGAAGAAGCTCGTGGAAACCCTCTCCTCCCTCAAGCTCGCCGTCGGCCTCCTCGTCGTCCTGCTGATCGGGCTGTCGATCGGGACGATCCTCGAGTCGCGGACCGGCGCGGCGACGGCGCAGCG
>JAKLER010000366.1 GCA_022711615.1 Acidobacteriota bacterium
GGAGCGGCTCGCCCTTTCGCCCGAGGAGGTCGTCCCAGCCGAAGGCGTCGGCCGCGAGCGGGTCGGTCGAGGCGACGAGCGTTCGCCCCTCCTTCACGTCCGCGAGGCTGCCGCCCGTCGGGCCGCTCCGCCAGAGGACCCGCGTCCCGTCGAGGACGACGAACGTCGGCCGGAGCATGAGCGCGAGGTCCGAGATGATCCCGTGGATGTCCTGGTGGAACTGGTTCCGTCTCCCGCCGAGGAGGCCGTACCAGTTCTTCGTCGTCATCGAGGCGCGGCAGAGGTTGTGGTCCTTCACCGGCGCCGTCCCGATCACCTTCGTCACGCCGGCGAACGGGCGCCAGAAGAACGGCCAGCGGCCGATGTGCGTCGCCCCGGGCGTCTCGAGGAGGCGGAAGTCGGACGGCGTCGGGAGGTAGACCTCCGCGCCCGCCTCGAGCGCGGCGCGCTGGACGCCGCTCCGCGCGAAGCAGGCCGCGGGCGACTCGATCGGGTTGTCGGCGACGCGGACCTCCCTCGCGCCCGCTTCGCGGCAGAGCCGCACGAGGGCGGCGACGACGTCGGGGCTCGACGTCGCGCCGAGCGGCGCCGAGCGCTCGAAGGCGACGTTCGGCTTCACGAGGACGACGTCGCCGGTCGTGACGAACCTCCGGATGCCGCCGATGGCGTCGACGGCGGCCTTCAGCATTGCGTCGACGTCCGCCCCGCGGGCGACGCCGAGGTGGGGGAGGACCGTCGACGGTTCGACGGCGAAGCCCTTCTCCGGGAGCCGCAGCCCCTTCGGGCGCGGCTTGCCCCGCTCGCCGTCGGGGTCGGAGAGGGAGAGCGGCCAGCCTTTCGGCGCGAGCGAGACGTACCCCGCGCCGAGGGTCAGCCCGGCGACGGCGCCGAGCCCCTTCAGGAGGCGGCGTCGGTCCTCATTCATACCCGCCTCCTTTCGGCTTCGCCCCCGGCGGCGGCCCCGCCGCGGCCTTCCGCGCGACCTCGGGCGGGAGGGCGCGCACCGCCTTCTCGAGCTTGGCGAGGAGCCCCGCGGCCTTCGCCGGGTCGGCCGCGCCCTTCACGCCGACGACCATCGTCCCGGCGGCGAGCGTCCGGGCGTAGGTCTCGAGGTACTGGTCCTTCACCCACGCGGCCCCGGCCGCCTCGACCTTCGAGCCGTAGGAGAGGAACCCCTCCTCGAGCTTCGCCGCGAGCTCCCGCGCCTTCGCCTCGTCGCCCGCGGGGAGGACGAAGAGCTCCGTCTCGCCGTCGTCGAGCGTCGCCGAGGTGACGTTCCTCGCGAAGCCGAACGAGAAGGCGTTCTCGGCCGTGTAGAGGAGCCGGTCCTGCGGGAGGCCGAGCGCGTCGCCGAAGAGAGAGGCGGTCCACGGCTTCTCTCCCGCGGCGATCCCCGCCTCGAAGGCCTTCCGGAGGGCCGCGAGCCGGGCGAGGACGGCGGGCGACTCGTCCGAGCCGATCGCGCGGAGGTAGCTCGTCCCGCGCGCGAGGAAGAGGGCGTTCCGCGCGAGGTACCAGGAGGTGCCGCGCTCCGTCGCCGCCCTCGCGTCGGGCGGCTTCTCCGCGACGAAGGCGCCGAGGGCGTTCTCGGCAGAGCCGAGGTCGTAGAGCTCGAGGTCGACGGCGGCGCCGCCCGGCCCCGAGAGCGTGACGAAGGTGAGCGCTCGGAAGCCGCGTGCGAGGAAGAAGTCGGCGCGGCCGTTGATCTTGACGTAGAGGTTCTCGGCGTCGAAACGCGCGACGGGCCCCTCGCTCCATCCCTCCGCCGCGAGCGCCGCCGGCAGCGCGCCGCGGTCGGCGGGCGCGGCGGCGGCCGCGGCCGGAGGCGCGGCGGCGCCGCCCCCCGACGCGAACGCGATCCCGTCCGGCGCCTTCCGCCCCTCGGTTTCGGGAACCGCGGCCGTCCCCTTCGCGAGGAGCGCCGGGTCGGCGAAGAGCGCGGGGTCGGGGCGGGCGCCGCGCCACGCGACCCAGCCGGCGAGGAGAGCGAGGAGGAGAACGACGACGGCCCCCGCCTTCGCTTCGGACGCCGACCAGCGCTTCCGGAAGACGCGGTACGGGCGAGGGTTCAGGACGCGCCGCTCACGAGCGTCGAGACCGGCCGGTGCGGTTCGTCCCGGAGCCGCTCCCATGGAAAGGCAGCGTAGCACCGGGGCGCGCGCCGAGGCGCGTCGGCGCACCGATCGGCCGCTCGATTCGATCCGTCAGGCGCGGCCGGTCGCGACGGCTACTCTCCGGCCTTCCTCTCTGCCTCGACCTCCGAGATCGCGCGCGTGAGGAGCTCGCCACGCGCGGCGTCGAGCCGTTCCTTCGTCGCGGCCCAGCGGTCCCGCTCGGTCCAGAAGGGACACGCGGGGCAGCGCTCCCCTTCGGGGTAGTCGACCCCCTCCTCGTGCGGGCAGCCGAGGATCTCCTCGGCGACGAAGACGCTGCGGGCCTCGTGCCTTTCGACGAAAGCGACGATCCTCTCGCCGACGAGCGAGTCCCCCCGGAGGTCTCCTTCCCCGGAGCTGAAGGTCTCCTGGAACGTCGGGTCGGCTTCCTTCGACGGGACGATCGTGACGACGGCCTTCGTGGCACGTGCGTCGTCGGGACCGTAGAAGGCGACGGTCGCCGCCGGGAAGCCGCGGAACCCGCGGCGCGAGCGTTTCGCGAGGCGAGGGTGGAGCCGGAGGGGTCTCACGCGCGGAGACTAGCGCGACCCGGCTCCGAGGCAGAGCCCCACTCGATGCCCCCGCCCACGGCCGCGGGCGCGCCATCCGCCGGAGACTCGCTCGAACGAGTCGGGCGGGGAGGGGAGCGCGTCCCACCCGAGGAACGGCGCGAGGCGGCGGTGGAGGTCGTCGTAGAGGAGGTCGTCGATCCTCTCCCGGGTCGCGACCCGGGTCCGCCTCACGCCGTCGACGCGCCGCGCGCCCATCTCGACGACGGGGCCTCCGAAGGCCGATGCGAGCGCCCCCTCGGGCAGGAGGCGCTCCCATGCTGCGTCGTCCGCCGGAGAGTGGCGAGGGCAGGGGGGCGCCTCGCGCGGACCGCGGCCCCAGACCTCGCGCGGAGACAGGGGGGCGCCACCGCAGTGGCCGGTGAAATGCTCGGGCCCCGGGCGCGCGGCGAGAGAGACGGCGCGCGCCCACGCGTCGTCGTCGAGGAGACCGTCCGCAGCGGCGGGACGTTCGCCGGCGAGGAGCGCGGCGCGCCGCGGCGTGACCCACGCGACGGCGGGGCCCCGCCCGGCGAAGACGGCGCAGTGGGTCGTGTCGCAGAGGTGGTCCGCGCCGTGGCGGGCTCCGGCACGCAGGTACCGGAGGGCCGCCGCCGCGAGCTCCTCGCGAAGCTCCGGCGTGCGTCCCCCCAGCTCGCCGCGGAGGACGCCGTCGACCCATTCCCGCTCGGTCGTCGAAAGGACGAGGCGCGGGGCGCTCTTCGTGCCGAAGACCTCGAGGCTTCCCTCGTAGAAGCGAGCGAGGCCGTGGGGCGCGACGTCGAGACGGAGGAGGCCGGGCCCGGCGTCGAGCCCCGGCACGGCCTCCGTGCTCGCGCCCGGGCCGAGCCACGTCTCGCGCCCGCCCCTCCGGCGAAGCCGGACGGGGCCGGCTCCGGCGTTCGTCACGCGGACCGACTCCGGCCGGAGCGGCGAGAGGAGACGGACGCGGACGTGCGTCGGGGGAAGGCGCCCGGCGCGAGCGGCACGCTCGGAGGGGCGGCCGACGCCCGGCGCGAGCTCTTCGCCGAGGAGCTCTGCGGCGCGGGCGCCGGTGCCGTCGGGAAGGAGCGCGAGCGCGAGGCTCTCGCCGCCCGGCGTCGCGGCGAGGGCCCACCCGGAGGTGGCGAGAGGGCGGCCGTCGAGCGCCGGGACGGTCCCCGTCTTGACGAGGCGGCTGCGCGCGCCGAGCGCGGCGCCCGTGCCGCTCCGCGCCGCGGCGCGCATTCCGTCGAGGACGGCGAGCCGGAGATCGTCGCGCGAGGGCCAGGGGCGGCGGAGGAGATCGCGATACGCCC
>JAKLER010000367.1 GCA_022711615.1 Acidobacteriota bacterium
GAGCGCGTACTTTCCCTTCACGACGCCGTGGGAGAGGAACGAGCGCCCGTCGCGGTTCACCGCCTCGAGGACCCGCTGGTTCAGCGCGTCGCGCTCCGGCTCGGAGAGGCCGGCCGGGGCGAAGCGGAAGACGACGACCGAGAAGAGGACCGGGGCGAGGATCTCCACGTCGGGCTCGCGGCGGAGCCGCTCCTCGAGCTGCAGGGCGAGGTCGATGTGGCTCCGGAGCCGCTCGCGGAGCCCCTTCGCCCCGAACGTCCGCATCAGGATCCAGGCTTTCAGCGCTCGGAATCGCCGGCCGAGCTGGATGCCGTAGTCCATGTACTCGCGGACGCCGGCGCTCCCCTCCGGCGTCTCGAGGTAGGTCGGGACGACCGAGAACGCGCGCCGCACCCGCTCCATCCTCCGGAAGAAGAGGCCGGTGCACTCGAGCGGGAGGAAGAGCCACTTGTGCGGGTTCCAGACGATCGAGTCGGCCTCCTCCCACCCGGCGAAGAGGGGGCTCTTCTCGGGAAGGCTCGCCGCGGCGCCCGCGTAGGCGGCGTCGACGTGGAGCCAGAGCCCCTCCTTGCGGCAGAGGGCGGCGATCTCCGGCAGGGGGTCGATCGACGCGACGGCGGTCGTCCCGGCCGTTGCCACGACGGCGATCGGCTTCCGTCCCGCCGCCCGGTCGGCGGCGATCGCCGCCTCGAGCGCATCGACCTGCATCCGGTGCTCCGCGTCCGTCGGGATCTTCCGGAGGCCGGAGATCCCGAGGCCGAGGACGACGCACGCTTTGTCGATCGAGGAGTGGGCCATCTCCGAGGCGTAGACGACGGCAGGGGGCTGGCCCGAGAGCCCCGTCTTCCGCACGTCGGGGAAGGCCTGCTCGCGCGCGGCCGCGAGGGCGATGAGCGAGGCGGCCGAGGCGGTGTCGGCGAGCTGCCCGTCGAAATCGGCGGGCAGCCCGACGAAATTCGCGAGCCAGCGGACCATCGCCTGCTCCATCTCGTTCGAGGCGGGCGAGGTGCGCCAGAGGATTCCGACCTGGTTGTAGCCCGCGGCGAGCGTCTCGCCGACGATCCCCGGCACGGAGCCGTTCGTCGCGAAGTAGGCCATGAAGCCGGGGTGCTGCCAGTGCGTCAGGTTCGGCTCGACGAGGCGGTCGAGGTCGCGCTCGATCGCCTCCCACGGCTCGGGGTCTTCCGGGGCGTACGGCGGGAACTGCGCGACGAGCTCGCCCGGCGTCGTCCGGGCGAGGACCGGCCTGCTCTCGATCGTCTCGAAGTAGCGGGCGAGCCGCTCCACGGCGGCGCCGCCCCAGGCGCGGAGGGTGTCGGGGGAGAAGTCTCCGTTCATGGTCCGCCGAGTCTATTGCGGCAGGAACTTCAGCGGAGGAGCGGGGCTGCGAACGGGGCGACGAGCCGGCCGAGGACGCTCGGCGCGGGCTCGCCCCGGGCGAGCGTCCGGAGCCGGAGGACCTGCTCGACGCCGAGGCCGAGCGCGAGGGCGAGGAGGAGGAACGACCCGAGGCCGCCGGTCCCGATCAGGAGGCGCGCGGCGTGGGCCGGAGCGGTGAGGCCGGGATAGACGAGGAGGAACCAGGCCGTCCGCTTTCCCCAGGTCAACGCCGCGAAACCTCTCTCCCCGGCGAGCCGGCGCTGGTCGGCCGGCGGGAGGAAGGAGAGGAGCGGCTCGAGCATCAGGAACCGGTCGGCGAGGAGTCGCTCCTCGTCCGGGGCTGGCGCCTCCGGCGTCGCGACCGCGGCGGGAGCCGGGGCCAGCCCGGCCAGCCGGGCGGCGGCGTAGAGCGGCAGCCCGAGGACCGACCCCATCGGCCGGCCCTGCCCCATCGCGATGGCGAACCTCGCGAGCGACTCCGGGAGGAGGTAGATGAGGAAGACGAGGATCGGCCCGACCGGAGCCTCGGCGGGTACGGTGCCGGTGCGGGCCGCGACCTGGGCGGCGCCGACGAGCGACGCCAGCATCGCGAGGAGGGCGCCGACGCCGACGGCGAGCGGCGCGGGAATCGAGGCGAGGGTGAGGGTCGTGCCGCGGACCCCCAGCTCGACCTCCAGCCGGCCCTGCACGTGCCCCGGCAGGAGCCCGACGACGGGGGAGAGGAGGAGCGCCACGAGCCGCGCCCCACCCCGCCGGGCGACGTCGCGACGGGCCTCCGCGCCGTCGGCCTCGCTCGTCTCGTCGTACGGGAGGACGAGGCGGATCGCGTGCCGGTCGTCCCAGCGGGCGAGCTCGTACCAGGCGCCGCCCCCGAGCGCGTCGCCGGCGTCGACGACCTCCCAGAGCTCCTCCTCCCAGCGGATGGCCGTCCCCGGGTGCAGGACGTTTCCGGGCCCGGCGGGCCGGCGCGCGACCCACTCCTTCGAACGGGGAGAGGTGAGGCGCAGGTGTCCGGACGAGGCGAGCTCGATCCGGTCGGGTCCGAACGGGCGCGGCACGACGGCCGACTATACGTTCCGCGCGGTGCGGAACGTAGACTCGAGACCGATGCCCGAGGGGCGGCTCTTCCGATCGCTCTCGAAGCTCCACGTGAGGGACCTCGGGCGTCCGGTCTCCGGGCGAAGCCTCCGGACGCAGTTCGACCGGGCCGTCGCGGTCGTCCTGCGTCTCCTCGCGCTCCTCGCCGTCGCGGCCCTCCTCCTCGAGCACGGCTTCGACCTCTCGCCGGAGACGAAGCCCGCCGTCCACCGGCTCCTCGAGGTCGTCCTCCTGACGTTTGCCGGCCTCGGCCTGATCCGGCTCGCCACTCGGGACGACCGGCGCGCGTTCCTGCGCGAGCATCGCCTCGACGCCGTCGTCTGGGGCGTCGTCCTGCTCGGGTTCGCGGGCCGGCGATGGGGCGTCTCGCTGCCCTCTGTCTTCTTCGGCCTCGACCCGGACGGGTTCGCCGGGGCGTGGCTCGTCGCGACGCAGGGGCTGATCGTCGTCTCGATCCTCCTCGGGGCGCTGCGCGACAGCCGTCGCCTCGTGGGCCGCCGCGTCCAGCCCCAGCTCGTCATCCTCGGGAGCTTCGTCCTCCTCATCGCCGTCGGCACAGGGTTCCTCCTCCTGCCGCGCGCGACGCACGCGCCCGGCATCGGCTTCGTCGACGCGCTCTTCACCGCGGCGAGCGCGGCGTCGGTGACGGGGCTGACCGTCGTCGACACGGCGACGAGGTTCACGCCCCTCGGCCAGGCGTTCCTCCTCGCGCTGATCCAGGCCGGGGGCCTCGGCATCATGACGCTCACGACCTTCTTCGCTTTCGCCTTCTCCGGCGGGACCCTCCGGCAGTACGCGAGCCTCCAGTCGCTTCTCGGCGAGCAGAGCCTCGGCAACATCCGTTCGACGCTCGCCCAGATCGCCCTCGTGACGCTCGGGTTCGAGGCCGCCGGGGCCGCGGTCCTCTACAGGTACCTCCCCGAGAGCGCGGTTCCCGAGGCCGGTCGGCTCTTCGCCGCCGTCTTCCACAGCGTCTCGGCGTTCTGCAACGCGGGGTTCGCCCTCCACGGGCGGAACCTCGCGGCGCCCGGGCTCGCGGAGAACGTCGTCGTCCAGGCGACCGTCATCGTCCTCGTCGTCGCGGGAGGCCTCGGCTTCCCGGTCCTCGCGGCGCTGGGGGCGGCCGCGCTGCGGCGTCGCCGCCGCCTCGGCCTCCACGTCCAGCTCGTCCTCGCCGTCTCGGGGCTCCTACTCCTGGCCGGTACCGCGGGCCTCTACCTGCTCGAGCCCGGCGGCGGAGCGCTCGGAGCCTCGGGCGGCGACCGCCTCCTCGCGGCGTTCTTCCATTCCGTCTCCGCCCGGACGGCGGGGTTCAACACCATCGAGATGGCCCAGCTGGGGCCGGCCACGCTCTTCGTCCTGATGATCCTGATGTGGGTCGGCGGATCGCCGGCCTCGACCGCCGGAGGGATCAAGACGACGACGGCGGCGGTAGCCCTGCTCACGGTCCTGTCGATCGCTGGGGGCAAGGAGCGCGTCGAGCTGTTCCGTCGGCGACTGGGCGACGCGTCGATCCAGCG
>JAKLER010000368.1 GCA_022711615.1 Acidobacteriota bacterium
AGTAGACCTCGTCGCGGAGCGGGCTCCGGAGGCCGGCCAGATGGACGAGGACGTCGGGGCGCTCCTCCTGCAGGATCTTGAAGACGGTCCCGTCGGAGTGCGGCAGGTTGAGGTCGAGGAAACGGTGCCGGACCTCGGGCGGCGCGTTCGCCGCGGGCGCGAGGTCGAGCACGACGACGTCCCACGTCCCGCGGGCCGCGAGCGCGCGGACGAATCGGGCTCCGAGGTAGCCGCTCCCTCCGGTGACGGCGACCTTCGGCTTCGCTCCGGCCGCGGGCGTGAAGCCGACGACCTCGCCGCCCGGGCGGCGGCGGGGCCTCTGCGGCCCCCCTCTCTCCGGTCCGGCCAAGGGGCGCTCCCCTCTCAGCCGGCCTTCCGGCGGACCGGCTTCCGCCGCGCCGGGGCCTTCTTCGACGCCTCGAGCTCCGCCTCGAGAGCGGCGATCCGCGCCTCCATCCTCGCGAGGTCCCGGCGTGTGGCGACGTTCATCCGCTTCAACGCGATCGCGACCTGGCCGTCGACGACCTCCTTGACCGCGATCCCCTTCTTGAGCATCTCGACGAAGGCCTCGTTCGAAAGCAGGCGGTTCGTCACCTCCGTGACGACCTCCTCGCCGCGTCCCAGGAGCTGCCGGATGAGTGTCTCGGCCATCGTTCGCCCTTCCTTCCGCGCGATCCGGACGCCCGTCGGGAACGGGCCTCCGGGGATTCGTCCGTGCGAGAAGCCATTATCCACGCTTCGCGGGCCGGGAATCGAGCGGAGAATGCAGCCGATGGCTCCGGCCGAACCGCTCGACGGACTCTCCGGCGCGCGCCTCCTCTTCGTCTCCGGCAAGGGCGGCGTCGGCAAGACCGCGGTCGCTTCCGCGCTCGCCGCGCGGGCCGCCGCCTCCGGTCGGCGCGTCCTCCTCGTCTCCACCGACGGGCGAGGCGACGCCGCCGCGCTCTACGGGCGCGCCGACCGCGGCTACGCGGAGGCGGAGCTCGCCCCGCGCCTCCGGACGGTCACCGCCGAGTTCGAGGCGCTCCTCGCCGACTTCGTCCGGACGATCGCCCCCGTCGGGTTCGTGGCGTCGCGGATCCTCGCGTCGCCGACCTTCCGCTACTTCACGCGCGCCACGCCCGGCCTCCCGGACCTCCTTCTCCTGGGAAAGCTGCGCGACCTCCTGGCGGCGAAGAAGCGCCGCTTCGACCTCGTCGTCGTGGACGCCCCGGCGACGGGCCACGCGCTCTCGCTCCTCTCGATGCCCCGCACGGTGCTGCGCGTCGTGCCCGCCGGCCCCATCCACCGCATCGCCGCCGACCTCGACGCGCTTTTCGCGGACGAACGGAGCGCGGCGCTCGTCGTGGTCGCCGAGCCGGCCGAGCTGGCGGCGCGCGAGGCGGAGGAGCTCGTCGAGGGAGCCCGCGCCCGCGCCGGGCTGCGGGCCGGGCTCCTCGTCGTGAACCGCGTCGGCCGGAGCGGCCGCGCCGGGACGTTGCCGCGCGGAGAACTCCCCACCATCCGGGTCCCCGAGCTCGACGTGCCCCGCGGCGCCGCGGAGAGCCCGTTCGCCCTCGACGAGGCGTTCTTCGGCGCCTTCCGGCGCGCCTTCGACGGCTCGCCGCCTCCGCGCCGCCGGGGCCCGGCTCCCCCGCCTCCCGGTCCCGGCGACCTCGACCTCGACGACGCGCTCCGGGACGAGCCCCTCGTCGTCCTCGCCGGCCCGGGAGGAGTCGGGAAGACGACGCTCGCGGCCGCAGTCGGGATCGCGTCCGCGCGGTCGGGGCAGCGGACGCTGGTCCTGACGGTCGACCCCGCTCGTCGTCTGGCGCAGGCGCTCGGGCTCGAGGGCCGCCTCGATCGGCCCGTCCGGGTCGACCTCCCCGGCGCCGCCGCCTTCTCCGTCCTCCAGATCGACCCGCGCGCGACGTTCGACCGTCTCCTCGCTCGGGTCGCCCCGCCCGCCACCCTCGCGCGCATCCGATCCAATCGTCTCTACGACGGGCTCGTCGACGCCCTCCCGGGCGTCGTCGAGTACATGGGCGTCGAGGCGCTCGCCGAGCACGCCGGGGACCCCGGCATCGACCGGATCGTCCTCGACACCGCGCCCGCCGCCCGCGGTGTCGACTTTCTGAAGTCTCCCGAGCGGATGGTCGAGCTCCTGGAGCACGACGCTCTCCGCTGGTTCCTCCGGAGCGACTCGCTCCTCTCGAAGGCGCTCTCCGGCGCCTCCCGGGGAGCCGCCGTCGTCCTCCACCTGGCCGACCGGCACCTCGGCTTCAGCTTCCTCGCCGACCTGGCGGACTTCTTCCGCGCGTTCGACGGGCTTTACGACGGCTTCCGGGAGCGAAGCGTCCGGATCCGCGCTCTTCTCGACGAGGCTCGCTATCTCGTCGTCTCCTCAGCCGACCGCTCGGCCCTCCGGACGGCGGCCGAGCTCGCGGAGATGCTGCCGGCGGGACCCGGGAAAGCGGGGCTCCTCCTCAACCGCGTCTCCCCGCGGTTCGGCCTTCCCCCGCTCCCTCCCGCGCTCCGGACGCTCCCGAGGCGGAACTTCGTCGAGGACGCCGGCGCCGCGGAGACGCTCCCCTTCCGCCTCGCCGACCAGCTCGTGTCCGCCGAGGTGGCTTCCCCCTCCTGACTACTCGAGCGGGGCGAGGAGGTCGTCGATCCCCGAGACGAGGACGTCCCGCGCTGCGTCCATGTCGGCCGCGGCGTACCGGTCGGCGTCCCAGGGAGCGACGCGGGCCCGGAGGCGCGCGTGGAGCTCCTCCAGCGGCGGGCTCGAGCGGAGCGGTCGCCGCAGGTCGAGGGCCTGGGCGGCGGCGAGGAGCTCGATCGCGAGGACGTTCTCGAGGTTCGCGACGTTCCGCGCGAGCTTGCGCGCCGCGATCGGCCCCATCGAGACGTGGTCCTCCTTGCCGGCCGAGGTCGGGATCGAGTCGACGGAGGCCGGGAAGGAGTTCGCCTTGCACTCCGAGACGAGAGCCGCGGCCGTCACGTGGATCATCATGAAGCCCGAGTGGAGCCCTCCCTCCTTCACGAGAAAGGCGGGCAGGTCGCCCGAGAGGGTCGGGTTCACGAGGCGCTCCGTCCTCCGCTCGGAGACCGAGGCGAGGTCCGTGGCCGCGGCGGTCAGGAGGTCGAAGACGAGCGCGACCGGCGCGGCGTGGAAGTTTCCGCCCGAGATCAGCTCCCCCTCGCCGTCCGGTCCCGTGGCGAAGACCATCGGGTTGTCGGTCGCGGAGTTCATCTCCGTCGTCACGACGCGGAGGGCGTGGGCGCAGGCGTCGCGCACCGTGCCGTGGACCTGCGGCGCGCAGCGGAGGGCGTACGCGTCCTGGACCGTCCCGCAGTGCCGGTGGCTCTCCCGGAGAGGCGAGCCCGCGAGGAGGGCGCGAAGGTTCCGGGCGGAGGCGGCCTGGCCGGGGTGGGGACGCGCCGCGTGGATCCGGGGGTCGAAGGCGGCGTCGGTCCCCTTCAGGGCGTCCGTCGTCAGGGCCGCCACGAGGTCCGCCACCTTGACGAGAGAGAGGAGCCGCGCGAGGGCGAGCCCTCCGACCGAGGTGGTCAGCTGCGTCCCGTTGATCAGCGCGAGCCCTTCCTTCGCCTCGAAGACCGCCGGCGAGAGGCCGGCCAGAGCGAGGGCGTCGGCGGCCGGCAAAACCGTCCCGCGATGCTCGACCTCCCCTTCCCCCATGACGGCGCGGGCGAGGTGGGCCAGCGGGGCGAGGTCGCCCGAGGCCCCGACCGAGCCCTGGGACGGCACGCGCGGGTGAATCCCGGCTGCGAGCATCGCGAGGAGGAGCTCCACCGTCTGTCGCCTCACCCCGGAGAAGCCGCGCGCGAGGCAGTTGGCCCGGAGCAGCATCAGCGCGCGGACGGCGGGCGTCGGCAGGACCTCGCCGACGCCGGCGGCGTGGCTCTCGACGAGGTTGCGCTGGAGGTCGCGGAGCTTCTCCCGCGGGATGACCACGTCGGAGAAC
>JAKLER010000369.1 GCA_022711615.1 Acidobacteriota bacterium
CGGGCGTCACGACGCGCCTCGCGAAGTCGGCCTCGAGCGCGATCCTCGACACCTGCACGATCCTCCTCGGCCTCGCCGTCGGCGCCTCCACCTCGGCGGGCGTCTTCCTCACGAAGCAGTCGGTCCTCATCTTCGTCCTCGGCTGCGTCGCGTTCGGGACCGCCACGGCCGGCGGCGTCCTCTTCGCGAAGCTGATGAACGTCTTCGCGAAGGAGAAGGTGAACCCGCTGATCGGGGCGGCCGGCGTCTCGGCCGTCCCCGACTCGGCCCGCGTCGCCCACATGGTCGGGCAGGCCGAGGACCCGGGGAACTTCCTGCTCCAGCACGCCATGGGGCCGAACGTGGCCGGCGTCATCGGCTCGGCCCTCGCGGCCGGCGTCTTCCTCGGCCTCTTCTGACATGAGCCGGCGCACCACGCCCCACGAGAACCGAACGCCGCGCCTTCTGGCGCGATCCTGAGGAGGAGCCGATGTCCCAGATCATCTCCGTCGTCCCGAACATCTGCGAAGGCCGGGACGAGGCGTTCGTCGCGAAGGTCCAGGAGCGGCTCGAGACCGTTCCGGGCCTCGTCGTCCTCGACGTCTCGATGGACCAGGTCCGGAACCGGACGATCTTCTCCTTTACCGGGTCGAAGGAGGCGATCTTCCAGGGCGGCTTCCTCCTCTACGAAGAGGCTCTCGGGAAGATCGACATGCGCCAGCACGAGGGGGAGTACCCCCGCATCGGGGCGGTCGACGTCTTCCCCTTCGTCGCCCTGCGCGACGCGCCGATCCCGACGGTCGTCGACTGGTCCGTCCAGTTCGCCGAGGAGGTCGCCCGGCGCTTCGCCGTGCCGGTGTACCTCTTCGCCGAGTCGGCGCGCGTGAAGGCGCGGCGCGACATCGAGAGCATCCGCGAGGGGGAGTACGAGGGCTTCGCCGCGAAGATGAACGCGCCGGAGTGGAAGCCCGACTTCGGGCCCGACGTCTTCCCGCCCGACAAGGGAGCCACGATCATCGGGGCGCGCCTCCCGATCGTGAACTTCAAGGCCTACCTCGCGACGTCGAGCGAGGAGGCGGCCGAGTGGGTCGCCCACGTCCTCTCCGACCCGGCGACCGGCTTCTCCGGCGTCCACTTCTACCCCGCGCTCGACCGGACGCGTAACGAGGCGCTCCTCAACATCACCGTCGGCAATTTCCTCTCGACTCCGCTCTACCGGATCCTCGAGGCCGTGAAGACGGAGCTCCGGCGCTTCGGGACCCGGGTCAGCCGCGTCGAGATGGTGGGCCTCGTCCCGCAGCGGGCCCTGATCGCCTCGGCCGAGCACTACCTCCAGATCTTCGGCTTCTCGGCCGACGACGTCGTCGAGAACCGGCTCGACGCGATCTTCTTCGGGAAGGGCTGAGGCCCGGAGCCCGGGCGAGCCGGCCCCCGCCGGCCGCTCGGCGCGCCTCCCCGTCCTTTCCGTGACGGACACGACCGCCTATGCTGCGGCCTCTCGGAGGATTGATCCCCGTGCGCATCTCTCTCATCGCCCTCGCCGCCGTGCTCGCCGCCCCGCCGGCCCGCGCCCTTCCCCAGAAGGCGCCCGCACCGTTCACAGCCCTGTCCCTCGTCGGCCGGGCGGTCCTTCCTCGCGACCTCGAGTACGAGAAGACCCGGGTCGGAGGGCTCTCGGGCCTCGCCTGGGACGCGGAGAACGGATGCTTCCTCGCGATCTCCGACGACCGCGGCCGCTTCGGGCCGGTCCGCGTCTATCGCATCCGCCTGGACGTCGCACCCCGCCGCGACGGGCGCTACCCCTTCACGGCCACCGCCTCCGTCGACGGGATGACGCTCCTGACCGACGCGAAGGGTCGTCCGTTCGTCCCCTCCCGAATCGACACCGAGGGGATCGCGCTCCTCCCGGGGCGGCTCCTCGTCTCGACGGAGGCGATCGCGCGACACGGCATCCCCGCCGCGATCACCGAGCACGCTCCGGACGGCCGCCTCCGTCGCGAGCTTCCCCTTCCCGCGAAGCTCCTTCCGGCACCGGGGCGGGGCGTCCGCGACAACCTCGGCTTCGAGGGGCTCGCCGCGACCCCGGACGGCCGGTACCTCTTCGCCGGCCTCGAGAACGCGCTCGAGCAGGACGGCGCGCCCGCCGACGTGAAGACCCCGAGCCCCGCGCGCCTCCTTCGCTTCGACCTCTCCTCGGGCGGCCTTCCCGCCGAGTTCGTCTACGTCGTCGACCCCGTGTCGCCTCCTCCTCCGAGCGAGGGGCTCTTCCGCGTCAACGGGCTGTCCGACATCCTCGCGCTCGGACCCGACCGGCTGCTCGTCCTCGAGAGGCAGTTCATCGACGGGACCGGTAACGCCGCGCGGATCTGGGACGTCTCGCTCGAAGGGGCGACCGACGTCGCGTCGCTCGAGTCCCTCGCCGGTGCGGCGTACGTCCCGGCGCGAAAGACGCTTCTCGTCGACCTCGCCCAGACCGGCGTCGCCCTCGAGAACTTCGAGGGGTTCGCGTTCGGCCCGACGCTCCCCGACGGCCGGGCGTCTCTCGTCGTGGCGAGCGACGACAACTTCAATCCGGAGCAGGAGTCGACGACCTTCCTCGTCTTCGCCGTCGACCGCGAGCCGTTGACCGTGTCGCGCATCCAGGGCGCGGGGCACCGCTCACCCCTCGAGGGGAGCCGCGTCTGGGACGTTCCGGGCGTCGTCACCGCCGTCGAGCGCGACCCGCGGAACGCCGGCTTCTTCCTCGAGTCGTTCCGGCCCGACGACGACCCGTCGACCTCGGAAGGGCTTTTCGTCGCCTGGCCCGCGGCCACCTCCCTCGAGCCGGGGCAGGCCGTCTCCGTCTCGGGCCGCGTCGAGGAGGCGGAGCAGCCGAAGGGCCTCTCCGTCACGCGCCTTTCGGCGAGCGCCGTGATGCCGCTCGACCTCCGGGCCGACCTCCCGCCTCCGGCCCGGCCGTTCGCGCGGGGACCGATGCCCGCCGTCGTCGACGACGACGCGCTCGCGCGATTCGAGCCCGCCTCCGACGCGCTGGACCTCTGGGAGAGCCTCGAGGGGATGCGGGTCGAGGTCCCGGCCGGCACCGTCGTCGGCCCCTCGTCGCGACGAGGAGACTTCGTCCTCCGGCCGGACGGCTCGCCGGAGGTGGCCCGCACCGCGGCAGGCGGCGTCCTCCTCCCCGAGACGGGACCGTCGCTCGACCGGGTCTTCGTCTCCCGCCCGTTCGTCGGAGAGCCGGCGGCCCTCGACGTCGGCTCACGCGTCGACGCGCCCTTCGTCGGGATCACCGACTATTCCTGGGGAACGTACCGCGTCCGGCCGCTCGCCGCTCCCGCCGTGACCCCGGCCACGGGCCGCTGCGACGTGACGACGACGCTCCGCGGCGACCGGCGCCGTCTCTCCTTCGCGTCGTTCAACGTCGAGAACCTCTCCGTCGCCGGTCCTCCCGAGCGCTTCGCCCGGATCGGGGAGCGGATCGCGAAGGCGATGCTCGCCCCCGACGTCGTCGCCCTCGAGGAGGTGCAGGACGACAGCGGGCCGGCCGGGAAGGGGGACGGCGTCGTCACGTCGAAGCGGACTCTCGGAGCGCTCGTCGACGCGGTCGTGGCCGCGGGAGGACCGCGCTACGAGGCCGTCTGGATCGACCCGGTCGAGGGACGCGAAGGGGGGCAGCCGGGCGGAAACATCCGGGTCGCGCTCCTCCTGAACCCCTCTCGCGTCACGCTCGTCCGTCGCGGCGCGGCCGGCCCGCTCGACGCCACGGTGCCGGAGGGGGCCGGGAAAGACCTCCGCCTCACCCTCAGCCCGGGCCGCGTCGCGCCCGGGTCGGAGGCGTTCTCGCCGACGGACGGCGAAGGGGTGCGCCGCTCGCTCGCCGTCGAGCTCCTCTTCCGCGGGAAGAGGCTCTTCGTCGTCGCGAACCACATCTCGTCCAAGTCGGACGACGACCGCGCCTTCGGCTCCGTGCAGCCCCCGCGGTCTCCGAC
>JAKLER010000037.1 GCA_022711615.1 Acidobacteriota bacterium
ACGAGCGCCTGGGCGACGAGGAGGCGGTCGAACGGGTCTCGGTGGTGCGGGGGAAGCGTCGAGACCCGGAGCGCGTGGACGTGGGTGACGGGAAGCGCCGTGATGCCCTGCCGTGCCATGCGAGTGGGGACGTAGGTCTCCACCGGCTCGGGTAGCTCGATCCTCCCGAGCGCGGCCTTGGTCGCGAGCTCCCAGGCGCTCGCCGCCGAAAGGTAGACGACGTTCCGGCTGGAGGAGAGGAGCTTCCGGCACTCCTTCGAGAGCCGGTCGGGATCCGCGAGGCTCCAGATCCAGACGTGGGTGTCGACGAGGACGTTCATCGCTCGAAATCGCCGAGCACTTCCTCCGGCAGCGGAGCGTCGAAATCGGGAGCGATACGGACGAGACCGGCATCCAGGCCGAGGGGCCTGTCGGACGACTCGGGCTGAACGGGCACGAGGCGCGCGACCGGCTTTCCCGCGCGAGCGATGACGACCTCTTCGCCGGCTTCGACACGGTGAAGGAGCTCGGACAGGTGCGTCTTTGCCTCGTGGACGTTGACCTCGGTCATCCTAAAAGACTAAGTCTATCTATGGACTAAGTCAAACCCGAGGAGTGCTGGCGTCGCCCGGGGAGGAGCCTCCCTCGCGGAACCACCCGGGGCCTGGCCCTGATTCACGTCCCGACGGGCCCCGCTCACCGCAGGGCTGCGAGGAGGTCCGGAAGCGGAAGAGCCTTCACGCTGGGCCGAAGGGTGGTCGACTCGACACCCGCGGTCCCGCCCCGGTGAACGACGAACGCCGTGGAGCGCCCGTCGCCTGCAGCCGTCCCCAGTGCTTCCAGGTTCCGTGCGAGCTCCGGACGGACGGTGCGCGTGGCCTTCGCTTCGACGAGCGCGACGGTTCCTTCCCCTGTCGGGACTACGAAGTCGACCTCGAGACCTTTCTGATCGCGGAAGTGGTAGAGCTCCCGTCGCTTCCCCGCATTGAGCTGGCTCTTGACGATCTCCGAGGCCACGTACCCCTCGAAGACGGGGCCCAGGAACGGTGATGCGTCGAGCTGCTTCTCGCTCTCGATGCCGAGGAGGAAGCACGCCAGGCCCGAGTCGGCCAGGTACAGCTTCGGGCTCTTCACGAGGCGCTTGCCGAAGTTCTCGAAAAAGGGAGGAAGGAGGAGGATCTGCCCGGTGACCTCGAGGATGTCGAGCCAGGCGGAGACCGTCGGGACCGAAACACCGAGCGGAGCCGCGAGGTCGGTCCGGTTGACGGTCTGCCCGTGCCTCGTGGCGACGAGACCGAGGAACCTCCGGAAGGACCCGAGGTCTCGAATTGCGGCGACGGACCGGACGTCGCGCTCCAGGTAGGTCTGGACGTAAGAGCTGAACCAAGTTCGCGCGGAACGCGGGCGGGCGAGGACCTCAGGGAACCCACCCCGGACGAGGGACACCTTCGGCGACTCCTCGACGGAGAGCGGCCAGAGCTGAAGGACGGCAGCCCTCCCTGCCAGCGACTCGCTCACTCCGCGCATCAGGGGCGCCTCCTGCGAGCCCGTCAGGAGCCACTTGCCTGCGCTGCGGGGCGACGCGTCGACCAGCGTCCGGACGTAGCCCAGGAGCTCGGGAGCATTCTGGATCTCGTCGAGGATGACCGGGAGCTTCCGTTCCTCGAGAAAGCCGCGAGGATCGCCCTTGACGCGGAGCAGAACGTCGGGATCCTCCAGGAGGACGTAGCTCGCCCGCGGGAACACCCGGCGCAGGACGGTGGTCTTTCCGGAGCGCCTCGGACCCGTGAGGATGACGACCGGGAAGTCCCGCGCGGCTCTTCGAAGCACGGGCTCGATCCTGCGAGAGACGTAACGCATGGGGAGAATTCTAAAGTAGAACTTTAGGAATCACCCAGAAAAGGGGGCCTGACCCCCACTCTACACGAGAGTCGTCATCACGCCGAGGTCGAGCCCGGACCGCCGAGCTGCGACGAGGGCACCTACCCGGGCGGGAGGATCTTCGCCAGCAGGTGGGAGACCCCCGCGACTTCGGCTTCCCTACGGATGTAATCGAGATCGATGTCACCTTGGCAGCCGGCAAGAACGGAGGCCGCGTCTCGCAGCTGGCGTTCTGAGCCCGACGAGGCCGCCCAACGGAGCTTCGAGACCACGGATCCCTCGGGCGAGATGACGAAGACGTCGACGCCAAACAAGCGAGCAGGTCGACGCCGAGCGATCTCGTTCCGCTCGAAGGGCCGATCGGGGCAAACGATGATGCCGGCCTTCCAACCCGATTCGAGATCGATGACGTTGAACATCCCCCGTATACGAAGGGCATCGCCGGCTTCGTCCCGGCTGACGTAGAAGCCGTCGCGGAGCTCGTCGAGAAATCGCAAGACCTGGTCCGGCGTGGGGTCGACGACGACGTCGACGTCCTGTGTCGCACGCGGCTCTCCGTAGAAGGCCGACGCCGTCGAGCCCGTGATCATCCACGGCATCCCTGAGGCGCTGAGGGCGCCCGCGAGCCGGACGAGGAGCCCTTTCGGCGACGTCACAGCTTCGACCCGGCAGCTCCCAGAACCCGAGCCGCAAGGGCAGAGCCATAGAACCGCTCGAGTACGGCCCCCCGAAGCTGGCGCTCGTCCCAACCCGGGTGGCGCAGGAGGATCCCCGCCCGGACGGCTTCTCGGATCATCTCGGAAGCCGCGAACGCCGCCTCGACGCGTCCCTCGGGTCCGAGACGCGAGTGGATGCTGCGCACCATCGCCCAGGCTTCTTCCGACGTGTCGAGCGGACGATTCATGGGTCTGCCGAACCGATCTTAAGCCGCGACGAACGCACCCCAGAAGATGGAGAGCATTCTAAAGTGAAACTTTTGGAATCACCCAGAAAACGGGGCCTGACCCCCACTCTACAGTCTACGGGGCGAGGGAGGCGCGAGACGAGCGGCTGGGCGAGAATGGCGCGCGCATGACCGACGTCGTCGAGATCCGGCCGGGGCGCGTGGAAATCCCGTCGCTCCGGCGGTTCGGGGCGACGCTCCGCGAGCACCGCTACCTCCTCTGGCAGCTCGCGGTGCGGGAGTTTCTCGGGCCGTTCCGGGGGTCGCTCCTCGGGGCGTTCTGGGCGTTCGCGACGCCTCTCGTCCTCCTCTTCGTCTACGCGTTCGTCTTCTCGTTCGTCTTCCGGATGCGATGGGGCGGAAGCGTCTCGGAGAGCTTCCTCTCCTACGGCCTCGTCCTCTTCGCGAGCTTCATCCCCTACAGCTTCCTCTCCACGGCCCTGATCCGGTCGTCGAGCCTCATCGTCAGCCACGGGGGGCTCGTCTCGAAGGTCGTCTTCCCGCTCGAGGTCCTGCCGGCGAGCGTCCTCATCTCGGGGCTGCTCCAGCTCGCCGTGACGACGTCGATCCTCGTCGTCCTCGCTCCCGTCGCCCTCGGGGCGCCGCTCACGGGCCTTCTCCGGGCGCTCCCGGTGCTCGCCCTGCACCTGATCCTCACGGCGGGGCTCACCTTCTTCCTGTCGTCGCTCGCCGTCTTCGTGCGCGACCTCGGCACCGTCGTCGGCATCGCCCTGCAGGTGCTCTTCTTCCTGACGCCGATCACCTACCCCGAATCCGCCTTCCCCGCCCGGTTCCGCTGGGTGCAGGAGGTGAACCCCCTCGCGGTCGTCGTCCGGCTCTGGCGGGAGGCGATCCTCTTCGGGCGAGGACCCGACCTCGCTTCGCTCGGGACGCTCGCCGCCATGGCGCTCGTCTCGTTCGCGGCCGGCTACTGGTGGTTCCACCGGACCCGCAAGGCGTTCGTGGAGGTGCTGTGAAGGCCGCCATCGAGGTGCGGGGCCTCGGGCTGCGCTACCGGCTCTACCCGTCGGCCTTCGACCGGCTGAAGCAGATCGTGGCGGGAGAGAGGAAGCGCTTCTATCGCGAGCAGTGGGCGCTGCGCGACGTGACGTTCGACGTGGCCGAGGGGCGGTCGTTCGGGATCATCGGCCCGAACGGGAGCGGCAAGAGCACGCTCCTGAAGGTGGTCTGCGACCTCCTCGCGCCGACGGAGGGGCTCGTCCGGAGGCGGGGCCGGCTCGCGGCGCTCCTCGAGCTGGGTGCCGGGTTCAACGCGGAGTACACGGGCCGCGAGAACGTCTTCCTGAACGCCTCGCTCCTGGGGATGCCCCGCGAACAGATCGAGCGGGTCTACCCCGAGATCGTCGCGTTCAGCCAGCTGGCCGACTTCATGGACCAGCCGGTGAAGACCTACTCGAGCGGGATGTTCGTCCGCCTGGCGTTCTCGGTGGCGGCGCACGTCGACCCGGAGGTGCTCGTGGTCGACGAGGCGCTCGCGGTAGGCGACGCCGTCTTCCAGCACCGCTGCATGAAGAAGATCGCCGACCTCCGGGCCCGCGGGACGACGATCCTCCTCGTGACCCACGACATGAACGCCCTCTCGTCGCTCTGCGACGAGGCGATGTGGATCGAGGAGGGGCGGGTGCGCCTCGTCTCGAGCCCGAGGGAGATCGTCCAGCGCTACCTCGCGTGGGTCTACGAGAACCGCGACTCGGAGCTCCGGATCTCCTCCGAGGTCGACCGGAGCGGCGTCCTGCGCTACGGCGACGGCCGGGCCCGGCTCGAGCGCTGGGGAGTCGTCGACGAGACCGGGGGCGCGACGACGATGCTCGTCCCCGGAGAGCGATACGAGGTCGTCCTCGACGCCGCCTTTCACGCCGACGTCGCGGAGCCGATCCTCGGTTTCCAGATCCGCGACCCGTTCGGGAGGGAGCTGATCTCGATGAACACGACCGAGCGCGGCACGCCGCTCCCCCCCGCTCGGGCGGGAGAGAGGCTCACGGTAAGGTTCGCGTTTCCGTGGCCCGAGCTCGCGGAGACCGACTACAGCCTCTCCCCCGCCGTGGCGAGCGGGACGCAGGAGAACCACACCGTGCTCGACTGGATCGACGGAGACGTGATCCTCCGTTCCGTTCCGACGAGCCGCGTCCTCGGGCTCTTCCGGCCCCACGACGTGACGCTGGCCGTCGAGAGGCGCGGGACGGAGGTTCCGCGCCCGGAGGGATCTTGAGCCGCGATCTGGACGTCCGGCTGCGCCGGGCCCAGGAGGAGATCTCCGACCTTGGGCGGGAGCTGCTCGAGGTGCACCAGGGGATGGAGAAGCTCCTGCGCCTCCTGGAGTCGGGCGCGCCCGGCTCCGCTCCGGCCCCGCTGATTCTGGAGGAGCGGATCACGCACCTCGAGGCGCGGCTCCGGCGGCTCGAGGAGGCGGCCGGACGCGCCGCCGCGGGCCAGCCGTCGCTCCTCCGGAAGGTGGCGAGAGGCGCCTGGCGAGCGGTGCGCGCGGCCGGGAAGCAGGGGGTGCGACGCGCCTGGCGGACGCTGAAGCTGCGGCAGGGGCCGACTCTCCCCCCGGCCGAGTGGGTCTTCGAAACCCGCCTCGTGGCTCGCCCTCCCGTCCCTTCGCCCGCCGTGACGGTCCTCGTGACGCGGGAGAGCGAGGGCGCGGTGCGCGAATGGCTGGGACACCAGAGCCTTCCGGACGTGGAAGTCTTCGTCGTGCCGCCCGCGAGCGGCGAGGGGGCGGAGCCCGGACCGGAGCCTCGGGGGCGCTGGCTCTTCTTTGCGCCAGACGCCCCGGCAGCCGTCTCTCTGACGTTCCTCGAGGAGCACCTCTGGGCCGCCGCCGTCGAGGACCTCGTCTTCACCGCGGAGGGCGAGGGCCGCAGCGCCCGAGTCGTCCTCGCCCGCGCGGCATTGCTCGACCGTCAGAGCCTGTCGCTCCGCCTCCCTGATGCCGAGGGCTCAACCGAGGGGCGTCGCGTCGTGGGGCGGAGCCTCCCGGGCTCCGGCGCCGTCGGGCGGGTGACGATCGCGGTCCCGCCGGACACCGTCTCGGTCGGCGGGCTTTGGGTTCGGCGGGGAGCCTGGCGCTCGGGGCTCCCTCTCGAGAGGCAGCTGACGCCGCTCGATGGCCTCCTCGGAAGTGCAGACACACCGGCGGCGGCGACCGGCAACGACGGGATCGTCGCCGTCGTCGGCAGCCGGAGCGGGTGGGGCGGAACGGCCTTCGCGCGCCGGCTTGCGGAGGCGCTCGGTGCCGAGGTGCCTTTCGTGGCCTTCGATGCGGACGAGGAGGAGCCGGCCGACGGAGTGGCGGCCTACTCGGCCGGGATTGTCCTTCCGCCGCCGTTGCGCCTTTCGGCGCTCGGGCTCGTCGCGCGCCGGCGACATGCGCAAGCCGTCGTCGACCTTCGCTGGCGCCCCGACCCGCTCTTCCTCGCGCGCTCCCTTCGTCTGCGACACCCGGAGCTCCGTGTCCTCGGCCTCTCGGAAGACGGGCGCGCCGACGGGATCGGCCTGCCGTGCCTGCCGCCGGCGGGCGCCGCGGCCCCGGTGCCGTCGGAGGGGCGGATCGCCGCCCGGGCGCGGCTCGCAGTCCCCGAAGGGAACGTGGCCGTCGTCCTCGCCGACACGCTCGACGAGGATTCCGGGGTCTTCGAGCTCCTCCAGGCTGCGGCGACGCTCGAAGGTCAGGGCGGGTGGACGTTCCTCGTCGGTGGCAACGGACCGCTCCGACCCGTCGTCTCCGACCTGGTCGCGAGCCGCCGGCTCGCCTCGCTCCGCGTCGCGACGGAGGGACTCGACGACCTCCTCTCCGCCGCCGACCTCTTCTGCCTTCCCGGCACAGGTCCGTTCCGCGCGCAGCTCCTCCTCGAGGCGCTCGCGCGCGGAGTCCCGGCGCTCGTCTCCGAGCCGACCGCCCGCGCGCTCGACGCACGCGACGCGGTCGCCCTCGTGAAGGAGCGGGCGGACGGCGCGGCGCTCGCGGCAGCCCTCGTACCGCTCGCTTCGGCGACGGCCCGGGAGGAGCTCGCCCGGCGCGGCCTCGACGCCGCACGGAGCTGGATCGCCCGGACCCGGCCGGAGGAACGGTGGAGAGAGGGGCTCGGCGGAAGCGGGGACTCGAGGCCGTGAGCGGGGGCGAACCCCGGCCGATGTTCTCGGTCGTCATCCCGACCTTCAGCCGCCTCGACCTCCTTCGGCGGGCGCTCGCGGCGTGGGAAAGCCAGGCGCCGGGAGTCGAGTTCGAGGTGATCGTCGCCGACGACGGCTCGACCGACGGCACGGCGCGCTTCCTCGCCGCGTGGGCGCCGGCGCGCCACGCCTACTCCTGGTTCTCTCAAGCCAACGCCGGGCCCGCGCGCGCCCGGAACGCGGCCCTTCGCCGGGCGCGGGGGCGCTACGTCTTCTTCGCGGGGGACGACATCCTCCCCACGCCGCGCCTCCTACTCGAGCACGCTTGCGTCCACGCACGCGAGGCCGACCCGAACGTCGTCGTCATCGGGAGGAGCTCCTGGCCGCCGGACCTGCCGCTGACGGCCACGATGCGGCACATCGACGGCCCCGGCGCCGAGCAGTTCGGCTTCGCCTGGATGAGGAACGGCGCGGAGTACGACTTCCGGCACTTCTACACGTCGAACCTCTCCCTCTCCCGGGAGCTCTTCGAAAGGGAGCCGGACGGCTTCTCGGAGGAGTTTCCCCGGGCCGCCTACGAGGACATCGAGCTCTCCTACCGGCTCTCCCGCCACGGCCAGCGGATCGTCTACGCGCAGCACGCCGAGGCGTGGCACGTGCACCCGTACGACGCCCGGGGGTTCTTCAAGCGGCAGGTCGTCTGCGGGGCGATGGCGGCCACGTTCCTTAGGAAGCAGCCGCACCTCTGGAAGTGGTTCCCGGGCCGAGATCTCGAGAGGATCCGGCTGAGTCTCGCCTCGGAGCGCTCGGAGTCGTCGGGACCGGCAGCGGATTCGAGGGAGCGGGTGGAGACGGCGGAAGGGGCCGCGCTCGAGGTCGCGATGCTCTACGACGCCACTCCCGCTCCCTTCCTGACGCCCCTCCTCCTCGGACTCTTCCGGCATGCCGTGGAGAAGGGGTTCGCGGAGGCGTGGTACGAGCCTGACGTGGCGGCGCGCCTCCTCCTCCATTCCGCGCGGGAGGCGACGATCGGCCCCGCGCTGGGGACTTTCGTCGGGCAGGCGCTTCACCACCGGGTCCGCCTCCCCGATCCGATGGTGACGCGCGTCTACGACGCGCTCGCCACGCCGGCCGCACAGCGCGTCGATCCCCGGCCGCGCGCCGATTACGGAACGGGGCGGGTGGCGTGACGCGGCCTGCGATGACCGCGCTGGCCGGGCTCATCCTCGCGGCTTTCCTCGTCCCGGCCTGCGTGAAAGACGAAGTCGACCCGAAGTGGGAGCTGGCGATCCGCAAGGGGATGCCGTTCGTCGACGCGGAGCCCGTCGAGACGCTCTCGACCGTCTTTTCGACGGAGCCGAACGGGCTGCAGGTGACGCTCGACGCGATGTTCCGAAGGGCGTTCCTGTCGGCACGGACGGACGAGCACCTCATCCTCACGACGACAGGGAATCAGCGCTGGCTCGAGACACGCTCCCTCGAACAGAGCTGGCACTCGATTCATGTCGTCCTAATGGCCGACCGGGACTTCGTCCTCCGCTGCTACCCGCGCGTCGGCGACATGACGTACTACGACCCCGACTTCTTCGCCGACAGCCCGAGGATGACGAAGGGAACGTGGAACCACGTGACCGTCCGCGCGAATCTCTTCCGGCAACTCAGCGAGCAGCCCGTCCGCGCACTGAGGCTCGATCCGATGGGTCCTCCGAGGTTCGATATTCACCTCGCCTCCATTTACGTCGAGCGCTAAGGCTGAGCCCGCCGAGTCCGACGTGCCTCCCGTAGAATGAATGCGCGATGCGCACACTGAGCGGGCTGATCTCGGCCCTGTCGGGCAAGGCCCGCAAGTATCCCCCCGAAGTCCTTCGCCGCGCGGGACGTCTGGGCCGGACGATGGCCCGACGGGCGCTCGCGCGCGCGGGGCTTCGCGAGCCGGTCTGCGAGATCCGGCTCGTTCCGCGAGACGCCCTCACCAGCCGCGTGTCGCTCGCGGTCGCGCTCGACCTCGACGCGGCCGGCCCGCTCTCCGACGACGTGCGCGCCGCGCTCGCCCGGATTACCGCCGAGGTCGACGAGCGGCTCGAGTGGAGCTCCGGCAGCGGCCGATACCGGCTCGAGAGCGTCGCGGCGGGCGCGACCCATGAGGGGACGCTTCCGGCCGGGCAGTCCCCCGCTACGCTCCTCTCGTCGGAGCTCGTCTTCGTCGCTCGCGGCGACGCCGCGGACCTGCCCCCGGCCCACCTCGAGACGATCGCCGCGACGGCGGAGGCCGAGGGACTCGGCGTCGTCGCCGTCGCCGCGCCGCAGGGCGATCCGCTCTCGTCGCAGTCGGTCCTCATGCGACGAGAGCTCTGGAGCACGGTGCGTCCGCCCACCGGCCCGATCCTCGGAAAGGTCGTTCCCGCCCTCGGTCCGCCGAGCCCCTCGGCGACCCGGTCGCTCGCGGAGTCGTTCCGCCGGCTCGGCGTGGCCTCGGCCCGCGGGGTCGATCGGTACGCCGTCGACGCCCCGGCGGGCGGCGGAGCGATTCCGCACACGATCGCCCCGATTGGCGCAACCCTCGGCGCGGCGGCTCGTCCGGACGGCCGCACGACCGTCCTCCTCCTCCTTCCGTACGTCGCCGTCGGAGGCGTCGAGAAGCTCACGCTCGACATGATGCGGTCGCTCGGCGACGGCTACCGGTGGGTCGTCGTGTCGCTCGTACCGCACGACCCGCTCCTCGGGAACCGGCTCGAGGAGTTCCGGGCGATCACGCCCTGGGTCTACCTGCTCGGGGAAGCGCTCCCCCCGCAGCTCTACTTCTCGGCGATCTCGCGGCTCCTCGAGAGCCACCGCGTCGACGTCCTCTTCAGCGTGAACGGGACGACCTGGTTCTTCGAGGCGCTCGGGACGCTCCGGCAGAGCTTCCCCCGCCTGAGAATCGCGAGCCAGCTCTACGACCACGAGGTGGGCTGGATCGAGCACTACCACGGCGACGTCGGAAAGCAGATCGACGTCACGGTGGCGATCAACAAGAGGATCGCCCGGACGCTCGTCGAGAAGCACCGCATCCCGGCGGATCGTGTCGTCGTGAACTTCGGCGGGATCGACCTCTCGGTCTTCGAACCGGGCCGCATCCCGCCCGAGCGGCGCGAGGCGCTCCGCCGCGAGCTCGGCGTCCCCGGGGAGGCGATCCTCGTCACGCTCGCGGCCCGGATGCACGCCCAGAAGCGCCCGCTCGACTTCGTCGCGCTCGCCCGGCGCTTCCGCGACCGGCCGGAGTACTTCTTCCTCCTCGCCGGCGGCGGCCCCCTCGAGGCGAGCGTCGACGCGCGGATCGCCGAGGCCCCGGAGAACGTAAAGAGGGTCCCGTTCGTGGAGGGGATGGCGGAGCTGTGGGCCGCGAGCGACGTCGGGTGCCTCGTCTCGGAGTACGAAGGGCTGCCGCTCGTCGTCCTCGAGGCGCTCGCGATGGGGAAGCCGTTCCTCAGCACCGACGTCGGCGGGGTGAGGGAGATCCTGGAAGAGGGGCCGTGCGGGGTCGTCGTCCGGAAGCCCGGCGACCTCGACGGGCTCGAGAGGGGCCTCCTCGAGCTGGGGCCAGCCGAGGCCCGGAAGCGGATGGGCCGGGAGGGGCGGCGGATCGTGGAGCGCGATTTCACGATCGAGGCGGCGGGGCGGATCTACGCGGAGGTCCTGCGCCCCTCGACGGAGCGGGCGGGCTGATGGCGCGGGTCTCCGTCGTCATCCCGTCGTACCAGCACGAGCACTTCCTCGGCGCCGCGCTCGACAGCCTGGAGGCGCAAACGAGGCCGCCCGACGAGATCGTCGTCGTGGACGACGGCTCGAAGGACGGCTCCGTCGCCCTCGTGAAGGCACGGCTTCGCCCCGGGCTGCGTCTCCTCGAGCAGGAGAACCGCGGCGCCCACGCGGCGCTGAACCGGGGAATCGAGGAGGCGACGGGCGAGATCCTCTTCCTCCTGAACTCCGACGACCGGTTCGCGCCGGAGCGCGTGGAGAAGCTGGCGAGCCTCCTCGAAGAGGGGCCGGGTGCGGGTCTCGTTTCCTCCTGGCTCCGCCTGATCGACGCGAAGGGGAAGGCGCTCGGCGTGAAGGAGGCCTGGCGGAACATGCACCCCTGGCCCGCCCGGCGGCCGGAGAGGACGTTCGTCGCCACGCCGAACGCGCGCTGGAACCTCCTCCAGGGGAACTACCTCGCGACGACCTCGAACTTCGCGTTCCGCCGGGAGCTCTGGGAGAAGGCCGGCCCGTTCCGTCCGCTGCGGTTCGCCCACGACTGGGACTTCGCCCTGACCGCCGCCCTCGACGCCGCGCCGACGGTGGTCGAGGAGCCGCTCGTCGAGTACCGGATCCACGAGAAGAACACGATCCGGACCGACCCGAAGGAGATGGAGCTGGAGGCCCTCTGGGTCGTCGCGCGGCACCTCGGGCGCTTCGCGGCGCGCGAGACGACCGGGACGCCCGAGGGGAGCCGCGAGTTCCTCGACCGGCTCCTGGAATCGTTCCACGCCTTCGGGAAGGAGCGGCTCTTCACGCTCCTCGTCGCCCTCGCGGGCGACGATTCGCCCGGCTCGGCGTTCTCCTCGCTCCTCGAGCGCGAGAGCCCGCTCCGGCGCTGGGCGCTGGAGGAGCTCTCGCGCTGACGCGTCAGCCGGCCCGCAGGCCGGTTCTGGCGTAAAGCGGCGCCTTCTGGCGGATCTCCTCGGCCTCGTCCATGAAGCGGGGATTGCGGACGACGACGGTTTCCTTCCGCCAGCCGGAGCCCGGGAGCGCGAGGGTGCTGAGGCAGTCGATGAGGCGGGGCGTGCCCCAGTTCACGATCTCCTGGGTGAGGCAGCGGAGGCCGGCCCCTTCGGCGGCCGAGCGGAACTTCGCCGCCGTGACGCTCCGGGCCCTCCAGTGGTCGGCCGGGTGGGCGAGGCCCCACTTCACGAGCGGATGGCCGTCCTTCACGCCCCAGCGCTTCAGCTTCTCGAGGTACTCGACGTGCTCGCCGATGTTCGAGTGGTGGATGAACGCGACGCCCTCGGGCTTCAGCTTCTTCGCGAGCTGGCGGAGGTAGCCGTCGAGGACGTCGAGCTCGACGTGGACGAGGGAGTCGAAGCTGAAGGCGAAGTCGACGGAGCCGTCCTCGACCATCTCGAGCGAGCGGCCGTCGTTGACGTGGTACTCGAGGTGCTTCTCGCCCGCGAAGCGCCGGCGGCAGCCGTCGATGCACTTCTCGGCCATGTCGACGACGACGAGGCGGCCGCAGAGCCCCTTCAGGAACTGCGTCCAGCGGCCGAAGCCGGGCGCAATCTCGAGGATGGTGCCGGTGGGGACGAAGGGGTGGATTCGGGGAAGGACGGAGAAGTACCACTGCTGGTCGGCGCCGCCCCACGTGGCGGACCACTCGTCCCCGGCCTGGCTCCAGTCGTAGGTGCCGTCCCAGGCGGACTTGTTCTCTTCGACGGTCGGCATGCGTCCTTTCTCAGGGGGTGACGGTGAAGTTCGTGACGCCCGGGCCCCCGGGCGCATTGGACCACGGCCCCCAGCCGGCGTCAGAGGTGGCGACGCACGAGGTGCCGGCGAGGCAGGCGCGCGTGATGCCGCTGTAGAGGGTGTCGGCCCCGCCGACCGTCCCGAGCGGGACCTGGACGACGAGCCCCGGCGTGACGCCGGTGACGGCGGGGGCGGGCTGGCCGAGGATCGCGATGTAGTACTGGTAGAGGCCCGCTCCCGGCACGGGGCTCCAGCCGAGCTGGACGTTCCCTGCGGGGACTCGGCTCTGGTGGGCGGGCGAGACCATCGTCGGGGCGCTCGAGGAGGTGCCCCTCACGTTGAAGCCCTGCGGCGGGCCGACGACCTGGCCGGGCCCGGGGTTGGCGACGACGAGGGCGTCGTAGCGCGCCCCTTCGGCCTTGAAGTAGGCGGCCCAGAAGTTCTGGGTGGTGTAGACGTCGAGGGCTGCCGCCTGGCGCGAGAGGTCCTGCACGTAGAGGCGGTAGACGGTGTTCGAGCCGTCGTCGCCGGGGATGCGGTTCCAGGAGAACTCGACCCCCGGCCCGGCGACGACGGAGCCGCCGAGCGGAGTGCCGAGGTTCGGGAGGGCCGGGTTCGGGCCCTCGGGCTGGATCGTCGCGTCGACGCTCCAGGGGCCGCAGCCGTCTCCGTTGCAGGCCGCGACGATGACGTTCGCAGCGCCCGCCGGGACCGGGAGGGTGACGTTCGTCTCGCTGACCTGACGCGCTGCCACCGTGAGAGCGCCGCCTCCCGGGCCGCCGGAGGGCTGGATGACGTAGATCGCGTAGAAGTCGGCCCCCGGGACCGAGGTCCAGGTGGCGGTGAGGCTGTTGCCCCCGGAGACGACGGCGGAGGTGATCGTCGGCCGATTCGCGGGAACCGCCGGGAGGACGACGCTGAAGGAGATCGGGACCGACCAGGGGCCGCAACCGGCCTGGCAGGCGCGAACCTTCAGGAGGTACTCGCTCGACCCGTGCAGGGTGTAGATCGTGGCAAGGTTCGGGTGGGGGACGTTGATCTGCAGCTCGGGGAGCCCGCCGGCCTCCGCGTCGACGAGGAGGACCTCGTAGGTGAGGCCCAGCCCCGGGTCGGCCGGGGCGACCCCGGTCCAGGAGAGCGTCTGGGTAGACGTCGCGAGGACGGCGCCCTGGGCGGGGGTCAGTATCGTCGGGGCCTCGGTCGGGGAGATCAGGCTCACGGCGAAGCTCCGCGTGGCCCAGGTGCCGCACTTCGCATCCGTGAAGAGACCTGCGCTGCAGGCCCGCACGCCGAGCGTGTAGTCGCCGTTCGGAAGGGTGAGGAGCGTCGTGGTGGAGGCGTTGCCGAGGAGGGAGCCGGTGAAGACCGTGGCGCCGGTCGTGGCGCTCCAGAGCCGGAGGTCGTAGCCGGTGGCGCCGGCGACGGCGTTCCACGCGAAGCCGACGCCCGCGACGCCGAGGACCTGCCCGACGCCCGGCGCGGTGATGACGGGCGCGGCGAGGTTCACGCCGCCGGTCGCGGGAAGGACGTTGAGCGTGACGGTCTTCTCCGTGGCGCCGCACGCGTTCGTGGCACGGAAGAGGTAGGAGGTCGTGGTGGACGGAACGACCGTCTTCGTCCCGGAGGGGAGCGCGGCGGTCTGGCCGGCGAGCGTCGCGCTCGTCGCCCCGGAGACTGTCCAGGCGATCGTGGCGCCCTTGCCGGCCTTGACGACGGACGGCGTGATGGAGAGCGCCTCGACGGCCGCCCGCGGGCAGGGGACCTCGATCGGCGGGCTCATCTCGCCCGTCAGGCCGTTCTTGCTGACCGCCCGGATCCGGTACCAGGTGGCGGCCCCGGTGAGGGAGGAGACCGGGAGGGTCGTGACGTAGCCGTTCGAGACCGACTTCACGAGCGTCCACGATCCCGCCGGGGCATCCGGCGCCCCCGCTCGGACGATCTCGAAGCGGAGGAAGTCCTTCCAGGAGAGCCACTGGAACCCCGGATGGCTCGCGAAGATGGCGGGCGCCCACGTGAAGCGGACGTCGCTGCCGGTCAGCTCCGAAGCCAGGCCGCGGACGACCGCCGGGGCATAGTGCCGGAGCGCGGCGTCGTACGGCTCGGTCCAGACGTTCCGGGCGAAGAGCCCGAGGCCGTCCAGGAGGACGGTCTGCTCCTCGTTCGGGTCGAGGGGCCAGGGGTAGTAGCCGTAGAGGTGCATTCCGGCGGCCCAGGCACGGTCGATGCGGGCGGCGACGGCGGCCGGGTCGGTTTCGACGGCGGAGATCGGCCAGCTCAGGTTCGACTCGATGAGGCCCCAGTTCCACGGGCGCCGACGGGCGATCTCCGGGAAGAGGAACTCGCTCGTCGCCTTGTAGTAGTTCTGCGAGCCGTCCCAGTAGTAGCCGTCGAAGACCGTGACGCCGAGGCTGGCCGTGGGGCCGACGTCGGCCGAGTCGAAGGTGCTGGCCGAGGTCAGGTAGCGCCGTTCGGGATTCGGGCAGCCGGGGTAGGTGCCGAGGTAGTAGTCGGACGGAATCTGGTACGTGTAGACGCGGTCGGGGGGGAGGCTCCACCCCTCCGGGGTCGTCGTCGAGACGAGCCACTCGGAGACGTCGCGGACGTAGTTCGCGACGAGCGCCTCGCGGAACTGAAGCCAGAGCTGCCAGAAGGCTGGACTGCCGGCATTCCAGGTGCGCGGTGCGTCGAATCCACCGGCGATGTAGCGCGGACCGGAAGTCGGAAGGGGGGAGAAGCTCGGGTCGGCGACTTCCGCGGCGCGAATGGCGTTCGTGTCGGCGTTCACCGGGTCGGCGAGGTCCCAGTCGAAGTACTGAAGCTGCCAGGTGCCGAAGCCGACGCCGAAGTCGGCGTTGAAGGCCGCGAGGTCGGCCGCGTCGTCGCCCGTCCGGTACTTCGTCCCACTCGCGGTGCGCCCCTGCCCGTCGAAGGGGCCGCCGGGGCCGTAGAGTCCCGTGTTCCGGATCCAGTCGCGGAACTCGGCGACGGCAAAGGGGGAGTAGTCGGCGAGGACCTGTTGCTGGTAGGGCTTGTTGTCGTCGTAGCCGTCCGAGCTGAGCTCGATCTCCCCGTCGGCCGCGAGGGTGAGGAGCGTCTCCGGGTACTCCTTCTGGAGACGCGCAAAAAGCTGCGCGTAGAGGCGGACCTTCGCTTCGAGGTGTGCCCGGAGTCGACGGGCATATCGCGAGGTCGTGATCCAGGACTTTGCCCCCGTGGAGAGCCACTGCGCGTTCCTGCGGTCCTCGGTGACGGCCGGGCCGTAGAGCGAGACCGCTCTGGTGACCCCGAAGATGCCCGAGACGTGGAACCCGATGCCTGCCGCCTCCGCTCGATCGATCATTGTCCGCAGGTTTGACTCCACGGTCGGGTTGAGGACGGCCGTCGCCGGGTCGGCCGGAAGCGGCCAGGACATTCCGACGTTGGAGTAGTAGAAGATGCCCAGCTTCACGTAGGGTCCCTCGCCGACACGAGACCGAAGCAGATTCGCCTGCTGCTGCATCTTCTCGGTCGACGAATAGCAGTCGTTCAGGCAGAAGTACCCGATCTGAAGCGAGTTCTCGTACGCGGGTTCGGGAAGGACGGGCGCCTGCGCCCGCGCCGTTGCGGAGACGACGGAGGAAAGTGCGGCGAGACCGAGGAGAGCTCCGGCCTGCAGTGGCACCCGGAGTCTTCGCGCCAGCTTCACGTCGGTCCGACGCATTTCGCCACCGGTTTCCGTCCTCATGGCCATGCCTCCAGCGAGGTACACCCGACCTCTGAACACAGCTCGCACGCAGATGCGAGTCCGTCTCCGGGAATGATATCTCCCGAAGGCTCCGGGACAGAATGCCGAGTGGACACCCGCCGGGCTCTCTGGTACGACGCCCGATCCGAGTGCCCCCCGTGAGACGCCGCTCCCCCGCCCTTCCCCGCCGCTTCGCCCTCGCGGCCCTACTCCTGGCCATCGGCCTCCCCGCCGGCGCCGCCGAGGCCGCGGGCGGCGCCGAGGTCTCCGTCGCGAACCTCCGGGCCGAAGGACTGGAGAATCCCCTCGGCCTCGACGAGCCTCGGCCGGTCCTGTCGTGGCAGCTTCGCTCCGCGGGGCGCGGCGTGGAGCAGACGGCGTACGAAGTGCGCGTGCGTCACGAGGGCCGGACGGTGTGGGCGACCGGGCGCGTCGCGTCGAGCGCGTCGACCGGCGTGCCGTACGGCGGCGGCCCGCTCCTCTCCTCGACCCGGTACGAGTGGCAGGTCCGCGTCTGGGACGGCACGGGTCGCCGCTCGCGCTGGAGCGAGCCCGCGTGGTGGGAGACGGGGCTCCTCGCGGAATCGGAGTGGCGGGCGCGGTGGGTCGAGCCCGGCGAGGAGGAGGGGGCCGCCGAGGACCGCCCCTCGCCGATGCTCCGGGGCGAGTTCCGGGTGGAGGGCGTCATACGGCGGGCCCGCGCCTACGCGACGAGCCTCGGCCTCTACGAGCTCGAGATCAACGGCAGACGGGTGGGAGACCGGCTCTTCACGCCCGGCTGGACGAGCTACGGCAAGCGCCTCGCCTTCCAGACGTACGACGTGACGGAGCTCCTTCGGAACGGAGAGAACGTCGTCGGGGCGACGCTCGGAGACGGCTGGTATCGCGGCCGGCTCCACCGCGCCGGCGGGGTGCGGCGAAACGTTTACGGGGAGCGGCTGGCCCTGCTCTGCCAGGTGAGGGTGGAGTTCGAGGACGGGCGGGTCGCCGTCTTCGGAACGGACGCCGGCTGGAGGTGGGCGACCGGCGCGATCCGGAGCGCCGACATCTACGACGGGGAGACGTACGACGGCCGGCTCGAGCAGCCAGCCTGGAGCGCGCCCGGGTTCGACGCCTCCGGATGGAATCCCGTGGCCGTCGTCTCACCTCCGCGGCGAGCGCTCGTGGCAACGGCCTCACCGCCGGTGAGGAAGCTCGCCGAGGTGAAGCCGGTGAAGGTCTGGCGATCGGCCTCGGGCGCGCATCTCGTCGACTTCGGGCAGAACCTCGTCGGGTTCGTCCGGGTCCGCGTTCGGGGCCCCGCCGGGCAGGAGGTGACGCTCCGGCACGGGGAGGCTCTCGACGCCGCCGGGGAGCTCTACACCGCGAACCTCCGGAGCGCTGCACAGCGGGTGACGTGGATCCTCCGCGGGGGCGACGAGGAGGTGCGGGAGCCGCGCTTCACGTTCCAGGGCTTCCGCTACGTCTCCGTGGAGGGCTGGCCGGGAGAGCCAGGCCCGGAGAGCCTGACCGCCCTCGTCGTCGGGTCGGACCTTCCCGCCACCGGCCGCTTCACGAGCTCGAGCGCGCTTCTGAATCGGCTGCAGGAGAACATCGTCCGGAGCCAGCAGGGGAACTTCCTCGACGTGCCGATGGACTGCCCGCAGCGGGACGAGCGGCTGGGGTGGACCGGGGACACGCAGGTCTTCGCGAGGACGGCCGCATTCAACAGGGACGTCTCGGGCTTCCTCGGGAAGTGGCTCGCCGACCTCGCCCTCGAGCAGCGGGAGGACGGAGCCGTCCCGAACATCGTCCCGAACGTGGCCGGGGCGAGGGACCCGCACGCCTGGGCCTCGGCCGGGTGGGGCGACGCGGCCGTCCTCGTGCCGTGGACTCTCTACGAGGCCTACGGCGACGCGCGCGTCCTGGAGCGTCCGTACCCGAGCATGAGAGCCTGGGTGGAGTACGTGCGGCGGCAGGCGGGTCCCGGGCTCGTCTGGCGGGGCGGGGACCACTTCGGCGACTGGCTCGCCTTCTCCTCGAGCGCCCCGGACGACCCCGGCACGGCGACCGCGAAGGACCTGGTGGCGACGGCCTACTTCGCCCGCTCGGCCGAGCTGCTGGGCCGGGCGGCCGGGCTGCTCGGGAAGGCAGAGGACGCCCGTGAGTACGCCGACGTCGCCACCCGCGTGAGGGAGGCGTTCGTCCGCGAGTTCGTGACGCCGGCCGGGCGCGTGGGCGAGAACACGCAGACGGCGTACGCGCTCGCGCTCGCTTTCGACCTCCTGCCCGAGGCGCTTCGCCCCGAGGCGGCGCGGCGGCTCGCCGAGGACGTGCGGCGGCGCGGGCACCTGACGACGGGGTTCCTCGGGACGCCGTACCTCTGCCAGGTCCTCGCGCGGTTCGGGCACCTCGATCTCGCGTACCGGCTCCTGATGCGCGAGGAGCACCCTTCGTGGCTCTACCCGGTGACCCGCGGCGCGACGACCATCTGGGAGCGGTGGGACGGCATCCGCCCCGACGGCTCGTTCCAGGACCCGGGGATGAACTCGTTCAACCATTTCGCCTACGGGGCGATCGGCGAGTTCCTCTACCGCGTGGTGGCGGGGCTCGACTCGGACGAGGCCGAGCCCGGGTACCGGCACGTCGTCGCCCGGCCCCGGCCCGGCGGCGGCCTCACGTCGGCCTCGGCGAGGCTCGAGACGAGGTACGGCGAGGCCGCATCCGGGTGGGAGCTCGCCGGAAATCGGATGACGGTGCGCGTGACCGTGCCCCCGAACGCCCGCGGGACGATCGTCCTCCCCGGCGCGGCGGGGAGGGCTGTCCGCGAAGGCGGGGTCCCGGTGGAGACGGCCGTCGGCGTGCGCGGCACGAGGATCGACGCCGGAGACTTCGTCGTCGAGGTGGGCTCGGGGCGCTACGAGCTCTCCTGGGAGACCGAGAGAAGCGACACGAAACCCGAAGTGAAGCCGTGAGGGGTCGCTACACTTCAGGATAGGGAGAGCGCTCATGAAGACGGAACGACAGCGGTCGCGTGCCCGGAGCGGCGGCAGGATCGCCCTCCTCGTTCTTCTCGCTCTCGTCTTCTCCCGAGGGGCGGGCGCGGCCACGGTGAAGCCTCTCTCGTCGGGCCGCCTCTTCCTCGAGGCCAGCGACGGAAAGGTGGAGGTGGAGGTCGTGCCCGGGGCCTCGGCCGGGGTGAGCGTCGTCGACGCGCGGACGGGGACCGACCTCGGCAAGCGGCTGGAGTCGAAGGCACGCGAGGATGGCACCGGGCTGCGGCTCGTGCCGGGCGATCCCAAGAGCGAGGAGCGGCCGGTCGTGAAGCTCCGCGTGAGGCCGGGCCAGCGACTGGAGGTGACCGGGAGCCGCCTCGACGTGTCGGTCACCCACCTCGCCGGTCCGCCCGCTGAGGCCGCCGCCCCGAGGGTCGAGCCGACGATCGTCGGCCGGCTGGAGAAGTCGACCTTCCGGGCGACCGGGCTGATCGGACCGGACGTCGGGCTGTTCCTGACCACCGACGGGGGCGAGATTCGGCTGGACGGGTGCGAGACCCTCGTCGACGCTCGGGTGACCGGCGGGTCGCTGAGGGTGATGGATCACCGCGGCCTCCTGAGGATCACAGGCAGGGACGCCGACCTCCATCTCGAAGGGGGCACGTCGGAGCCGACCGTGAACCTGACCGGAGGAACGGCCACCTTCCGCGACGGCAGCGGGCCGGTGGCGCTCTCGGCGAACGGAGCGAAGGTCTGGGTGGATCAGTGGACGGGAGCGCTCCGGATCGAGGCGGCGCACGGAAACCTCGACGTGGCCCGTTCGGCGACGAAGCTCGTCGATCTGAAGCTGACCGACACCTTCGCCCGACTCGGCCAGGGCTCGGGGCGGGCCAACGTGAGCTGCGACGGCGGCGCGATCGACGTCGACGGGTTCCAGGGGCCGATGACGATCGCGGCCACGGACCGCGCGAGCGCGAGCGCGAGCGGCGTGACGGGCGCGCTCCGGCTCACGGGGACGGATGGCGCGCGGCTCGAGGTGAAGGACTGCCGTGGAGCCGTGACGGCGACGTCGACGGGGGGCACCGTGGCGGTGGAACGGGCGGCGAGCCTGAAGCTCGATGCCGTCGATTCGGAGGTCACCGTTCGCGCCGTGCCGAAGCTGCTGCCGATGACGCTGCGGAGCTGCACCGGAGAGCTCGACCTCGTCGAGACGCTGGGGAGCCCGGCGGTCTCGGTGAGCCTCGGCTCGCGGCTCGGCGTCCGGCTCGCCGAGCCGTGCGCCGTGCAGGCGAGCGGACCGGGAGCGAAGCTCGGAGAGAGCATCGCCTGCTCGGGATGCGACCTGAAGCTCCCGAATCACCCGGCGCTCGGCCCGCCGAGGCAGTACTACCGCGGGACGCGGCGCTCGGTCCTCGCGCTGACGCTGGACGAGGACTCGCGCGTGACGATCGAGGCGAAGTAGCCCGAGGCTGCCGGCCGCCATTGTGTAGCCCATGCGCTACACTCCGGATCGTGAAGGTCGAGGAGACCGAAGAGTTCCGGCGTTGGCTCGACCGGCTCGCTGACAGAGATGGGCGCGCGAGGATTCTCGTTCGTATCGATCGGCTCATCCACGGGAATCCAGGCGCCCACAGGAACCTCACCGAGGGCATTTCCGAGCTCCGGATCGATTTCGGCCCCGGCTACCGTGTCTACTACTCGCTGCAGGGCAGCACGTTGCTTCTCCTGCTCGCAGGCGGTGACAAGGCTTCTCAGCGGCGAGATATTGCCGTCGCCCGAACTCTCAAGCGCTCCTTCCTGGGGTAAACATCATGGCTAAGACACGCACCAAGCGAGCTCCGAAGGTCACCACCACTCCGTTCGACGTGGCGGAGCATCTCCGTACGCCAGACGAGATGGCGGCGTACCTCGACGCATGGCTGGACGAAGCCCCCGATGACTCGGTCGGCATCGCACGCGCCCTTGGCGACATCGCCCGGGCGAGAGGCATGTCACAGGTCGCCAGAGATGCCGGCCTCAGCCGAGAGAGCCTCTATCGGGCCCTTGGGGCGAAAGGGAACCCGAGCTTCGCCACGGTGCTGAAGGTCGCCAAGGCCCTCGGGGTGCGCTTCCACGCACAGCCAACTCACCACGGCGGCTTACCCTGAGCCAACGGGGCGAACGCGCTCCGCTTCCATCTCGCCGCTGACGCCGGACGAGGACTCGCGCGTGACGATCGAGGCGAAGTAGCCCGTCGCTCTCGGGCGCTCCTACGGCACGACGGTGAAGTTGGTGACGCCGGGGCCGCCCGGCTCGTTGGACCACGGGCCCCAGCCGGCATCGGAGCCCGCCACGCACGTGGCCCCTTCCGGACACGCCCTCACGATGCCGCTGTAGGCGGTGCCTCCCGCCGCTCCCGCAAGCGGGACGTAGGCCACGAGGCCCGGCGTGACGCCCCGCGCCGTCGCCGTGCTGCCTCCCAGCACGCCCACGTAGTACTCGTAGAGCGTCGCTCCCGGCACCGGGCTCCACCCGAGCGCCACGTTGCCCGCCGCCACCGTGCTGTTGTGCGCCGGAGCCACCATCGTCGGTGCCGTCGCGCTCGAGCCCGAGACGTTGAAGCCCTGCGCCGGACCCACGACCTGCGAGGGTAGGCCCGGGTTGGCCACGACGAGCCCGTCGTAGCGCGCGCCTTCCGCCTTGAAGTAGGCCGCGTAGTAGTTCGCCTTGGTGTAGACGTCCAGCGCCGCCGCCTGCCGCGAGAGGTCCTGGACGTAGAGGCGGTACCAGGTGTTGCTGCCCGTGTCGCCCGGGATCCGGTTCCAGGTGAAGAGGACTCCCGGGCCCGCCACGACGGTCCCCGCCATCGGGGTGCCGAGGT
>JAKLER010000370.1 GCA_022711615.1 Acidobacteriota bacterium
GCCTCTCCGGAGGTCCACCCGCTGGTGAGGATCGGCGCGGTCCTCACGGACCTGGAGGCGTGGCACACGAAGGAGGGGCGGACCGGAGCGCGGCTCGAGGCGCGTCTCGAGAGGGTGCGAAGGCTGGCGGCGTCGTTCACCGAAGAGCGCGACCGGGAGCGGATCCGGAAGGACCTCGAGGGGCGCCTCGTGGCGTTCCGCTCCGATCCGTGGTGGGCGATGGGGAAGGCCGAGGTCGCCGAGCTCCACCGGAACGGCGCGCGTCAGAGCCGGATGGTTGAAGCGCGGCGGGTGGCGGAGGAGGGACGCGCGGCCTACCCGAGCTCTCCCGGCGGGGCGAGGTGCCTCGCGATCGTGAAGGCGATCGAGGCGCCGGAGTACGCGCTGCAGGCGATGGCCGTCGACGGGGCGAAGAAGCGTTCCGTCGAGGTCTCCCACCGGAACCTCGAGGCGCTCCACTTCCGGGCCTTTCGCGTCGACGCCGAGAAGTGGATCGCGGCGTCGAAAGACTGGTCGGCGCTCCCCTCCTCGGAAGACATGCGGAAGCTCTCCGGCGGGGCGCCCGCGGCCGAGTGGACGTCCGCGCTCCCGAAGACAGCCGACTTCGAGACGCACCGAACGTTCGTCACGCCGCCCCTGCCCGAGCCGGGGTTCTACGTCCTCCTCGCCTCGGCGCGGAAGGACTTCCGCGAGTCGGACAACGTCGTCGTCGGGACGAACCTCTTCGTCTCCGACCTCGTCCTCGCCGTGCGCCCCGATCCGGAGACGGGCGCCGTTACGGCGCGCGTCCTTTCGGGCGCGACGGGGCGGGCGGTCGCGGGAGCCGAGGTGACGCTCTGGCGGTTCGACTGGCGCGAGGGGCACCGGCGCGCCGAAGCGAAGGCCTCGGACTCCGACGGGCGGGTCTCGTTCGCCCTGCGGGAGCAGGGCGGCGCGTTCCACCTGCTCGCGAAGAAGGGCCGCGACCTCACGTTCGACGGCCAGCAGGTCGGCTTCCATCGCGAGTCGAAGCCGGGGCTCCGGAGCGACTCGCTCCTCTACACCGACCGGAGCATCTACCGGCCGGGGCAGACGCTCCACTGGAAGGTCCTCGCCTATCGCGGTTCCGCCGAGGACGCCCGTTTCCGCGTCGCAGACCGGACGCCGGTGACGGTCTGGCTCGTCGACCCGAACGGCGAGCGGGTCGAGACGCGGACCGTCTCGACGAACGACTTCGGCACCGCGGCCGGGGAGATGGTCGTCCCCACGGGACGCCTCCTCGGAGCCTGGCGCCTCGAGAGCTCCCTCTCCGGGAGCACCTCCGTGCGGGTCGAGGAGTACAAGCGGCCGACGTTCGAGGCGACGTTCCTCGAGCCGAAGGAGCCGATGCGCCTCAACCGGAAGGCGTCGCTCGTCGGCGTGGCGCGGTACTACTTCGGCCTCCCCGTCACGAACGGCTCGGTGAAGTGGCGCGTCACGCGCGAGACGCTCCGACCCTGGTGGTGGGCTTTCTGGGGCTTTGGCTCCGTCGCGAAGCCGCAGGTCGTCGCCGCGGGCGAGACGACGCTCGACGCGGAGGGGACGTTCCGGGTCTCCTTCACGCCGGAAGCGGACGAGACGAAGGCGGACTCGAAGGAGACGACCTGGCGCTACGTCGTCCAGGCCGACGTCCTCGACGAAGGGGGCGAGACCCGGAGCGCGACCCGCGCCGTCCGGCTCGGCTTCGTCTCCGTCGAGGCCGACGTCAAGTTCCCGTCGGGATTCGGCCGGGCCGGGGAGGCGATGTCGGCAAGGATCACGCGGACGAACCTCGACGGCGCGCCTCGCCCCGGGAACGGGACGTGGCGGCTGATCGCTCTCGCCCCGCCGGCCGAGACGCCGCTCCCGGCCGACCTCCCGCGCCGCGTCGAGCAGGCGGAGGAAGGGGAGGGAGCGTCCGTCCGGACACCCGGAGACGCGCTCCGCCCGCGCTGGGACACGGCGTTCCGGGTGGAGGCGGTCCTTCGCGACCTCCCCGACGGCGCCGAGAAGGCGCGCGGGGAGGCACGGCACGGCGCCGACGGCGTCGCCGCTCTCGACCTCGGCACCCTCCCGGCGGGGGCGTGGCGGATCCGGTACGAGACCGTCGACGACTTCGGAGCGAAGTACGAGACCTCCCGCGACGTGATCGTCGCCGGCGGGAAGGCGGCGCCGCCGGTCCCGCTCGTCCTCGCCGCCGAGTCGGGCTCGGTCGTGGTCGGCGGGACGGCGCGCCTCCTCGCGGCGTCGGGGCTGCCGGGGCAGGAGATGCTCCTCGAGCGCTTCCGCGCCGGGAAGCTCCTCTCCCGCACGGTCCTGACGGCGGGGAAGGACCCGACCGTCGTCGAGTTCCCGGTGACGGAGGCCGACCGCGGCGGCTTCGGCGTCACGCTCACGGCCCTGCGCGACCACCAGTGGATGAGCCAGGCGGCCGCGGTCTACGTCCCGTGGGACGACCGCGAGCTGAAGCTGGAGTTCGCGACGTTCCGCGACCGGATCCGCCCGGGGACGCGCGAGACGTGGCGCGTGAAGGTGACGTCTCCCTCGGGGAAGCCGGCGGAGGCCGGCGCGGCCGAGCTCCTCGCGTACATGTACGACCGGAGCCTCGACGTCTTCGCTCCACACACCCCCCCGTCGATCCTCTCCCTCTACCCCTCCCGGACGGGGACGGCCTGGACGCGTGCGACGCTCGGCGCGGGCCGGGCCCAGTGGGTCCGGGGCAGCTTCGCCCCGACCCCGTCCGGCCCTTCCTTCGAGCCCGATCGGCTGCTCGAGCTCGATCGCTACGGCATCGGCGGGCCCGGCGCGCGCGGACGAAAGTTCGCGATGCGCGGCGGAATGGGCGTGACGATGGTGTCCGAGGCGGCCCTGGAGCGGGACGGCGTCCCGGCCCCCGCGCCCGCCGCCGCCCCGCAGATGGCGAAGTCGGTCGAGATGAAGGTGGAGGACGCCGCGGCGAACGAGGCGCGGACGGAGGCCGGCGTGGCGCCGGCGGCCGAGGCGCCCGCCCTCCGGAGCAACTTCGCCGAGACCGCGTTCTTCACGCCGCAGCTCCTGACCGGAGCCGATGGCTCCGCGTCGATCGAGCTCACCGTCCCCGACTCGGTCACTTCCTGGAACGTCTGGCTCCACGCCGTGACGAAGGACCTCCGCGGCGCCTCGCTCAAGCGCGAGACGAAGAGCGTGAAGGAGCTGATGGTGAGGCCCTACGTCCCGCGCTTCCTGCGTGAAGGGGACCGGGCCGAGCTGAAGGTCGTCGTCAACAACGCGTCCGAGGGCACGCTCGCGGGGAGCCTCGTGCTCCAGGTCCTCGACCCGGAGACGAACGAGGACCTCACGGCCCGCTTCGGTCTCCCGGTCGCCGACGCGCGCCGGGCGGTCGCGGTCCCGGCCGGCGGCGGGGTGAACGAGACGTTCCACCTGATCGCGCCTCCCGGCGTCCGAACGGTCGCGTTCAAGGTGACGGCCACGTCCGGGAACCTCTCCGACGGCGAGCTCCGGCCGCTGCCGGTCCTTCCGAGCCGGATGCACCTCGTCCAGTCGCGCTTCGTCACGCTCCGCGAAGGGCAGCGGAAGGAGATGCGCTTCGAGGACCTGGCGAAGGGGGGAGACCCGACGCTCCTCAACGAGCAGATGGTCGTCACCGTCGACGCCCAGCTCTTCTACGCCGTCCTCGACGCGCTCCCGTACCTCGTGAACTACCCCTACGAGTGCACCGAGCAGACGCTCAACCGCTTCGTCTCGACCGGCATCGTCTCCTCGATGTTCGAGCAGTACCCCTCGGTCGCCGCGATGGCGAAGGAGCTCTCGAAGAGGGACGTCCGCCTCGAGACGTGGGACGCGGCCGACCCGAACCGGAAGATGACGCTCGAGGAGAGCCCGTGGCTCGTCGACGCGAAGGGCGGGAAGGACGCGGGCGAAGGTCTCGCGAAGGTCCTCGACCCGCGCGTCGCGAA
>JAKLER010000371.1 GCA_022711615.1 Acidobacteriota bacterium
GGGGCCGAGTTCGGCGACCTCAGAGAGCGCCCGTCCACCGCGGGCCTCGTCGCGCGCACCGCCGCCGACCTGCGCGGCGCCGGCCTCGCCGCCGGGAGCCTCCGCGCTCTCCTCCCCGCGGCCGCGAGGACGCCCGACCGCGCCGCGTTCCTGGGCAACGTCGGAGCCGTCCTCGCCCGGTACGAAGAGCTCCGCTCCGCCTTCGCCGACGCCGACGCCCTCCTCGCGCGCGCGGCCGCGGTGAAGGTGCCCCCGCGCCCCGATCCGCTCCTCGTCTACGGCCTCTACGACCTCGGCGGCGTCCGCGAGGCGCTCCTCGCGGCCGTCGCCGCCGAGCGGCCCGTCGTCGCGTTCGTCCCGGTCGACGGGGAGCCCGAGGTCGGCGCCGAGGCCGCGGATGCGGTCGCCCCGCGCGTCCGGGCCGCGCTCTTCCAAGGGCTGCTCGGCGTCCCTCCTCGCGACGCGGGTCCCGCTCCCGCGCCGCCCGAAGTCTGCGTCGTCGTCGCTCCCTCCGAGCTCTCCGAGGCGCGGGAGGTCGTCCGCGAGGTCCTCTGCGCCGTCGACGACGGCGTCCCCCTCCACCGGATCGCCGTCCTCGTCCGCGACCCGGCGCGGCAGGAGCCGGCCCTCGTCGCCGAGCTCAGCGCCCGGAGGATCCCCTTCTTCCGGCCGGCCGGCGCCGGCTTCTCCCGCACGCCGCTCGGCTGCGCCGCGCTCGGACTCCTCGCGCTCCCGGCCGGAGGTTTCGCGCCCGACGACCTCGTCGCGCTCGTCGACGTCCTCGAAGGCCTCGCCCTGCTTCCCCCCGGGGTCCGCGCCCGCGTGGAGCGGGCTCTCCTCGAGATCCGCTTCCGAGACGGCTGGGCCGGGATCGTCCCGCGGATCGAGGCACGCCTCGCGCGCCGTCCCCCCGAGGAGGCGGCCGAGGCGGAGGGGCGGGTCACGCGGAGAGAGATGCGCGTGAGGCGGGACCTCGCGGCGCTCCGCGAGGTCGTCGCTCTCCTCGCGCCCGTCCTCCCCGACCCGGCGCCCGCCCCGTGGAGGACCTGGAGTGAGCGGCTCGCGGCGTCGTTCGACGCGCTCTTCGGTCGCCTCCCCGGCGCCGGCGAGCTCTCGGGCGCGGCGACACGCCTCGGCGAGCTCGAGGCGGTCGAGCCGGGCGTCCCCGTCGCGGCGATCGACGTCCTGCCGCTCCTCGCCGATTCGCTCGAGGAGACGCCCGTCCGGCAGGGGCGCTTCGAGCGCGACGGCCTCTCGCTCCTCTCCTCCGTCTCGGCGCGCGGCCTCCTCTTCGACGTCGTCCTCGTCCCCGGCCTCGTCGAGCAGTCGTTCCCGCGCGCGGGGCGGCCCGACCCGCTCCTCTTCGACGACGAGCGGGCCGCGCTCTCCCGGGCCACGCGCCGGCCGATCGCGCCGCGCACCGGTCCCCGCCACGCCCGCGAGGAGCGCTTCCTCTTCCACCTCGCGCGGAGCGCCGCGCGGCGCCGGCTCGTCCTCCTCGCCGCCCGGCGCGAGGCCGCGACCGACCGGCCGCGCCTCCTCTCGCCGTTCCTGCTCGACCACCTCGAAGAGCGCGCCGGGCGCTCGTTCTCCGAGGCCGAGCTCGCGAAGCCCGAGCTCGCGGCCCCCCTCTCGCTCCGCTGGATCCGCCTCGGCGCGCCCGCGACCGCAGAGCCTCCCCTCGACGCGGACGACGCGCTCCGGCGCGCCCTCGCTCGCGCGCCGAAGCTCCGATCGGCCCTCCCGCCCGGCCTCGAGACGCTCCGCCGAGCGCTCCGGCGCGGCCGGGCGCGCGCCGAGGCGCGGTACACCGAGTACGAGGGGCGTCTCTCGCGCGCCCCGCTTCGCCTCGGCCTCGGAGGAGGGCGCGTCCTCTCCCCGAGCCGTCTCGAGCGGCTCGCTTCCTGTGCCTACCGCGCGTTCCTGACGGACGCTCTCGGCCTCTCCGCGCCGGAGGAGGCGCCCGCTGAGCTCGCCCTCGACGGCCGGACGACGGGCGAGCTCGCCCACGCCGCGCTCGAAGCCGCGGCGAAGAGCGCGCTCGAACGGGAAGTCCCGCTCGGGGACCTCCTCCTCTCGCAGGCGGACGCTCTCGCAGCCCGCGCCGTGACGCGCTTCCTGCTCGACTGGGAGCTCGATCTCCCGCCCGTCCTGGTCGAGGTCGCGACGGAGCAGCTGGCGGCGAGCCTCCGGGCGGTCGGGGAGCTCGAGAGCTCTCGCCCCGACCCGCTCCCGCTGGCAGGAGGAGAGATCGGCTTCGGCCCGGGAAGGGGGGCCGAGCCCGCGGCGGGCGAGGACCCGCTCCGCGTCCCCCTGACCGGCCGGATCGACCGCCTCGACCGGCGAGGCGAGACCGCCCGCGTCGTCGACTACAAGTTCAGCCGGCCCGACCCGTTCGGCGCGAAGAACCGCAAGGGCTGGCGGATCGTCGGCGGCGAGAAGGTCCAGCTCGCGGCCTACGCGCTCGCCGCGCGGGCGCTCGGCGCCGGGAGCGTCTCCTCGGAGTACCTCTTCGTCACCGCGGACCGGAAGGGGGCCGAACCAACCGCCCTTCCCGTCGCGTTCGACGCCGCGGAGACCGGCGAGGCCGTCGCCTCGTTCCACCGCGCGGTGGGCCTCCTCGACGCGACGGTCCGGAAGGGGGACCTCCTCCCGCGGACGGAGTCGCTCTCCAGCCGCGGGAGCCCCTGCTCGTTCTGCGACGTCGCGGCCGTCTGCGGGCCGGGGCACGCGCGCGTCTACGCGACCAAGCGCGAGGCCGAGCGGCCCGCCGACCCTGCCGCGCCGCTCTTCGCGCTCGAGGAGATCCCGTGACGGCGCCGCTCGTCGACGACGCCGCCCGCGAGCGCGCGCGGACCGACGTGGGGACCTCGCTCCTCGTCGAGGCCTCCGCCGGCACCGGCAAGACGAAGACCCTCGTCGACCGGATCGTCTTCCTCGTCCTCGACGAGGGCGAGCCGCTCTCCACCGTCGCCGCCCTGACGTTCACCGAGAAGGCCGCGGGCGAGATGAAGGCTCGCCTGCGCGCGCGGCTCGACGAGGAGGCGCGCGCGGCCGCGGACGCGGCCCGGCGCGAGCGGGCCCTCCGGGCGCGGCGCGACCTCGACGGCGCCGAGGTGACGACGATCCACTCGTTCTGCGCCCGGCTCCTGCGCGAGCGGCCCGTGGAGGCGCGCGTCGACCCCGACTTCGTCGTCCCCGAGGACGGCGTCGCGGAGGAGCTCTTCGACGACGTCTTCGCCGCGTGGGTCGACGAGGAGGCCCGGGCCGGCGGCTTCGTGACCGACGCCCTCCGGCGCGGCCTCTCGCCCGACACCCTCCGCGACCTCGCCCGGACGATCCGCTCCGAGCGGACGCTCGTCCTTGCCGGGACGATCCCCGACGACCCTCTTCCGTACTTTCGCCTCGAGCTCGCGAGCCTCGCCGACGCCGGCGACCGCGCCGTCGAGGAGTTCCCTTCGGACCTCCGGACCGACGCGAAGGCGCTCCTCCTCCGCTCCGCGGTCGAGGAGGTCCGTGCGCTCCTCCCTCTCGACCTCGACGGCCTCGCCTCCGCCCGGCTCGAGACGAAGGTCGACTTCCGCGTCGGCAAGCGCGGCGTCTACGCGGGCCGGCTCAAAGAGCTCGCCGACGCCTTCCGGGACGAATGGAAGGAGCTGCCGGATCGCCTCGCGTCGCTTTCCGACGAGAGGCTCCTCGCGCGCGTCGCGGCCTCGATCCGCGGCGGGCTCCTCCCGCGCCTCGCCTCGCGCATGCGCGAGCGCGGCCTCCTCGATTTCGACGACCTCCTCCTCGCCGCCCGCGACCTCCTCCGCACCTCGCGTGCCGCCCGCGAGCACTTCCAGGACCGCTTCCGGCACCTCGTCGTCGACGAGTTCCAGGACACCGACCCGGTCCAGGCCGAGATCGTCCTCCGGATCTCCTGCCAGGACGGCGAGCAGGACGAGGAGCA
>JAKLER010000372.1 GCA_022711615.1 Acidobacteriota bacterium
CAGGCGTCCGCGGGAGCGGGGGCGAGGGGCGCGGCCAGGAGGGCGAGCGCGGCGGCCGAGGCGAGCCGGGAGCGGGTGGCGTGAACGGACACGGAGTCCTCCTCGACCGGCCATCGTAGCCGAGGGGGAGCCCCGGCGGGTCGGTCGATTCCCGCCCCGGGCTCCTCCCGAAGACGCGGAGCCGGCTCCCCGAGCCGGGCGGCCCGTGGCAGAGTGCACGCATGCAGGACCGTCCGCGCCGCGACACCTTCCTCCCCTTCTCCCGCCCGATGATCGGCGAGGAGGAGATCGCCGGAGTCGTCGACACGCTCCGCTCCGGCTGGATCACGACCGGTCCGCGGGCCGCGCGCTTCGAGGAGGAGCTCGCGGCCTTCAACGAGGTTCCCCGCTGCCTCGCCCTGCTGAGCGCGACGACCGGCCTCGAGCTTTCGCTCTCCGCCCTCGGGATCGGCGAGGGGGACGAGGTGATCACGACGGCGCACACCTTCGTCTGCACCGTCTCGAACGTCGTCCTCCGCGGCGCCGTCCCCGTCCTCGTCGACATCGAGCCCGACACGATGAACCTCGACGCGGAGCGGATCGAGGAACGGATTACGCCCCGGACGAAGGCGATCCTCCCGGTCCACTACGGCGGGCTCCCGTGCCGCATGGAGCGGATCTGGGAGATCTCCCGGCGCCACGGCCTCGCCGTCGTCGAGGACGCCGCCCACACGATGGGGGCGCGCTACGCCGGCCGGCGGATCGGCTCCGACCCGCGCTCGGCGTTCTCCGTCTACTCGTTCCACCCGAACAAGAACCTGACGACGATCGAGGGGGGCGCCATCGCCTTCCACGACCTCCGGCACGAGGCGCACCTGAAGCTCCAGCGCTTCCACGGGATCGCCCGCGGCGCCGGAACGCCGTACCCCGAGGGCTCGCCCCTCTACGACGTCCCGACGCCGGGGCGGAAGTCGAACTTCACCGACGTCCAGGCCGCCGTCGGCCTGGCGCAGCTCCCGAAGCTCGACGGGTTCGCCGCGCGCCGGCGCGAGCTCGCACGCCTCTATCTCTCGCTCCTCTCGGAGGTCCCCGAGGTGGAGCTCCCCGCGGACGGGGACGCCGAGCGCGAGCACTGCTGGAACCTCTTCGTCCTCCGGAACCGCCCCGAGGCGACGGGCCTTTCGCGCGACGAGCTGACGGCGGCGCTGAAGGCTGAGAACGTCGGCACCGGCATCCACTGGCAGGGGCTTTTCTCCTTCTCGTTCTACCGCGACTATTTCGAGCGGCACCCCGAGGGGCTCCCGAAGGACGGCCTGCCGCACGCGGCGCGGACGACGGAGAACCTGATGTCGCTCCCGCTCTTCCCCGCCCTGACGGAGGAAGACGTCCTCGACGTCGTCTCGGCGGTGAGGCGGGTCGTCGCCGCCGGACGGCGGCGCGCGCGGGGCTGAGGCGCTCCTCCCGGCAGGCCGGGACGGCCCGCGCCCCGCGGGGCCGACCCGTCGTCAGTCCGAGGAGGAGGCCTCGGCGGCCGGCAGGCGGCGCAGGATCCGGTAGAACGAGGAGCGGCTGATGCCGAGGAGGCGCGCCGCCTCGAGGCGGTTCCCGCCCGTCTTCCGGAGGGCCTCCTCGAGCCGCGTCGGCGTGACGTCGACGATCGGCGTCCGTCCGCCGCGCGGCTCGGTCGCGGGCAGGAGCATCTGCGAGCGGCCCCAGAGCGCGCGGAAGTCCGTCGGGCCGAGCACCGGCCCGTCGCCGAAGACCGCCGCCTGCTCGACGGCGTGCTTCAGCTCCCTCACGTTCCCGGGGAACGGGTATCCCGTCAGCAGGTCGAGGGCCTCCGCCGAGAGCGTCCGCTCCGGACCGCCCTGCTCGCGAAGCAGACGGAGGAAGTGCTCGGCCAGGAGCGGGATGTCCTCGGGGCGCTCCCGGAGCGGCGGGACGACGAGCTCCAGGGCCGAGAGCCTGTAGTAGAGGTCCTCGCGGAACTCCCGCCGCCCGATCGCGGCCTCCATGTCGAGGCTCGTCGCGGCCAGGACGCGGACCCGGACCTCCGTGACCCGGTTCTCGCCCACCCGGCGGACGCGCCCTTCCTCGAGGACGCGCAGCAGCTTCGCCTGCGCGGGGAGCGGGAGAGCCCCGATCTCGTCCAGGAAGAGGGTCCCGCGGTGCGCTTCCTCGAAGAGCCCCCGGCGCGCCTCGGTGGCGCCGCTGAACGACCCGCGGGCGTGCCCGAAGAGCTCGCTCTCGACGAGGGTGTCGGGGAGCGCCGCGCAGTTGACCGCGACGAAGGGCGCCCCCTCGCGGTCCCCGAGGGCGACGATCAGGCGGGCGACGACGTCCTTCCCCGACCCCGTCTCGCCGCGGATCAGCACAGTGACACCGAGCGGGGCGACGCGGGCCGCCCGCTCGACGAGCCGACACCAGGCTGCGGACCGGCCGACGGCGAACGCCGCCGCTTCACCGGGGACGACCATTCGAGCGAGTCTAGCCTCTCGACGAGCGATTCGCGCTATCGTCCGCGCGTGGCGACGCCCCGTCTCATCCTGCTCGAGCCCGATGGGGCGCGGGCGGAGAGCCTCGTCCTCACGCTCGAAGAGCTGCGGATGCCCGTGACCGTCGCAGCGACCGTCGACGAGGCCGCCGCCGCCGCCGACTCGGGGCCCGCCGTCGTCCTGACCAGCGGCGTCGGACGGGGCGGAGCGGCCCGGCTTCGGGAGCTCCGGGAAGACCCCCGCACCGCCTCTCTGGGCGTCCTCGCGGTCGCGGCGCGGGGGGCCGGGAGCCTCGCCGCGCTCCGGGCCGGCGCCGACGACGTCGTCCCGTGGCCCTCGCCGGCGCCGCTCGTGAGGGCCCGGCTCCGGGGGCTCCTCGCGCTCGCGCGCTCCCGCGAGGAGTCCCACCGCACGGTCGCCGCCTTCGCCGGCCTCCTCGAGGCGTTCGAGGCACGCGAGCCGCATCGGATCGAGCACTCCGCCCGCGTCGGCCGGCTCGCGGCCGGGATGGGCCGACGCATGGGCCTTTCCGAGGCCGAGGTCGAGAAGATCCGCGTCGGCGGGGTCCTCCACGACATCGGGACGGTCGCGATCCCCGACAGCATCCTCTACAAGCGCGATCGGCTCACCGACGGCGAGCTGGCCGTCGTCAAGTCCCACCCGGTCATCGGGTTCAGCCTGATCCGCGACGTCCCGGCCCTGGAGCCGTACGGCCCCTTCGTCCTCCGCCACCACGAGAGGATCGACGGGTCAGGCTACCCGGACGGACTCCGGGGCTCCGAGATCCCCCTGCCGGTCCAGCTCGTCGCCCTCGCCGACGCGTTCGACGCCATGACCTCCTCGCGTCCCTACCGCGCCGTCCGGGACGACGGGCAGACGCTCACCGTCCTCGAGGCGGAGGCGCGCCGCGGCCAGTGGGACCCCTCGCTCCTCCCGCTCCTCGTCGCGGAAGCCGAGTCCCCGGCGGGCTGACGCCCCGTTTTGACAAGGGGCGGCCCCCGTTGGGAGACTCCCCGCCCGGACACTGCCTCCTGCCATCCGGCGAGAGGCAGGCTCCGTACCACGATCGGCCAGGAGCACGCCGTCCCCCGACGACGGGGCGAGCCGGCCAAGGAGAAGCATGAGCACCGTCCTCGACCCGAAGGTCGCCCCCGCGTCCTCCGCCCGACCGAAGTTCAAGGTCGCCGACCTCGCCCTCGCCGAGCTCGGCCGCAAGGAGATCCGCCTCGCCGAGCAGGAGATGCCCGGCCTCATGGCCCTGCGCGAGCGTCACCGCGGCGAGAAGCCGCTCGCCGGCGAGCGCGTCATGGGAAGCCTCCACATGACCGTCCAGACGGCCGTCCTGATCGAGACTCTCGTCGAGCTCGGCGCGGACGTCCGCTGGGTCTCCTGCAACATCTTCTCGACGCAGGACCACGCCGCCGCGGCGGTCGTCGTCGGCCGGCCCGAGACCGGCGGAACGCCCG
>JAKLER010000373.1 GCA_022711615.1 Acidobacteriota bacterium
CTCCAGGCCGACGCCTACTCGGCCTACGACGCGCTGTACCGAACGGGCCGGCTCGTGGAGGTGGGGTGCTGGGCGCACGCGCGAAGGAAGTTCTTCGACACTCGGGAGCAGGACCCCGAGGCGATGAAGGTGCTCGCCCTGATCGGCAAGCTCTACGAGGTGGAGCGGCAGGCTGAGGGTCTGAGTCACGAGGAGCGACGCGTCCTGCGCCTGGAGAAGTCCATGCCGATCCTCGAGGAGATCGACCGGGTCCGTGGGGAGCTCTCGCGCACCGCCCTACCGAAGTCGGGCCTGGGAGAGGCGCTGCGATACCTGCACAACCAGCGGGAGGCTCTCGGGCGCTACCTTCTGGACGGACGCCTGAAGCCGGACAACAACGGGGCCGAGAACCAGCTGAGGATCGTGGCTGTGGGCAGGAAGAACTGGCTCTTCGCCGGGAGCCAGGACGGCGCCAGCCGGGCCGCGCTGATCTACACCCTGACGCAGGGCTGCAAGCTGGCCGGGATCGAGCCCTTCCGATACTTCAAGGACGTCCTGCTCCGGGTGGCCACGCATCCCGCCTCGCGGATCGAGGAGCTGACCCCGACGGGCTGGGCCGCGGCCTTCGCGCCGACACCCGCCTGATCCCCCTCGCGTCCGGCAGAGGCCGCGCATCCGCGCCAGATCTCCCGAAGCTCGGCCACTCCGCCCGTCGCTCGCTCGTCAAGAACGTACTTCGTCGGACGCTTACCGGCCTCTTCGGTCCGGAGGGGCCGTACGAAGTGCCAGTGCCGAGACCGATGACGCTGGGCCCGCTCGAGAGCGGACAGCTCCTGACGTCAAACGACAGGGACATCGTTCAGTTCGCCGTGATCCGGGCACCCGAGAATGCGGTCGTCCGCGCGGAGGTCGAACGACGCCAGTTGGTGTCTTCTGGTTGTGGCTCGGGAGCTGGTTCGGGACGCAGCGCGGATCTCGGCGAGGGACGGGCTCCGCTTCCCGTCTTCAGGGAGCCGTTTCCGGCGGGGGCGACGACGATCATGGGTCCGGTCGACCTGGGGAGCCCGCGCGTCGTCACGGACTGCGTCAGCGGGTACCAGCAGCACGGTAGCAGGCGAGTAAACGTGACACTCTTCAACGCGGGCGGCGAGGAGGCCGTCTTCCTGATCCGGAGCTTTCGCATGCAGGGAGACCCCGAACCCGTGCTGGAGGTCCCCGTGACGCTCGGTCCCGGGAGGGTCCACCAGGTCAACGGGCTCCCGATCTTCGCTGCGATCGCAGAGAGCGGCGCTCCCTGGAGGCCACAGGAGCTCGCATGGGTGACTGTGGAGGCCACCCAGCCGTTCCTCGTGTACACGAGCACGGTCTTCATCGATCCCGAGCCGGCGACGCTCCCGTTCCAGGTCTTTCCCCCCACCCGAATCCGATAGTCGTCCCGTTCCATTTTTGGGACGCGTCCCGACGTGACGCACGTTCCGAACGCACGGCCCGGCGATTGCGTATAACTCGCGCCATGATCAGCCTTGCCTCGCTGGCGCTCGCGTCGGCCCTCGCCGCCCCTCCCGAGCGGCCCCACCTCACCCCCTGGGTCGTCGTCCGCCCGGAGGCGACGGCGCCGCCCGCCGCCGGACCGGCTCCCGGAAGCCTCTCCGCGAACGCGCCGGGCCTCCTCGTCGAGGCCCGGGCCGCCGACGTGGGCGTGCCGGCGACGCCGGAACGCGTCCGCCGCCTCTTCGCCGAGGCGCGGGCGGCCGGCCGGCGGGCCGGGCTCCTCGTCGAGCTGCCCGAGGTGAAGGTGCCCGAGAACGCGCGCGAGGCGGAGGCCGTGACCCCCGACTCCCTCGTGCCGGGGCTCGGTGCGCTCCTCGCCTCGGCCCGTGAGGCGGACCTCTTCGTCCTCTCGCTTCCCGACCTCTCGGGCGAGGTCCGCTCGCGCCGCTGGCTCCTGATGAAGGCGGCCGCGATCGCGCGGTCGGTCGGGCCGACGGCCCGAATCGCCGTCCTCTTCCATCAGCCCGCGGGCGGCGGGCTCTTCCCGCCAGGGGCGCAGGAGATCCTCTCCGAGGAAGCGGCGGCGTTCGTCGACCTCCTCGGCCTCGACCTCGACGACGCCTCGACGACGCCGGAAGCGGTGAGGCAGGCCGCGGACGGCCTCTCGTTCGCGCGCCCGCTCCTCGTGACGGCGCCGCAGGTCGCGGACGCCGGTGCGCTCGTCGACCTCGCCGCCCGCTTCTCGACCGTCGACTCCCCGGTCGTCGCGGCGCCGCTCGCGGACGACTCCGGCGCCCCGCTCCTCGACCGGCTCGGCGCGCTCCTCTCGGGCGACGTCAGCCGCGACGGCCGGAGCGCGACGGCGAAGACCCCGGACGGGAAGGCGCTGTCGGTCCTGCGCCTCGCGAAGGGGACCGACCTCGGCGGCGTCGTCCTCGTGACGAGCGCGGACGAGACCGGCTCCCCCGCCCGCGGCCCCTTCGTCCTCGAGCTGGACGGCCCCTCGTACACGACGGCCGAGGTCCGCGAGCTCGCGACCGGCCGCTCGCGCTCCTTCGACCTGCCGAAGTCCGGAACGCCCCGCCTCTCGCTGACGACCGCGAACGGCCCGCTGGCGCTCGTCCTGACCGCCCGCGAGAAGGCGCCGGAGGAGGCGACCCGCGCCTCGACGGACGTCACCGCGACCCGCGGCCTGACGGTGGAGGAGATCCTCGCGCGGCACCAGGCGTGGCGCGCCGGGCGCGACGCCCGCTGGACCCGCTTCACCGCCGTGAACCGGACGTCGTACCGCTTCCGCCTCGAGGGCTTCCCCACCTCCTTCGAGCTGACGTTCGAGGGTCCGTTCTTCTACGAGCGTGGGAAGGGCTTCGACTGGGCCTGGCAGACGGCTTACGTCAACGGCGTGCGCTGGAAGGGGAAGAAGATCCCCGAGCTGCCGCTGCTGCAACCCGAGAAGGTCTCCGAGCTCCCGCTCGAGCTGACGTTCAACGAGGCGTACCGCTACGTCCTCGACGGCGAGGACGAGGTCGGCGGCGTCCCCTGCTGGGTCGTCGCGTTCGAGCCGAGCGCCGGTTTCAAGGCGAAGGCGATCTACTCGGGTAAGGTTTACATCGGCAAGGCCGACTTCTCGCTCCGGCGCGTCGCCGCGAAGCAGCTGAACCTGACGGGCGAGGTCCAGTCGGTCGACGAGACGACCGACTTCGCCGAGGTGGCGGCGCCCGACGGCGGGCCCGCCCTGCTTCAGCCCGTCCTGACTCGCGGCCAGTCGATCCTCCGGACGTTCTCGCGGACGACGACGCTCGAGCGGACGACGGAGCTCCTCGAAGTCCGTCTCGACCCGGCCGACTTCGCGGAGCGGAAGGCCGCGTCGCTCGCGGGCGACCAGGTGATGGTGCGCGACACCGACCAGGGGGTCCGCTACCTCGAAAAGAAGAAGGACGGGGAGCGGGTCGTCGTCGACGACGCGAAGACCTCGCGCCTCTTCGGCCTCGGCGGCGTCTTCTACGACGACTCGTTCGACTACCCGCTCCCGCTCCTCGGCCTCTACTACATCGACCTCGACGCCGGGAAGAAGAAGAAGCAGCTCCAGGGTTTCTGGGGCGGCCCGATCTTCGCGGGCTCGTACAACGACCCGAACCTCTTCGGGACGAACCTCGACCTCGGGCTCGACGCCTTCGCGAACCTGATCCGGGGCGACGACTCGCTCTTCGAAGACGGGGAGAAGGTCGACGCGACGACGGTGAAGGCGCGCTCCTTCGCCGCGAACCTGAACGTCGGCTACCCGATCTCGCGCCACCTGAAGGCGACGGCGACGCTCGGCGGGGTCTGGCGCGACTACGCGGGCGGCGAGGATGCCGACCCGTCGTATCGCGTCCCCTCCGACCACTTCGTCACCCGCCTCGAAGGGCGCCTCGGCTGGGACCTCTCCGGCTGGACGGCCGTCGCGAAGTACTCGCTGAACCTCCGCTCG
>JAKLER010000374.1 GCA_022711615.1 Acidobacteriota bacterium
CGGCCTTCCGGTACGCCTCGGCCCAGACCTGGGCGACGTTGACCATCGTGTCGGAGCCCTTGTTCTGGATCACGTTCGAGGGAGACGCGCCCCCGTCGCGGCGTCCGCAGGCGGGGAGCCCGAGCGCCGCGACGGCGGCGAGGAGGAGGAGCGGTCTTGCGAATGCGGCTCGGGGCATGGGCTCCGGGCGCGGCTCCCGCCGTCAGTCGTGCGTGCCGTCGAGGACGGCGCCGACGAGGTCGCGGATGTTCCGTTCGAGGAACTCGTAGGTGGCCTGGTAGGCGGCGCGGACCTCCTCGGGGGAGCCCGCGGCGCGCGACGGGTCGGCGGTGCTCCAGTCGAGGTAGACGAGGTTGCGCGGCGTGCGGGGGAAGAGGCTCTGAGCCTCGGGCGCGACGCCGACGATGACGTTGTAGTAGTCGAGGTTCGGGACCTGGTCCGTCCCCTTCGGGGCCATGCGCGCGGCGTCGTAGCCCTTTTCCGTGAGGAACTCGGCCGTCCGCGGGTCGATCGCGCGCGGCGAGAGGCCGGCGCTCGAGAAGAGGAAGCGGCTCTGGTCGAGCGACTGCCCGATCGCCTCGGCCATCTGGCTCCGGCAGGCGTTGTGCTCGCCGACGAAGAGGACGCGGAACGTCTCGGCGCCGGGGTGCTTCGCGTACTGCCCGGTGCACATGTAGAGCGTCTCCATGCAGACGTTCCGGGCCTGGTCGGCGACCCGCTCGAAGCGGCGCCCGATCGTCGAGAGCGCGACGAGCATCTCGGCCCCGATCCGCCCCGCGCTCACCTCGTCGAGGAGCTCGGTGACGAGCGTCCCGAGGAGCGCGTCCACCGCCGGCTCGCGCGCGACGACGGCGCGGGCGAGGTCGGCGTCCTGGGCCAGGAACGCCCGGGTGGCGTCGTGGATCATCGGGATCGCGAGGTCGGCCATCTCGACGAGGCGCCCGGTGTGGGTCTCGGGCGTCGCCGGGAGCTTCTCGAGGCGGAGCACCTGGCGGGCGATGCTCTCGGCGTAGTCCCCGACCCGCTCCAGCTCGAGGTTGATCTTGATCGCGCTGTAGGCGAGGCGGAGGTTGAAGCCGACGGGCTGCTGCCGCACGAGGAACTCGAGGCAGAGCCGGTCGATCTCCTTCTCCTTCTCGTCGATCAGCTGGTCGCGCAGGATGACGGCGTAGGCGCGGGCCCGCTCGCCCCCCTTCATCGCCTCGACGCAGTCTCGGAGGTTCCGCTCGGCGAGGGCGGACATCTCGAGGAGCTGCTGGCGAATCCGGTCGATGTCGCGTCCGAGGGACTCTTCGAGGCGAGTCGGCATCCTTCTCCCCGGCGAAAGAGGATCGCTCCTCCCCGCTATCTCCTTGCAGCGGCGAACCATAACAGAGGACGGGAGGGAGTCAAACGAAGCGGAGGAAACGGCGGCGGCCCCGGCGCGAAGGCCGCGGCACGGCTCGAGCGCCGAATGGGGGATCATCGAGGAGAGCCGGCGCACCGGCCCGAGGAGGCGAGGGATGACGGACCCACGCGCGGACATCGGCCTGATCGGCCTCGCCGTCATGGGCGAGAACCTCGTCCTCAACTTCGAGAGCCGGGGGTTCCGGGTGGCCGTCCACAACCGGACGGTCGAGCGCGTCGACGCGTTCCTCGCGGGGCGGGCGAAGGGGCGGAACGTCGTCGGCGCGCGGTCGGTCGCCGAGCTCGTCGCCGCGCTGAAGACCCCGCGCCGGGTGATGCTGATGGTGAAGGCGGGCCCGGCCGTCGACGGGCTGATCGACGCCCTCGTCGCGCACCTCTCGCCGGGCGACGTCCTGATCGACGGCGGCAACTCCCGATTCGAGGACTCGGCGCGGCGGGCGGGGGACCTGGAGGCGCGCGGGCTCCTCTACGTCGGCGCGGGGATCTCCGGGGGGGAGGAAGGGGCGCTCCTCGGCCCGTCGATCATGCCCGGAGGCTCCGCGGCGGCGTGGCCGATCGTCGCTCCGCTCTTTCGCGCGATCGCGGCGCGGGCCCCCGACGGCTCCCCGTGCTGCGACTGGGTCGGGAGCGACGGCGCCGGGCACTTCGTCAAGATGGTCCACAACGGGATCGAGTACGGCGACCTGCAGCTCCTCGGCGAGGCCTACCACCTCATGGAGCGCCTCCTCGGGATGGGCGCCGCGGAGATGAGCGGGGTCTTCGACGGATGGAGCCGGGGCGACCTCGACAGCTACCTCGTGGAGGTGACGCGCGACGTCCTCGCGGCGCGCGACGCCGACGGACGCCCGCTCGTCGACGCGATCCTCGACGTGGCGGGGCAGAAGGGGACGGGGCGCTGGACGAGCGCCACCGCGCTCGAGCTCGGCGTGCCGCTCGGCCTGATCGACACGGCGGTCTCGGCCCGGTTCCTCTCGACGCTGAAGGAGGAGCGGGTCGCCGCCGCGAAGCTCCTCCCGGGCCCGGCGCCGTCCTTCGCCGGCGACCGCGCGGCGTTCGTGGACGACCTCGGGAAGGCGCTCTTCGCCGCCAAGCTCGTCTCCTACGCGCAGGGGTTCGCCCTGATGCGGGCGGCTTCCGAGAGCCGCGGCTGGGGCCTTCGCTTCGGAGGGATCGCGCTCCTCTGGCGGGCGGGCTGCATCATCCGGTCGTCCTTCCTCGACCGCGTGAAGGAGGCTTACGAGGCGGAGCCGGCGCTCCCGAACCTCCTCCTCGACCCCTGGTTCCGCGGCAAGGTCGGGGAGGCCCAGGACGCCTGGCGCCGGGTCGTCTCGGCGGCGGCGCTCTCGGGCGTCTGGGCTCCCGGCCTCTCGGCCGCCCTCGCCTGGTACGACGGGTACCGGAGCGCGCGCCTTCCCGCGAACCTCCTCCAGGCGCAGCGCGACTACTTCGGCGCGCACCGCTACGAACGGGTCGACCGCCCGCGCGGGGAGCTGTTCCACACCGAGTGGGGAGCCGGGAGCGGCTCCGGCCGGGACTGACCGGCCCGCTCAGCCGCCCGTCTTCAGCGCGGCGCGGAGCACCTCGCCGACGCTCCAGGCCTGGGCCACGCAGCCGCCCGCGCGGTGGGGCGGGTCTCCGTCGAAGACCTCCGGAAGCTGGCCGAGCCCCGGGCCGAGGAGGTGCTCGAGGAGGGGCGCGAGCCAGGCCGAGGCGCGCCGGCGGCTCTCGGGCGACCTCCCTCGGACGGCCAGGTGCGCGTCGACGAAGGGTCCGAGGAGCCAGGGCCAGGCGCTCCCCTGGTGATACGCCGCGTCCCGCTCCGCCGGACCGCCCTCGAAGCGGCCTCGGTAGTCGGGGTGAGCGGGGTCGAGGGTGCGCAGGCCGTACGGGGTGAGGAGCCTCTCCTCGATCGCGAGGAGCGCCCTCTCGGCCCGCCGACCGGTGAGGAGGGGCCTGTGGAGCGAGAGGGCGAAGAGCTGATTGGGGCGGAGGGAAAGGTCGCGCGTCCCGTCCGTTCCGACCACGTCGGCGAGCCAGCCGAGGCGTTCGTCCCAAAAGAGCGCCGAGAAGCTCTCCCGCGCCTGGTCGGCGATCGCGAGGAGGCGGGCCGCCGTGAACGCGTCGCCGAGGTCGGCGGCGTAGAGGCTGACGACCCGCAGGGCGTTGTGCCAGAGCGCCTGCACCTCGACCGGCTTGCCGGCGCGCGGCGTGACGACGCGGCCGTCGACCTTCGCGTCCATCCAGGTGAGCTGCTGGCCCGGCTCGCCGGACGTCAGGAGACCGTCCACGTCGCAGCGGATGCCGAAGCGCGTGCCGCGCAGGTGCCGCTCGACGATCTCGACGAGCAGCGGGTAGACGTGCCGCCGGAACGCGTCGTCCCGCGTCGCCTGGTAGTACGCGCGGACCGCCTCGACGAACCAGAGCGTGCCGTCGACGTTGTTGTACTCGGGCTCGGTCCCCTCGTCGGGGAAGCGGTTCGGGACCATCCCGCGGTCGACGTGGCGGGCGAACGTCTCGAGGACCG
>JAKLER010000375.1 GCA_022711615.1 Acidobacteriota bacterium
CGCATCGTGGCCGGGCGGAAGTCGCTCTCCTTCGCGGTGCGAATCGGGACGAACGTCTGCGGGTTTCGGTCGACGAGCGGGAACCAGCTGCTCTGCACCTGCACCATCACGCGGTGCCCGCGCCGGAACGTGTGAAGGACGTCGGGCATCCGGAAGGCGACCGCCTCCACCTTCTCCGGCGTGAACGGCTCGGGCGAGGAGAGGCTCTTCCGGAACCGTCCGCGGAACGGCTCGCCGCGGACGAGCTGCTGGTTGCCGCCGAGCTTCGAGCGGGTCGGCTTCTCGTCCCAGGTGTTGCGCGGCGTCCACTCCCACGCCTCGACGGGAACGTCGTCGGGCCAGACGTCGATGAGCTTCACGACCCAGTCGGCGTCGGTCCCGCTCGTCGAGACGGAGAGGCTCACCTCGATCGGTCCGGCGACGGTGAGGTCCGCCTCGAGCGGCGGCGTCTGCCAGACGGCGACGTCGGGACGGCGCGCGGCGAAGCGCTGGTCGGCCGTCATGTATTCGGCGTCCATCCCGATATCGACCGACTCGACGTACGGCACCGGCTTCGCCGGGTCGCTCACCCACTCGGCGGCGACCGCGCTCCCGGAAGGCGGCGCGTCGGCGGAGAGGACGCCGCCCGCGCCGAGGCGGAAGGCGGTCGCCTTCGCTTCGCGCGGCGGCCAGGCGTCAAAGGAGCGCCAGACGTTCCTTCCAGTCTCGAAGACGGTCGCCTCGGGGAGCTTCGGGTCGGGGGCCCCCTTGAGGTGATGGAGGAAGAAGGGGAGCTCGACCTCCTCGCGGTAGCGAACGGAGGTCTTCTGCCCGAAGGTGACCCGCCCGTGGGATTCGCCGTCGCTTCGCGCCCAGCCGCCGTGCCACCAGGGGCCGACGACGAGCCGGTTGCTCGCGCCGGGGCTCTGCCTCTCGACGGCCCGGTAGGTCTCGAGCGCGCCGAAGGCGTCCTCCGCGTCGTACCAGCCTCCGACCGTCAGGACGGCCGGCCGGATCCCCTTCAGGTGCGGTCGGGTGTTCCGGGCCTGCCAGTAGGCGTCGTACGTCTCGTGGGCCATCAGGTCGTCCCAGAAGGCGACCCCCTTCATGTGCTTCGAGAGGCCGACGGCCGAGCCCGCCTCGAGGAAGAAGCGATAGCCGTCCATCGTCCCGTGGTCGAAGCGCGGCGCCCACTTCGTCGTCGGTCCCTCGCGGGGCTGGCCGAAGCGGACGTAGAAGTTGAACGCCGCCGCGAGGAAGAGCGCGCCGTTGTGGTGGAAGTCGTCGCCCGCGAACCAGTCGGCGACCGGGGCCTGCGGCGAGACGGCGACGAGCGCCGGGTGCGCGTCGATCGCGGCCAGGGCCGCGTAGAAGCCGGGGTAGGAGATCCCCCACGTCCCGACCTTCCCGTTGTTGTGCGGGACGTTCTTCACGAGCCAGTCGACGGTGTCGAATGCGTCCGTCGTCTCGTCGACGTCCTTCGGTCCCTTCGTCGGGAGGACGGGCCGCACGTCGACGAACGTCCCTTCCGACATCATCCGGCCCCGAACGTCCTGGTAGACGAAGACGAACTTCTCGCGCGCCGCGGCCTCCGACGGCCCGAGGGAGGCCGGATACGCGTCGACGCCGTAGGGGGCGACGGAGTACGGCGTCCGGTTCATCAGGATCGGGTAACGCTTCGCGGGGCCCGCGTCCTTCGGGACGTAGACCGCCGTGAAGAGGCGCGTCCCGTCGCGCATCGGAACGAGGTGCTCGTACTTCGTGTAGCTCTCGCGGACGAACGCGGCGAGGGGCGCCGGGGGCTCGGCGGCCCGAGCGCCGAGAGCGGCGAAGGCGAGGGCTGCGGCCGGGGCGAGGACGCGAAGGCGCATGACGGGACCTCCCTGGGGGGCGGTGGGGCGAACGTTAGCAGCAGGCGGACCGCGTGGGATGATCCTCGGCCGGAGCGATGAGCGCATGCAGAAGACCCTCCCCACCCTCCTCCTTCTCCTCCTCGTCCCGATGACGGGCGCCGCCCAGGCGCCGACCCCCGCCGACGCGAAGGCCTTCGTCGAGAAGGCCGAAGAGCAGCTCCTGAAGGCCTCGATCGCCGCCGAGCGCGCGAACTGGGTCGCCTCGAACTTCATCACCGAGGACACCGAGCGGATCGCCGCGGACGGGAACCAGCGCCGGATGGAGCTCGCGGCCGGCCTCGCGAAGGAGGCGACCCGCTTCGACGGCCTCGCCCTCGACGCCGAGACGGCCCGGAAGCTGAAGCTCCTGAAGCTCTCCCTCGTCCTGGCCGCGCCGTCCGATCCCGCAAAGAGCGAGGCGCTCGCCCGGATCGCCGCCGGGATGGAAGCGGCCTACGGCCGCGGCAAGTGGACGCCGCCCGGCGGCGAGCCGCTCTCCCTCGAGGAGATCTCCCAGCGCCTCGCGACGAGCCGCGACCCGAAGGAGCTCGCCGCGCTCTGGGCCGGCTGGCACGAGGTCGGGGCGGGGCTCCGGAAGGACTACGCCCGCTACGTCGAGCTCGGGAACGCCGGCGCGAAGGAGCTCGGCTTCGCCGACATGGGCGCGATGTGGCGGAGCAAGTACGACATGCCGCCCGACGCCTACGCGAAGGAGCTCGACCGGCTCTGGGAGCAGGTGAAGCCCCTCTACGTCTCGCTCCACGCCTACGTCCGGATGAAGCTCCGCGAGCAGTACGGCAAGGACGTCGTCCCCGAGAAGGGGCCGATCCCGGCGCACCTCCTCGGCAACATGTGGGCGCAGGCCTGGGGGAACCTCTACCCGGTCCTCGCGCCGAAGGACGCGGACCCGGGCTACGACCTGACGAAGATCCTCGTCGAGAAGAAGACCGACGCGCGGCAGATGGTGCGCTACGGGGAGGGCTTCTTCACGTCTCTCGGCTTCGAGACCCTCCCGAAGACGTTCTGGGAGCGCTCGCTCTTCACCCGCCCGCGCGACCGCGAGGTCGTCTGTCACGCGAGCGCCTGGTGCGTCGACTGGGTCGACGACCTGCGGCTGAAGATGTGCATCGAGATCAACGCGGAGGACTTCGCGACCGTTCACCACGAGCTCGGGCACAACGTCTACCAGCGCGCCTACAACCGCCAGCCCGTCCTCTTCCGCGACAGCGCGAACGACGGCTTCCACGAGGCGATCGGCGACGTCATCGCCCTCTCTCTTACGCCCGAGTACCTGAAGAAGGTCGGGCTCCTTACGAAGACGCCTCCTCCCGGCAAGGACGTCGGCTACCTCCTCAACATGGCGCTCGAGAAGATCGCCTTCCTGCCGTTCGGCCTCCTCATCGACAAGTGGCGGTGGCAGGCCTTCTCCGGCGAGGTCCCGGAGGCGAGGTGGAACGAGGCGTGGTGGGACCTCAAGCTGAAGTACCAGGGGGTCGCCCCGCCCGTCGCGCGCTCCGAGGCCGACTTCGACCCGGGCGCGAAGTACCACATCCCGGCGGGCGTCCCCTACTCGCGCTACTTCCTCGCCCACGTCCTCCAGTTCCAGATGCACCGCGCCCTCGCGAAGACGGCCGGTTGCACCGATCCGATCCACACCTGCTCGATCTACGGGAACAAGGAAGCCGGGGCGAAACTCATCCGGATGCTCGAGATGGGGCAGAGCCAGCCGTGGCCCGACGCGCTCGAGGCCCTCACCGGCCAGCGCGAGATGGACGCGACGGCCGTCCTCGACTACTTCGCGCCGCTCCAGAAGTGGCTCGACGAGCAGACGAAGGGGCAGCCGAAGGGCTGGTAGAGGGGATGACGCCGAGGCTCCCGCCCCCGACGTTCGAGTACCTCAACGGCGAGGTCCTCGAGCAGGCGCCCGGAAGGGTCCGCTGCCTCTTCCGCCCGACGGAGGAGATGACGAACCCCTGGGGCGCCGTCCAGGGCGGGATCCTCGCCGCCTTCTTCGACGACACCATGGGACCCGCGGTCGTCTCGATCGCGAACGGCCG
>JAKLER010000376.1 GCA_022711615.1 Acidobacteriota bacterium
AGGACGAGCGGCAGGTACTCGATCGCCAGGACGCAGAGGTAGATCGTGATGCAGAACGTCACCTCGGTGAGCATCGAGTGGACGTTCGGGTGCCAGAACGTGAACCAGGCGCGGAGCGGCTGGCCGACGTCGACCATCAGGATGCCGACGGCGCCGCTGTAGCAGATGAAGCCGATGACGACGGCGCTGTTGATGACCGCCTTCAGCTCCTTCCTCTTCAGGATGTAGAGGAGGAAGCCCGTGAAGAAGGCGCCGGCGCCGAGGGCGATGACCGTCAGGTCGAGGTAGATCCAGAGGCCGAACGCGAACCGGTTGTCCATGTTCGTCTGGTTCAGGCCGAGGGCGAAGCAGAGGTAGACGGCGTAGAGGCCGAACGCGAGCACGCCGACCCACGGGAGGAGCCAGAGGAGGAATCGCGGCAGCGGGGTCCGCTTCAGGCCGCGGGCGATCAGGGTGTCATCCACGCGTCACCCCCGTGCGGGAGAGGCGCTCGCGGACGACGGGGTCCGACGAGCGGTAGAGGACCTTCGGAGAGGTCCCGAGGGCGGCGAGGAGGCGGAAGCTCTCCGGGTCCTTCGCGAGCTTCGCGACCTCGCCGTCCGCGTCGTTCGCGTCGCCGAAGGAGAGCGCCCGCGACGGGCACGCCTCGACGCAGGCGGGGACGTAGTCGGCCGGGTCGATGTCGGTCTTGCCGGCGGCGGAGGTCTTCGCGCGGGCCGCCTGGAGGCGCTGGACGCAGAAGTTGCACTTCTCGACGACGCCGCGCTGGCGGATCGAGACGTCGGGGTTGAGGGAGGCCTTCATCCCCTCGGGCCACTCCGGGCTCCACCAGTTGAACGAGCGCGTGTGGTAGGGGCAGGCGACCATGCAGTAGCGGCAGCCGAGACAGCGGACGGGGATCTGGCCGACGATGCCGGTGCGCGGGTCGTACTCGACCGCGCGCTGGGGGCAGACGTCGACGCAGGGGGGCTCGTCGCACTGCTGGCAGGGAATCGGGACGAACGTCGAGCGCCCCGAGGGATCGACGGTGGCGACGTCGTGGACGCGCAGCCAGACGACGCCGGTCCTCACGTTCGAGCGCTCGGGAGCGGGCGGGATGTTGTTCTCGACGGCACAGGCGGTCGCGCAGGAGCCGCAGCCGTTGCAGCGGTCGAGGTCGACGACGAGCGTGTAGCGGTGGGTCGGGAGGGTGGAGGTCTGCTGGGTGGCGGTCATGGTCACGCCTTCGCGGCGGACGGCGCGGGGAAGAGCGCCGTCTCGCGGGTCAGCTTCGTGAGGAGCGGGGAGGAGGGGGCGGCGGAGAGGGCCGTGCGCGGGAGGGCCGCGACGCGGGCCGGCTCGGGGCCGGGCGCGCCGAGGGCCGACTCGAGGAGGCGCGGCGCCTCGCCGTCGGAGAGGAGCGCGAAACGTCCGGCGGGGGCGGGGGCCGGGTCGTCGACCCAGCAGGCGCCGGCCGCGAAGGCCGTCTCGAGGGCCGCGGCGTCGGCGAGCGAGGAGACCGGGGTCGTCGTCGCCGTGGAGGGGTCGAAGAGCTGCCCGCGCTTCGCCGCCACGATCGCCGCGGCGCGGCCGGCCGGCGGCGCCGGGAGCTCGAAACCCGCGGCGGAGGCCGCCTCGCGGAGGAGCTCCTCGGGGAGGACGAGCTCCTTCGGCGGGGCGAGGAGAGCGGGGGCGAGGGCGAACGTCGCGAGCGGCGCGTCGGCCGGGCCGTCCAGCTCGACCGCCTCTTCCAGCGGCGCGGGACCGGGTACGAGGAGCGTCGCCTTCTCGCCGAGGCCGGCGCGGAACGCGGAGAAGCTCGCCACGACGGCGCCGTCGGCGAGGAGCTTCTCGAGTCGCGCCCAGGGGACGAGCCCCTCGGGGACCGTCCCGTCGAGGAGGAGGAGGCTGACGGAGCGCTCGGGCACCGCGTCGAGAGCGGTGACCGCGGCGAGCTTCGCGTCGCCGTCCGGCTCGGAAGGCGCCGCGCGGCGCGCGACGAGCGGGCCGGACGGCGCGCCCAGGAGGAGGTTCAGGGCGGCGATCGCGGCGTCGGCCTCGGCGGAGAGCGGCTCGGCCGGGTCGCCTCCGAGGACGACGGCCGGGCGGCTCGCCGCGAGGTCACGCGCGAGCGCGACGACGTCGCCCGCGGGGACGCCCGTCTTCTGCTCGACGAGGGGCGGGGCGAAGCGGGCCGCGAGCGCCTCGAGCCCGGCGAGGCCCGTCGTCCGCGCGGCGAGGAACGCCGCGTCGGCGAGCTTCTCGTCGAGGAGGACGTGGGCGAGGCCGAGGGCGAGAGCGGCTTCGGTACCGGGGGCGATCGGGACGAAGCGGTCGGCGAAGCCGGCGCTCTTCGTCCGGGTCGCCCCGACGTGGACGACCTCGAGCCGCTCGCCTTTCGGCTTCCGGCGCCCCTCGGCGCGGAGGCGCGGGAGGAGGCCGGGCGTCCCGGCGTCCGTCAGGACCGGCGTCCCGAAGGAGACGACGCGGCGGGCCTTCGAGAGGTCGACGCCGAGCGAGAGAGGGCCGTCGAAACGGGCCGCGAGGGTGTCGAGGGCCGGCGAGGGAGATCCGGGAACGGCGTAGCGCCCGTTCGTCGCCGCGGCGAGAGCCCGAAATGTGCGCGAAAGGCTTCGGCCGGGACGGCCGTCGACGACGAGGAGGGAGCGTTTCGGGTCCTTCGCGGCGGCGGCGATCGCGGCGGAGAGGGCGGCGGAAGCGGCGGCGCGGTCGATCGTCTCGCGCTTCCCGCCCGAGACGCGCTCGGGGGCGACGGCGCGGAGCGGGTGCTTCGCGAGGTGGTGGGCGGTCAGCCCGAGCGGGCAGAGGCCGCCGTCGCTCGCGGGGTGTCCGGGGACGCCGGAGAAGCCGACGGGCTGCGGCCCGAACGAGCGCGCCTTCAGCCCGCAGGCGGCGGGGCAGAGCGTGCACGACGTGAAGCGGAACGCGAGCGGCCCGGCCGGGCGCGGCGTCGGCGTCGGGGGACGCTGCGTCCAGATGGAGAGGTCGTCGAGGGCCTTCCAGGGGACCGGCGACAGGGCGATCCCGGCGGCGGCGCCGGTTCCGGCGAGGAGGAGGTCGCGGCGGGAGACTTCGAGCTTCATGCCGTCCTCTTCACTTGTGGCAGTCGATGCAGGCGCTCTCGCGCCCGCCCGCGCGGTGGCACGCGATGCAGTCGGACATCTTCATCCCCTGCCACTCCTCGCGCCGGAGGCGCGAGATCGAGGGGCCCCAGATGTCGCGCGGGTAGCCGGAGAGGCGGTTCACCTGGACGGGGCGCACGGCGGTCGACTCCCCGTGCGGGCCGTGGCAGCGCGCGCAGGCGACCTTCTCGCCGGTCACGTGCGCGGCATGCGGGAAGTACGCGTTGTCGGGCTGGCGGGCGTTCGAGAGCCACGGGATCTCGACCCCAGGCTCGACGTAGCGCTCGACGAGGGCGTTGACCGCCGGGTTCTCGCCCTTCTCGGCGTGACACCCGGCGCAGCTCTCGGTCGTCGGCATGCCGGCGAAGCGGCCGTCCTCCGCGACGGCGTGGCAGTCGCCGCAGGCCATTCCCTGCTCGGCGTGGACCTTGTGGTTGAAGGGAAGGGGCTGAGCCTCGGTCTTGTAGATCAGGCGCGGGAAGAGGAGCCAGCCTGCCGCCAGGGCGGGGACGAGGCCGGCTGTGAACGAGACGAGGGCCGGTAGCTTCAAGTAGACCTCTCTTCGTCGGAAGCGGTGGAGAGGAGGAGGTGGGAAAGCCGGAGCGCCTCCTCGTGGGGAAGGGTCCGGACGAGGGCCGGCTCGGGGAGACCGCCGTCGGCGGCGAGGCGCACGCCCGAGATCCGCTCCGCGGCGTCCTCGGCGAGCCCGCGCAGGCGCAGCGTCTCGCGGCGCATCCAGGAGGTCGCGGCCTCGCCGCGAAGGAGACCGTCGGTGATCCGCGGGGCGCCGT
>JAKLER010000377.1 GCA_022711615.1 Acidobacteriota bacterium
TAGAGCCGGGCGTCCGGGTGCCCGAGCGCCTCGCGGAGGAGCCAGAGCGCCTCGGACGCCTGGTGCCCGCTGTTGCAGTAGACGACGACGGGCCTCTCCCACGAGACGCCGGCCGCCTCGAGCTCGTCGCGGAGGTCGGCGAGCGGCCGCAGCGAGCCGTCGGCGACGTCCTCCTTCCAGAAGCGGTTCTTCGCTCCGGGAATTCGGCCGGCGAGCCACTGCTCGGCCGGCCGGACGTCGAGGAAAACGGTCCTCCCGTCGCCCACGCGCTTCCGGGCCTCGGCGCCGGAGACGAGGAGGCGGGCGTCGACCCGGCGGTCTGGCATTGCCGCGGGCGAGAGGACCCGCTCGCGCGTCACGGGTCGGCCCTCCGCCGTCCAGCGCGTGAAGCCGCCGTCGAGGACGTGGACGTGGGCGGCGCCGGCGATTCGCGCGGCCGTCGCGACGTACGTCGCGTCGACGTCCGTCCCGGCTCCGTAGACGACGACACGGGCCTTCGCGCCGACTCCGACGCGGGCGAAGACGGCATCGAGGATCTCGGGCGGGTAGAGGGCCGCCGGGACGCCGCCGGAGGTGGAGCGGAGGTTCTCGGGGGAGACGCTCTGCGCTCCGGGGAGGTGCCCGGAGAGGAACTCCCGGAACGGCCTCGCATCGAGCAGGACGACGGAGGGAGGGAGCTGCGTCTCGAGCCATGGTCCGGAGACGAACGCTTCGGTGGCGGGCGCCTGCGGCGATCCGGGCGCGGCGGCGGACGCCAGGAGCGTCGAGAAGAGCAGGGCGGTTCGCAGGCCTCGGGAGACGCGCATCGGGACCTCCGGACCGGGATGATGCCCCAGCTGCCGGGCTATCCTTCGCGCCGCATGCGCAGTCGCGTCGGACTCTGGCTCCTCGCCCTCCTCCTCACGCTCGCCTCGGCGGTCTTTCAACGGCTGACCGGACCGACCCATCCCGTCCGCGGCGCGGTGACGCTCGGCGGGACCGAGGTTCGCCTGCGCCTCCTCCGCTCGCACGGGGGCGAAGGGGACCAGCCGGTCGTCGTGCGGGCTGCCGACCGGGCGGTGAGCGGTAGCGTTGCCTGGCGGCGCTACCCGACGAACGACGCGTTCGCCGTCCTTCCGATGGTCCGGGACGGGGAGACGCTCCGGGCGGCCCTGCCGCATCAGCCTCCGGCCGGGAAGCTCGAGTACCAGGTGCGACTCGCCCGAGGCAGCGAGACGGCGCTCTTCCCGGAGCGCCCGGCGGTCACCCGCTTCAAGGGGGCGGTCTCGCCGGTCGTCCTCGTCCCGCACATCGTCGCGATGTTCGGGGGGATGCTCGTCGCGAACGCCGCAGGGCTCCTCGCCCTGCGCGGAGAGAAGCGCCTCCTCGGAATCTCGCTCGCCGCCCTCGTCCTCCTCGCGGTCGGCGGTCTCCTCCTCGGGCCGCTCGTCCAGAAGGCGGCGTTCGGGGCCTACTGGACCGGCTGGCCCTTCGGGACCGACCTGACCGACAACAAGACCGCCGTCGCCGTCCTGGCGTGGGGCGTGGCCGCGTTCCGCGCCCGCGGTGGGCGCGCGGCCCGCGCTGCCGTCGTGGTCGCCGCGCTCGCGACGCTCGCCGTCTTCCTCGTCCCCCACAGCGCCTGGGGCTCGCAGATCGACTGGTCGAAGATCCCGTCCGGCTCCTGACGCGGGTCCCGGCGCCTATACTCGAAAGACGCGGGGGCGCTCCGCGGGCAGAGGAATGACGGCAGAGGGGAGCTCACGACCGGCGGCGCCCGGGGTGCGACGCACGGCTCTCGCGGCCGCGGTCGGATATGCCTCGCTCGGCCTCCTCTGGATCATCTTTTCCGACGACGTCGTCCGCGCGGTCGTGGACCCGGAGAGGATGACGACCGTCCAGAGCGCGAAGGGAGTCCTCTTCGTCCTCCTGAGCGCCGTGTTCGTCTTCGCGATCGCCGTCCGGTCGGCGCAACGCTTCGGCGGGGGGGTCGACCTGGAGAGCGGCGAGCGGCTGACGGCGGGGGCGTGGGCTCCCGTCGTCGTCTTCGTCGTCCTCTCGGCGGCCGTCGCCGGGGCCGGATACGTCCTCCACGAGCGCTCCGTCGCCGAGAAGCGGGCCTCCGCTCTCGCCTCGCTCTCCGCGACGGCAGAGGTGAAGGCCGCGCGCGCCGCGAGCCGGATCGACGCGCTGAAGCTCGACGCGCGCCTCATGGCGACGGGGGTGGAGCTGCGGACGGTCCTCGGCGCGGGCCCGGACCGCCCCGTCTCCGCCGACGCGCGGCGAGACCTGCGCCAGGAGGTCGAGAAGTATGCGGAGCTCCACCCGGGCCGTTCCGTTCTCCTCCTCGACGCGCGGGGCGGGGTCGTCGAGCAGGCGGGGCCCGCGATGGAGGCCGATCCCGGGGCCCTGAAGGCGTTCGAGGAGGCCCGATCGACGCCCGGCGTGGTGGTGGCCGAGCCGGTCGCGGAGGAGGGGCTTCCGGTCGTCGTCCGGGTCGTGGCGGCCGTGGACGGGATCGACCCCGCGGGGAGCCCTTCGGGGTACGTCGTCCTCGGGGCGTCGGCGAGAGAGCAGCTCGACGAGCTCCTCGCCCGCGCGCCGGGAGCCAGCCCGAGCGAAGAGGTCCTGGTCGTCCGCGGAAGGGGCGCGGAGGCGACGATCGTCTTCGAGTCGGACGGTGTCCGGCGGACCCGCAGCGCGGACGCCTCGAGTGATTCGCTCCTCGCACGGGCCGCCCGAGGCGAAGAAGGGGCGGTCGAGGGACGCGACGACCGCGGGGTCGAGAGCTTCGGCGCCGTTCGCAGGGTCCCCGGCACGGACTGGTCGCTCGTCGTCCGGCGCGACGCCGCCGAGGTCTATCGCCCTCTCCAGCGGCGGCTCGCCGGCATCGCTCTCTTCAACCTGGCGCTGCTGTCCGGCGCCGCCCTGGCGACCCTCTCCTGGTGGCGGGGGCTGCGCGTCCGCCATGCCTGGCGGGAGAAGCAGCTCGCGGCCGAGCGGGACGCCGTCGCGCGGCACTTCACGCTGCTGTCGGAGGCGTCGAACGACCTCGTCCTCCTCACCGACGATCGGTTCCGCCTCGTGGAGGTGAACCGGAAGGCCTGCGAGGCGTACGGCTACTCGCGTGACGAGCTGATCGGGGCCGAGGCGAGCATCCTCCGTCCGCCCGGGCAGGAGGCGGCGGCCCGGGAGGCGTTCCAGCGCCTTCTGGCCGAGGGCGCCCTCCACCTCGAGACGACCCACCGGCGCAAGGACGGCTCCCTCTTCCCGGTCGACTTCAGCGGGAGGCGGATCGAGGTCGACGGCCGGCCGTTCATCCAGTACGTCATCCGGGACATCACGGAGAGGAAGCGCGCGGAAGACCAGATCCGCCGATTGAACCAGCTCTACGACCTCCTCTCCCGCGCGAACGCGGCGATCGTCCGGACGGCCGACCCGGCGCAGCTCACCCGCCAGGTCTGCGAGATCGCCGTGGAGGTGGCCGGCTTCCGTCTCGCGTGGATATCCGAGGCGCGTGCCGAAGGGGAGCTTCGGGCGGTCGCCGTCGCCGGGCCCGCCGCCGCGATCATCGACGAGGCCCCTCTGACGCTCGACCCGGAAGCGCCGTCGGGTCATGGGCCGACCGTGGACGCCATCCGACGAGGAGCTCCCGTCGTCGCGAACGACTACCTCTCGGACGCCTCGACGACCGTCTGGCACGAGGCGGCGCGGCGGTACGGGCTCGCGTCGCTCGCGGCGTTCCCGATCCCGGGCCCGGAGGGGGCGCGCGGCGCGCTCGCCGTCGGGGCGGGCCAGAAGGGGTACTTCGACGACGAGATCGTGACGCTCCTCTCGGGGCTGGCCGAGGACGTCGGCTTCGCGCTCGCGGCCCGGGACCGGGAAGACGAGAGGCGGCGCGCCGAGGACGCCCTGAGGAT
>JAKLER010000378.1 GCA_022711615.1 Acidobacteriota bacterium
TGGCGGCCGCCTCGGCGTCCGCGGCCTCCGCCGTCCGGACCCGCTCGGCGAGCTTCTCGTTCTCGGCGAGGAGGAGGCGATTCTGCTCCGTGAGCGCTTCCGCGCTCGCCTTCGGCTGGCTGCCGACATCCGTCTTCGAGCAGGCCGGGAAGGCGAGCGCGACGCCGAGAAGCGGGGCGAGAGTCCAGAGCATGGGGCGCGTGTCGTTCGAGTTCCTCGCGATTCTCATGGTTGACCTCCGTGCCGAGCGTGCTTTCAAGCGCCGCGCCAGCGCCGGAACCTCTCCCCGGGACAGCGCAAGGCATGAGGAGCGAAGAAGTTGCCGTCGTCGCGCACCTCACGCCCGGAATAGCGGGCCTGGTCGGCCGGACGGAAGTGATTACAACGAACGTGTAAGAAGCGGACACCGCGGGCTCCGGCGGGCCTCCGGGGTGTCGAAACGCGGGACACGCTGGTAGCGTTGGGGCATGCCCGTCTCCCCGTCCGTGCTCGCGGTCCTGCGTCACGCCCTCGCCGACCCTCTCTCGGCGGCGACGGTGAAGGTCGAGGTCCTCGCGACACGGCTCGACCGCGAGGCGCCTTCTCTCTCGCCGAGGGCGCGCGAGGTCGGCGACGACCTCGCGTCGGCGGGGCGGCTCCTCGATCTCCTCGCCGCGGTCGCGGCGGTCGCCGAAGAGGCGCCGGAGGAGACGTCCGTCGCGTCCCTCGTCGAGGGGCTCGACGGCGGGGTTGCCGCGGGAGAGTCCGCTCACCTCCTGCGCGTCCGGCCGTCCGCCGCCGGCCTCGCCCTCCGGCGGCTCCTCGCCTTCGGCGCCGCGCGGGGGGCCGCGCCGCGCGTCGAGGTTCACGCCTCTCCGGCCGGAGCGGAGCTCCTCGTCGCGCCGCTCGGCCCGGCGCCGGCGGCTCCGGAGAAGCTGCTTCTCCTGCCGCGGGACGTCGCGGACGCCGACGAGCTCTTCCTCGCGCGGGTGGCCGTGGAGGCGGACGGGGGCTCGCTCCGGCTTGTGGAACGCGGCGGCGCGCTCGAGGCGAGGCTCTTCTGGCCGCGCGAGGAAGAACGATGAAGGCGCTCGTCGTCGAGGACGATCCCGGGGCGCGCCGGGCGCTCGCCGAGCTGCTCGTCGAGCTGGGGCACGAGCCGGCGGAGGTCGGGAGCGTGGCCGACGCCCTCGCGTCGCTCGAGGGGGACCCGCCGGACGTCGCGATCGTCGACCTCGGCCTCCCGGACGGGGACGGGCTCGAGGTCGTGCGCGCCGCTCCCGGCGCGACGGCCGTCCTCGTCCTGACGGGCCAGGGGTCCGTCAGGAATGCCGTCGAGGCGATGAAGGCCGGCGCGCACGACTTCCTCGTGAAGCCGCTGCGCCTGCCGCAGCTGCGCGCGGCGCTCGATCTCCTCGACGGGCGGGGCGCTCGCCCGCCCGTCGGGGCATCTCGGGGCGGAGTCGACGCGCTCGGCGAGCTCCTCGGCGGATCGCCCCCGATGAAGGAGGTCCTCCGGCTCCTCGCGCGCGTCGCCCCGTCCGACGCCCCGGTCTTTCTCTGGGGCGAGAGTGGCACGGGAAAGGAAGTGGCTGCGCGGACGCTGCACTCCCTCTCGCGGCGCGCGGCCGGGCCCTTCGTCGGAGTGAACTGCGGCGCCATCTCGCCGAACCTCGTCGAGAGCGAGCTCTTCGGGCACGAGAAGGGGGCCTTCACCGGGGCCGAGCGGAGGAGGGAAGGGACGTTCGAGCTGGCCCGCCGCGGCACGCTCTTCCTCGACGAGGTGACCGAGATGCCGCTGGAGATGCAGGTGAAGCTCCTGCGGGTCCTCGAGACGAAGTCGTTCCGGCGCGTCGGAGGGACGGAGGAGCGCGACGTGGACGTCCGCGTCGTGGCGAGCACGAACCGCGACGTCCTGGAGGCCGTCGCGAGCGGCGTTCTCCGGGAGGACCTCTACTACCGGCTCGCGGTCTTCCCCCTCCGTCTCCCGCCGCTCCGCGAGCGGCTCGCGGACGTCCCCGTCCTCGCGCTCGAGTTCCTCCGGCGCGTCGAGGCGGAAGAGGGGCGCGGGATCAGGGACATCGAGCCGGAGGCGCTCGCCCATCTCGGCCGCCACGCCTGGCCCGGGAACGTCCGCGAGCTGCGGAACGCGATCCACCGCGCGTACGTGCTCTCCGACCCGCCCGCGATCTCCGGCGAGGCCGCGGAGGCCGTCCTCGCCGCGCCGGCGCCGTCGCTCCCCGGTGGGGCGTCGGGGGAGGCGCTCGCCGTCCCGGTGCGGGTCGGCGACACGGCGCGGGTCGCCGAACGCAAGCTCCTCGAGGCGACGCTCGCCGCCGTCGGGGGGGACAAGAGAGCGGCGGCCGAGATGCTCGGGCTGTCGCTGAAGACCGTCTACAACAAGCTCAGGTCCCGGGACGTCTCGTGACCGTCGCGAGGAGCTCGCCGAGGCGGGCGACGCCCGCGGGCTTGACGAGGTGGTGGTCGATCCCCGCGTCCGACGACCGGGCCCGGTCGTCGCGCCCGGCCCAGCCCGAGAGCGCGATCAGGAGGACGCCCGCGAGGGAGGACTCCGCCCGAAGACGGCGCGCGAGCTCGTAGCCGTCGAAGCCCGGCAGGCCGACGTCGAGAACGACGGCGTCCGGAAGGAGGCGGCGGGCGGCCTCGAGCCCGGACGGCCCGTCGGAGGCGACGTGGACCTCGTGGCCGGCAAGAGACAGGAGCTCGGCGAGCGACCGGGCCCCGTCGGCGTTGTCCTCGACGAGGAGAACCCGGCAGGCCGTCGTCGAGGCCGGGGCCGGGGCCGTGGCCAGGGGTGCGGCCTCGCGCTCGGGCGCGGACGCCCGCGGGATCCGGAGCGTGAACGTGCTGCCGTGGCCCGGCCCGGCGCTCGTCGCGGTCAGGCTCCCGCCGTGGAGCTGCGCGAGGCGGCGCGAGAGCGCGAGGCCGACGCCGAGCCCCTCGTCGTCGACCGGACGGGCGGAGCCCTGCTCGAAGAGGCCGAAGACCCGCTCCAGGTCCCGGGGCGCCAGCCCGATCCCGTCGTCGGTCACTCTCACGATGGCCTCGACCTCGTCGGCGGCGACGGCGAGCTCGATCCGACCGCCCGGGGGTGAGTACTTCGCGGCGTTCGAGAGGAGGTTCGAGACGACCTGTGCGAGGCGGACCGGGTCCCCTTCGACGAGGACGTTCTCGCGCGGCGAGGCGACGGAGAGCTCGTGCCGCCGGGCCTCGAGCGCGGGGCGCGTCGTCTCGAGCGCAGCCTCGATGATCTCGGAGAGGGTGACGGCCTCCTTCTTGAGGACGAGCCGGCTGCTCGCGACGCGCGAGAGGTCGAGGAGATCGTCGACGAGGCGCGTCAGGTGCGCGAGCTGGCGCCGGAGGACGGCGCGCGCGAGGCCCTTCCGCTCCCGCGCCTTCTGGTCGTCGCCGCCCTCCGAGGCGTCGAGGAGCTCCACGGAATTCCTCATCGCGGCGAGAGGGTTCCGCAGCTCGTGCGCGAGGGAGGCAAGGAACTCGTCCTTTCGCCGGTCGGCGTCGCGCAGGGCGGCGTTCGCCTTCTCGACGGCGGCCGTCGCGGCGGCGTCGGCGGCGAGCTCGCGCCGTAGGAGGAGGAGGCCGACGACGACGAGGCAGAAGCCGAGGATCGTGGAGGCGAACGCGGCGGCGCCGGCGGCGAGCCGGCTCCGCGCCGTCGCGGCCTCCTGCGCCGCGAGCGTTCGCCGCTCGGCGCCCTCGAGCGCGTCGAGTGCGGAGCGGATGGCGGCCGCCGCCTCGCGCTCCGCCGGGTCCTCCTGCGGGAGATCCGTCGTCCCGGCCTGCCGGTAACGGCGCACCCCGTCGTTGAGGAGGACGAGCCGCCGACGCGCCGCGAGGGAGAGCTGCGCGACGCGGTCGCCCTGTCGCACGTCGCCCTG
>JAKLER010000379.1 GCA_022711615.1 Acidobacteriota bacterium
GGCCGTGAAGAAATGGACCTACAGGCCGGCCACGAAGAAGGGGAAGCCCGTGAAGGTCTTCCTCACGGCCACCGTCTCGTTCAAGCTGTCCTGACGGAGCCCTCGCTCCGGATCTCGTGCCCCGGCGCCGAAAGGAGCCGGGGCACTCTGCTTTCCGCCCCGTCTTCTCGGCTCTGCCGCGCTTGACACCCCCGGGTTCCGGAAATACAGTACTGGAGAGGTCCTAATTGAGCATGCGTCTCGATTGGGGCGGCGGCAGGAAGCACCCGACATGATCCGGATGAACAAGCTCACCGATTACGGGGTCGTCCTCCTGACGACGTTCGCGCACGAGCCGGCGCTCGGGATCAGCGCGCGGGAGCTGTCCGTCCGGACGGGCATCCCGCAGCCGACCGTCGTGAAGCTGCTGAAGACGCTGCTGAAGGCGGGCCTCCTCGTCTCCCAGCGCGGGACGAAGGGGGGCTACGCGCTTTCGAGAGCGCCGGAGGAGATTCCGGTCGCCGTGATCATCGAGGCGCTCGAAGGGCCTCTCGCGATCACGGAGTGCAGCCTTCCCGGGACCTGCGCGCACGAGCGGGGCTGCCCCGCCCGTCCGAACTGGAAGGCCGTGAACGACGTCATCCAGGACGCGCTCTCGCGCCTGACCCTCGCCGACATGACGCGCCCGGCGTCGCCGGGCGCGACCCGCACCGGGTCCCCGCTTCCGGCGGTCGATTCCGCCCCCAGGAGCATCGCTTCATGAGCTCGAACGAAGTCCTCTCCGAGCTGACGAGCCAGGAATACCGGCACGGCTTCGTCACGGAGATCGAATCCGACGTCTTCCCTCCCGGCCTGTCCGAGGAGATCGTGGCGGCCATCTCCGCGAAGAAGAAGGAGCCGCAGTGGCTCCTCGACTGGCGGCTCAAGGCCTTCCGCCACTGGCAGACGATGACCGAGCCGAGGTGGGCGAAAGTCTCCTACCCCGCGATCGACTACCAGGCGATCCGCTACTACGCCGCGCCGAAGTCGACGAAGGACGGGCCGAAGAGCCTCGACGAGGTCGACCCCGAGCTGCTCCGCACCTACGAGAAGCTGGGCGTGCCGCTCGAGGAGCGGGCGATCCTCGCCGGCGTCGCCGTCGACGCCGTCTTCGACAGCGTGTCGGTCGCGACGACGTTCCGCGAGAGCCTCGCGAAGGTCGGCGTGATCTTCTGCTCCTTCTCCGAGGCGGTTCAGGAGCACCCGCAGCTCGTGAAGAAGTACCTGGGAACGGTCGTGCCGTACACCGACAACTTCTTCGCGACGCTCAACTCGGCGGTCTTCTCCGACGGCTCCTTCTGCTTCGTGCCCAAGGGGGTCCGCTGCCCGATGGAGCTCTCGACCTACTTCCGGATCAACCAGCCCGACACGGGGCAGTTCGAGCGGACGCTCATCGTCGCCGAGGAAGGGGCTTCCGTCTCCTACCTCGAGGGGTGCACCGCCCCGAAGCGCGACACGAACCAGCTCCACGCCGCCGTCGTCGAGCTCGTCGCGCTGGACGACGCGAAGATCAAGTACTCCACCGTCCAGAACTGGTACCCCGGCGACAAGGACGGCAAGGGGGGCATCTACAACTTCGTCACGAAGCGCGGCAAGTGCGCCGGCCGCCGCTCGAAGATCTCCTGGACGCAGGTGGAGACCGGCTCGTCGATCACCTGGAAGTACCCGAGCTGCGTCCTCCTCGGCGACGACTCGGTCGGCGAGTTCTACTCGGTCGCCCTCGCGAACAACTTCCAGCAGGCCGACACCGGAACGAAGATGATCCACGTCGGGAAGAACACCCGCTCGACGATCGTCTCGAAGGGGATCTCCGCCGGCCACGGCCAGAACACATACCGCGGGGGCGTGTCGATCGCGAAGTCGGCGGTCGGCGCCCGCAACTACTCCCAGTGCGACTCGCTCCTCCTCGGGTCCCAGTGCGGGGCGCACACCTTCCCCTACCTCGACGTGAAGACCTCGACCGCGATGATCGAGCACGAGGCCTCGACGTCGAAGATCGGGGAGGACCAGCTCTTCTACTGCCGCCAGCGGGGCCTGACGAGCGAGGACGCCGTGTCGCTCATCGTCAACGGCTTCGCCAAGAGAGTCATCAAGGAGCTCCCGATGGAGTTCGCCGTCGAGGCGACGAAGCTCCTCGGCGTGAGCCTCGAAGGAAGCGTGGGCTGAACGTGACGACGAACCTCCTCGAGATCCGCAACCTCAAGGCCCGCATCGCCGAGGACGGCACCGAGATCCTCCGCGGCGTGAACCTCACCGTGAAGCCGGGCGAGGTCCACGCGATCATGGGCCCCAACGGCTCGGGCAAGAGCACCCTCGCCCACGTCCTCGCCGGCCGGGACGGCTACGAGGTGACCGACGGCTCCGTCCTCTACAAGGGGAAGGACCTCCTCTCCCTCGCCCCCGAGGAGCGCGCCCGCGAAGGGGTCTTCCTCTCGTTCCAGTATCCGGTCGAGATCCCGGGCGTGGCGAACACGTACTTCCTCCGGATGGCCCTGAACGCGCAGCGGAAGCACCGCGGCCTCCCCGAGATCGACGCGATGGACTTCCTGACGCTCGTCGAGGAGAAGGCCCGCCTCGTCGAGATGGAGGAGGCGCTCCTCTCGCGCAACGTGAACGAGGGCTTCTCGGGCGGCGAGAAGAAGAGGAACGAGATCTTCCAGATGGCGGTCCTCGACCCGTCTCTCGCGATCCTCGACGAGACCGACTCCGGCCTCGACATCGACGCCCTCCGCGTCGTCGCCTCCGGCGTGAACTCCCTCCGGTCGCCGGAGCGCTCGATGCTCGTCATCACGCACTACCAGCGGCTCCTGAACTACATCGTCCCCGACGTCATCCACGTCCTCTCCGAAGGCCGGATCGTCCGCACGGGCGACAAGTCGCTCGCCCTCCTCCTCGAGGAGAAGGGCTACGCGTGGCTCGAGGAGGAGCTCCCCGTCGGGAGCGGGACGGCTTCTTGAGCGCGACGGCCGCCGCCCCGCCCGCCGCCGAGGCGCTCGCCGCGGCCACGGCCTCGGCCCTGGGCGCGGCCCGAGCGCTCGACGCCCGCGACGCGTCCGATCTCCCCCACTTCGTCCGGAACCTCCGCCGCGACGGCCTCGAGGCGCTCGGGAAGCTCGGGCTCCCTCGCCCTTCCGACGAGGAATGGCGATACACCAGCGTCGCGACGCTCGCCCGGCGCCTTCCGGACCTCCTCGCGGCCGGCGCGGCGCGCGGCGCTTCGCCGACGGTCTCCGCCGCGGCCCGAGAGGCGCTCGCCTGCTTCGGCCCTCTCGCCGGCGAGAAGAGAGGCCTCCACGCCCTCGTCCTCGTGAACGGGCGGCTCGACCCGGCCCTTTCGCACGTCGACGGTCTCCCGGCGGGCGTCCGCTTCGAGCCCCTCTCCCGCGCCTTCGCCGCTCCGCCGCCGCTCCTCGAGCAGCGCCTGGGTCTCGCCGGCGCCCACCGGAGCCACCCGTTCGCCGCCCTGAACGCGGCTTTCCTCTCCGAGGGCGTCTGGGTGGAGGTCCCGGACGGCGTCGTCCTCCCCGAGCCGCTCGTCGTCCTCCACGTCGCCGATGCGAGCGCGGGGCCTCTCGCCTGCCACCCGCGCGTCGTCCTCACCGTCGGCGAGAACGCCCAGGCCTCCGTCGTCGAGGCCTACTGCGGGGTCGGAGAGGCGCTCGTGAACGCCGTCACCGAGCTCTACCTCCTCGCTCACGCCCGCCTCGACCACTCCGTCCTCCAGGAGGAGGCGCTCGACGCGTTCCACGTCGGCACGGCCGAGGCCCATCTCGGGCCCGGGGCCCAGCTCTACTCGCGTGTGCTGTCGGTCGGCGGGCGGATCGCCCGGAACGAGCTGACCGTCCGCCTCCACGGCGACGGGGCCG
>JAKLER010000038.1 GCA_022711615.1 Acidobacteriota bacterium
GGCGTCGTCGTACCCGACGAAGCCCTTGAACCGGCCCGGGTGGTGCGCCTCGAGCATCCTCATCGAGCCTTCGAGCGCCGGCTCTCCCGAGCCGAGGAGGACGAGCCGCACGCCGCGCCGGATCAGCTCGGGGGCGGCCTCGAGGAGGAGGTCGTAACCCTTCTGCGGGACGAGGCGGCCTACGGAGCCGACGATCATCGACGGGTCGCCCGGCTCGAATCCCGCGAGGCGGCAGAGGTCGGCGCGGCAGTCGAGCTTCCCGCGCAGGTCCTCGGCCGAGTAGCGCGAGGCCAGGTGCGGGTCGACGGACGGGTTCCACTCCTGGCGGTCGATGCCGTTCAGGATCCCGGTCAGGCGGGCCGCCTTCAGGCGGAGGACACCGTCGAGGCCCGCGCCCCCTTCCGGCGTCCGGATCTCCCAGGCGTAGGTCGGGGAGACCGTCGTCACCATGTCGGCCGCGACGATCGCCCCCTTCAGCATGTTCAGCGCGCCGGAATGCTCGAGGAGGCCTCCGCTCCAGGTCTCGGGCGGAAGGCCGAGGGCGGCGACCTGGTCGGGGCTGTAGATCCCCTGGTAGCCGACGTTGTGGATCGTCAGGACCGACGCGACCTCGTCGAACCACGGGTCCCGCCAGGAGCTCCAGGCGCCGAGCATCGGCGCGAGCCCGGGATGCCAGTCGTGCGCGTGGATCACCTCGGGCCGGTCTCCCTTCCGCCGAAGCGCCTCGATCGCCGCGCGGACGAAGAGGCTGAAGCGCCAGATCCCGTCGTCGACGCCCGCGTCGTTCTTCGCGTAGAGCCCGCCGGGTCGGTGGAAGAGCGGGTCGTGCGCCACGAAGTGGACCGGGACGCTGCTGCCGGGGAGCGTCGACCGGAGCACGCCGATCCTGTAGGTCGCTCCGAGGATCGAGACGTCGAACGGCTCGATCTCCTGCTCCGGCCACGTTCCGCGCCGGCGGAACCACTCCGCGGCCTCGAGGAAGAACGGCACCCAGACGTCCACGTCGTGGCCGGTCGCGGCGAGGGCCTTGGGGAGGGAAGAGACGACGTCGCCGAGGCCGCCCGTCTTGGCGAAAGGCGAGACCTCGGCCGAGAAGTTCGCAACGCGCATCAGCACTCCTTCCTATCCGATCCGTTCGTTCCCGTGTCGGTTTCCCAGAGGAGGGCGGCGTAGCCGACGACGCGGCTCGTGTCGCCGAAGGCGTCGCCCGAGTCGCCTCGCGCCACGAGGCGCGGTCGGGTGGGGGGCAGGTCCCGGAGGGCCGCGAGCAGGGCCGTCGCCGGCAGGATGCCGCACATGGAGATCCGCTCCCGTACCCGGACCCGCGTAAAAAGCTCCGACGGGTCGCCGAGGAGGAGCGCGTCGATCGCGCGGTCGTCCTTCTCGCGGTTTCGCTCGCGGGGCAGGTAGTGGTTGAGGTCGGATGAGACGACGATCCCGACGCGCTCGCCTCGCGCCTCGACGCGCGTCACGGCCTCCGCGACGGCCCGGCCGACCTCGAGGCAGACGGAGAGGTCCGGCTCGCCGAGGGTGAGACAGGCGATGGAAAGGCCGGGCCGCGCGGCCTGAAGAAACGGGAGGATCACCTCGAGCGCGTGCTCGCGGCGGTGGGCCGCCTCGTCCGTCCGGATCGCGGGGGACGTCTTGCGCAGCTCATCCGCGAGGCCTCCCGCGAGGGGGACGTCGCCGAAAGGCGTTCGCCAGGCGGCCGCCTCGGAGAGGGCGACGCCTGCTCCCGCTCCGTGGTGGTTCGGTCCGAGGAGGAGGACCGTCGCGGGGAGCTCGACGGCGCCGACTCCCGCGCCGCAGACCGCCCCGGAGTAGACGTGGCCGGCATGCGGCAGCAGGAGCGCCCGCCAGGCCGAGGCGGGCCGGGGCGGGAAGGCCGCGGCTCCCAGGTACCGCCCGACGTCCGCCCGCAGCGCCCGCGCGTCGCCCTCATAGAAGAGTCCGGCGACCGCGGGGAGGCGGACGGCTTCGGTCAAAACACGATCACCGCGACCTCTGCGGTCTTCGCGCCGCAGACCGCACGAATGGTGGCGGAGCCGGGGCCGACACCGAGGACCCTTCCGCCGGAGCAGGTGGCGACCGAGGGGTCGGACGAGGTCCACGTAGCGGCGGCGTCGGGGATCGGCGCCCCCAGCGCGTCGCGGGCGACGAGGGTGACGTCGAGCGCCTCGCCGATCTTCAGCGGGATGTTCAGGGGAGTCGCCTCCAGGGACTCGATCGGCCGGAGGACGACGACGACGTCGGTCGCGCCGGAGACGTCGCCGATCGCGGCCTTCACCGTCGCCTTCCCTTCGGCGACGGAGGTCACGACGCCGGACGCGTCGACCGTCGCCACCTTCGGGTCGGAAGAGGTCCAATCCGCCGCCATCGAGAGGAGCGCGCCCGTGCTGGCCTTTGCCTCGAGGACGAGCGGGAAGGTCGTCCCGGCGGGGCCCGCGAGCGTCATCCGCTGGGGAGAGACGTGCACCGACGCGACGTCGACGACCTCGAGCGCCACCCGTGCCTCGAGGGGCGGCTTGCCGAGCCGCGCGGTGATGGTCGCCTTGCCGGCCGAGACCGTCTTCACGGAGCCGGTCTGCGGGTCGACGGTGGCGACCTTCGGGTCGGAGGACTCCCAGGCGACGTTCAGGCCGGGGACGATCTCCCCCTTCTTGTCGACGACGTCGCCGCCGACGGAGACGACCCGGTCGAGGCCGTAGACCTTCAGGCTCGTCTCCTTGAGGCGGATCTCGGAGGCCTTCGGCCCGCAGGAGGCGAGGAGGAGGGGGGCGAGGAGGAGCGCCGCGCCGGAGAGGAGGCGGGTGAGACGGCTCATTGCCCCGAAATCTTAGGCCATCCGCGAGCCGTCCGCATAGGCCGCAGAAAGCGAGTTTCGGTCCCGTCATGACGCGCAGGAATCGCACCGAAAGAACGAACGGCGCCACCCGGCGCCACTTGAGAGCCGCTCCGCCGGAGCGGTGAGGAGGACCTATGCGAACGAAGAAGAACCCGACGCCGTCTCCCGCAAAGACGATCGGCGCCGGGCTCCGAGCGGCACGCCCTGAAGGGCGGCCGAGTCGAGTCTACCCGCCGTCGGCGCCCTCGAAGACCGCCAAGACCGCCAAGACCGCCGGGAAATCTGTCCCCGGGAACTTGGCGGCCTTCGGCGGAGATGGTCCACTCGAGGAGCGCGTCTCCCGCCTCGAGGGGCTCTTCGCGTACCTCGGCGAGGGCATCCTTCGCTCCCTCCCGGACCGGCTCACGACGGACGCTCTCATCGAGATTCTCGGCGATCGGGACGACGTCGCCTCGCGCCGGGCCGCTGACGCCCTCTTCGAGGCGAAGCGATGAGCGCCGACCTCGTCACCGTCGCGCCCGGCGACGTCTACTCCGCGCACATGGGCGGGAACGGGGATGCCGGCCCCGTCTCCGCGACGATCTCCGTTCACGCGCCGACGGGCCGGGTCGTCTATCAGGTCGTCTCGCCCGGCGTGATGCGGCTCGGGCCGCACGTCTCCGCGTTCCGCGCGAAGGGCTACGCCGTCACGCCCTTGGCGAGCGAGGCCGGCCGATGAGCGCGCTCGTCCTCCGCCGCCTCCCGTCCGGCCGATGGGCGCTCGTCGCGGTCCCGGACGCTCAGCCGGTCGCGACGGAGCGCCGGCCCGTCCCGCGCGAGGAAGGCCGTCGGCTCCCGTTCCTCGCGACACCTGCCCTGACCGAGACGCCCTCGTGAAGAGCGAGGGACAGAGGAGGACTCTGAGATGAGCGAAGTCAGCATTCCGGAAACCCTCGCCTCCCTCGCCGCGAACGTCGCCGCGCAGCACGACGAGATGACGGTCGCCATGGAAGAGGAGCGCGCCGCCGAGGAGCGCCTCCTCGGGCAGCTCGTCGAGGCGGTCCGCCCGGCGCTCCGGGCGCTCTCGTCGCGGCTCCTGGCGTCGGAGCGGACCTTCTGGCCGGACAACGTCAGCACCGCGACCGAGAAGGACTACCACGAAGACCGCGGCGTGCGGCTCGCCGGCTCCGGGCCGGAGCGGGACCATCCGCGCGCGAACCGTGGCGCGATCGAGGGCCTCGACCTGGTCCTCCTCGACGACGGCACGTTCGCCCGTCTCGACTGGTCCGGCCACTGGTCCCGCTGGCAGGGCGAGGAGGACCTCGAGGAGTCCACGCTCGCGCGCGTTTCCCTCCGCGACGTCGTCGACGGATGGGACGTCGACCAGCTCGCCGCGGCCCTTCACGAGCGGCTCGAAGCGCAGATGACCGGCCGTGCTCCGAAGCGGACCGCGTCGGCCCGGCAGCGGGCCGAGAAGCTCGCCGCGGTCTCGTCTCTCCTCAAGGGCCGGGCATGAGCGCCTTCCTCGTCTCTCACGCGACGGTCGACGTCATCCTGACGACCCTTCAGCTCCGCGACGGCGAGACGCTCGCCCGGCTCTTCGCGTCCTTCACGGCGCCGGAGGACCCGCGCGACGCGCTCGACTCCCTCGGCCGCCAGGTCCTCGCGCTCAACCTCGAGGCGCTCCGCGCCCGGTACGGCGGCAACGAAGAGGACGACGCCGAGACGGCGGCCGGCTACACGTTCAACGCCCGGCCCGAGTCGCCCGGCTACGTCGTCAAGCAGCTCGACTGCCTGATGTACCAGTGTGCGGAGGGCGACGTGCCGTCGCGCCCGCTTTACGCGGCCGTCGAGGCGATGCGGCGGGCTCTCGTCGACCGCGTCCTCGAGGACGTCCCGAGCTACGCCCGGGCGCCCTGGGGAGTGCCTTGACCCCTTACGATTCCCTCGGCGGGATAGGCCCGGCTGATCCCCGGGCCGACAAGCGCACGCCTCGCGCTTCCCGCCGGGGCCTTTCCCGGGAGGCGTGGAGGCGACATGGCGACGACGAAGAAGGCCTGGCCGACGAAGGATTGGGACCTCGAAGCCGGAGCGAGCCTCCGGCGAGCCTGGGGGCGCGACGGGAAGACGATGATGGCGCTCCTCCTCGGGGGAGAAGGCGAAGTGTCCACTTGGCTCGTGTCGCAGGGCCGAGAGAGCGACTCGCCCCTGATGCCGGAGGATCTCGTCCCGCTTCTGAGGGCAACGCGGAACCCGCCGATCAGCGTTCGCTTCTGGTGGGCTCTCTCGCTCGCGCGATCATCGCAGGCCATCGCCTTTTCCGGCGTCTCGCCGACAGGGGTTGTTACGGTGCGATCGGATCGACCGATCTCGCCGAAGCTCCCGAGCATCGTCGACGTGAGGCGCGAGGCGGCCCCGGACACGTTCGCACAAGTCATGAAGCTCATGAGCGCCGTGAAGGTCCTCATGCCGCCGCACCTTCGGGCCGTAGCTATCGCGCGAACGCTCTCCGCCGGCAAGGCTCACCCGCATTCCGAGGAGGCGGGGAAGACGATGATCCGCCGCGAACGCCGGAAGGCCGAGCGTTCCGGCGTGATGCTCGCGCCGCTCAAGAGAGGGAAGACCGGGCGCCCGAAGAAATCCGGTCAGTAGACACCCCCCCGGAAACGTCGCTTTTTTCGCATCCCACGTTCGCCGACCCTGCGCTCGTCCGCATCACGCGGACCGAGAGAAGGAGGCGAACCGATGTCCACGAACCCGCGAACCCGAACCCGCTTCCGCGAGACGCTGCTCGTCCGGCTGACCGACGCCGCGGCGACGCTGGGGCTTTCGGAGGCGGCAATCCGAAACGAGATCAAGGCGGGCCGCCTCGAGGCGAGGAAGGCCGGCCGTGCCGTGCTCGTCCCGGCCGACGAGCTGCGGCGATGGGCGGGCGACCTTCCGCCGGCCGCGTGAAAGGAGAACGTGATGCCGCACAAATACGCGAAGAGCGCCGGGGCAAACGGCGCTCGACGACAGGGCAAACGGGACAACTGGCAGGGCAAGGATAGCACCGCGGCGCCCGGTCGCAACCGTCCGGTCAGTAGCACGTCTCCGGAGCGTAAGTCCGCTCGCCTGGGAGCGCCGGCCCGGAAGCCGGCGGAGCGGATCGCCTGGGAGCGTGAACTCTCCCGCTTCCTCGGCGACTCGCCCTGTTCGGCCGAGCATGAGCGGCCGGGAGGCGTGAACCTCTACCGCGCGGCGGGCCGAATCGAGCGGCTCGCCGAGGCGATCGCGCGGGAACTGGACGTTCATCCGACCTCGGCTCTCGAATTCGCCCTCATGTCCCTCGTCATGAACGACCCGGCCGTCTGGCCGAAGGAGACGCGGTGAACGCCCCCGTGCCGTGGCAGCGGCTCTCCGACGTCCTCCTCGAGGTCGACGCCGACCCGACCCTCCGCGAGGTCCTCGAGGCGGGCCGGAACGTCGAGGCGGAGCCCGGCGACGGAGCCGCGGCGTTCCTGCCGGACGGAGAGACGCTCCTCCTCCTCGCCGACGGAGACGGCCTCCTCGTCCGCCGGCACGCTCCCGCCGACGAGGTCGCCCTCTTCCTCGCGGGCGTGAGGGAGGCCGCTTGACCGCGCCCGCTCTCGCTCGCGTCGTCCCTCACCCGCGCATGACCGGCTCGAAGTCTGACCGCGTCGCCGTCGCCGAGGCCGTCCTCGTCGCCGAGGCTCGGCGGCTCGCCGAGGTCCTCGGCCTGGACGACGTCGCCGGCCTCCTGGGCGGCGCCTCGGGCCTCGCCGCGTCGGAGACCTGGGAGGAGGCCCGGAGATGACGAGGATCGACCTCGACGCCCTCCGCTCCTCCTCGGCCGCCAGGATGGGCGACGTCCTGGCCGGGATCGGAGCCGAGCTTGCCCGCTGGGCAAAGCCGGACCGAGGCCGCGCTCGTTGCCCATTCGGATGCGGCGCAACCGGCTTCCCGGTCAGCTACGCCGACGGCCGCGCCCGCTGCCACTATGAGGCGAAGAGCTGGGACGCTATCGCCCTCGTCGCCGAACGGTACGGCCTCGAGTTCCGCGCCGCCGCCGAGCGGCTCTCCGACATCCTCGGAGGCGACTTCGCAGAGGCGCCTAGGAGGCGCTCAGAGCCCGTGCGACAGCTCCGACAGGCCGAGGACGTCTCGCGCCTCTGGGAGGCCCTGCCGGCCCGGGACGAGCGCGGGGAGGCGTATCTCGCCGGCCGCGGCCTCTGGCACGGGCCGTTCCCCGACGTCGTCCGCTTCAACGTCCCGGGCGCCACCAAGGACGAGGACCTCGCCCGTCGCGCCCGGCAGGGATACCGCGTCGCCTTCGGCGCCCGCCGGCCGGATGGGAAGGTCGCGAACATCTCCCTTCGTTACGTCGGCGACGGCCCGCCGCCGGACGAGAAGAAGACGGTCTCACTCGCGGGCGGCTCGACGAAGTCCGCCGCGATCATGCGACCCGAAGCGGCGCAGCTCGCGGCCGACTTCGCGGGCGACACCGTCCTCCTGTGCGAGGGCGGGCCTGACTTCCTCGCCTGGACTCACTCCCTCGACGTCGCGGCCCTCGAGGGCGAAGAGCCTCCCACCTGGGTCCTCGGATGCATCGGTGCCGGGATCGCGGAGAGCGTCGTCTCGACGTTCGCGCCGCTCCTCGCGGGCCGCTGGGTCCGGCTCGCTCTCGACGCCGACAAGGCCGGCGAGGACGGCGCAGCTCGCGCCGCCGCCGCCGCCTGGAGGGCCGGCGCTTCCCGCGTGACACGAATCACCCTCGACGGCGCGAAGGATGCGGCCGAGGTCGCCGAACAGGAGGCCCGCAATGCCTGACGCCCTTCCTCGCCGGAAGGCCGAGGCCGACATCCCGCGCCCGGATCGCGTCGAGAAGGGCGAGCGCCCGGAGGCCGTCGTCAAGCGCCTCTCCGAGGTCGAAGAGGAGGAAATTCGCTGGCTCTGGCCGGGCCGCCTCGCCTTCGGCAAGTTCAACATCCTCGACGGCGACCCGGGCGAAGGGAAGAGCCTCTTCACGGTCGACCTCGCGGCACGGGTGACGACGGGCCGGCCGCTGCCCGGCTTCACGTCCGCGCCGCCTCCGGCCTCCGTCGTCTTCCTCGCGGCCGAGGACGGTATCGCCGACACGATCAAACCGAGGTTTACGGCGGCCGGCGGAGACCCGGACCTCGTCCATGTGATGACGGGAACGCGCGTCGGAAAGAAGGACGGGCATCCGTCCCTGACGCGCGACGTCGAGGCCCTCGGCGACCTCGTCCGAGGCGTCGGCGCGGGTCTCGTCATCGTCGACCCGCTTACCGCCTATCTGCCCGGCGTCGACACTCACAAAGACGGCGACGTGAGAACGGCGCTCGCGCCGCTCGTCACGATGGCCGGCGAGACGGGCGCGTGCATCCTCTCGGTCCGTCATCTCTCGAAGGCCGAGGCCCGCGCGGCCCTCTACCGCGGCGGAGGTTCGATCGCCTTCATTGGCATTGCCCGAGGCGCCCTTCTCCTCGCCCGTCACCCGGACGACAGGACGCGCCGCGTCGTCGCCCTCTCGAAGGCGAACCTCGCGGGCGAGGCGGCCTCCTGGGCCTTCAGCATCTCAACCGACGAGCGCCGCCGACCCTTCATCTCCTGGGAGACGCGGCCCTCCGAGCTGACGGCGGAGGATCTCGTAAAGGGCATGGACGAGCGCGGGAAACCTCGCGTCGATTCGGCCGCTTCGGAGGCGGAGGTCTTCCTTCGGCGTGCTCTCGCGCACGGGCCGCGCCCCTCGCGCGAGGTTGAGGAGGAGGCCCGCGAGGCTCACGGGATCTCCGGACGGACCCTCGAGAGAGCCCGCCAGGCGCTCAAGGTCGCCGCTTCCGTCGAGGTGCTCCCGCCCGCAAGGAAGGGCGCGCCCCCGCGCCGCGTCTGGACCCTCGCGCTCCCGGCCGGCGAACGCTGCCAGGGTTGCGACGAGTGCAGCGGGAAGGGAGAGACCGAGCCGGGCACTCCTCCGTCCGCGAACCCTCGCCGCCGAGAGAGGAGGCCCTCGTGAGCGTCTCCGTGACGTGGTATCGGCTGACGCCGATCCGCAAGCCGAAAGGTTGGAAGGACCGCCTCGGCGACTACGGGATCGACTCCGAGGGAACGCTCTGGATTCCGGCGGAGACCCTCGGGAACCCGTTGGCCGTCGGCCTCTGCGCCGTGCATGACGGCACGCCGATGCTTCGCGGGCCGGGCGGACACGTCCACATTCCGATTGAATGGGCGATCGACGGTTACGGCCGGACGCGGGACGAGGACCTCGCGCACGTCAAGGCCCGCATCCTCGAATCGCACCGGGCCGGCGAGGTAACGCCGTGAACCCGCTCATTCTCGACTCCGGCGCCGCCTGGGAAGCCTCCGGGCTTTCCCTCGGCGCCTTCGAGCAGCTCGTCCGCGACCTCGAGGCGACCGGACACGCCTACCGCGGCCGCGGCGTCGTCGTCTTCTCGTCGGTCAAGGTCGCCGCGCTCGTCCTCACGGGTCGGTCTCGCCGGAGGCGTCGGCCGTGAGGCTCGCGCTCAGCCGCCTCCTCGGGAGCGCCCTCGCGAGCGCTCATGACCGCTCCGTTGCTACCGAAACCCGCTCCGGAATCTTGGAGGTGACCCGATGAGACCCCCCGCGATCTTCGCCCTTCGCGTCGCCGCCGACCGTGCGACCCGCGACCGGATGACCTTCAGAAACGCGCCCGGAGGCTCCCTGGCGGCCCGCCCCTGGCAGCCGCGGCCCGACGTCGCGCCGAACAGAGGACGGGCCGCAGCGGCCGGCGCCGACGAGAGGGGCGAGCATGAGTAGCGCCCTCGCGCTCGCTCCCGGCTTCGAGGCTTGCCGGTACGGCGAGGTGGACGGCGTGCGGATCGTCCTCCTCGACGCCTCGGGGCGGCCCGACGGTATCGAGCTTGCGCTCCGGACCCCCGGCCCTCCCGTTCAGACCGTGGCATTCCCCGTGAGCGCCGCCGGTCCGATCATCCGCGCCCTTCTGTGCGCCGTCGCCGACCTCGGCGAGGTGGACCGACTCATCCGAGAAGAAATGGAACACCGCGTCGTCCTCGATGTCGCGCGGCCTGTGAACTGAGAACCGAAAGGAGACCCCGAATGAGAATCACGAAGGAACACGCCGCAGTCCTGCGCCGCGAGGTGGACGACTACTTGTCGGTCCGCGGCCGGACCGAGGCCCCGCCCCGTCCGCGACCGTCCGCGCCGCCGCCGGCCGACCCCGTCCGCGAAGAGGTCCGCGCCGCGATCGCTGGCGAGCGGGTCAAGGGGGCTCTCGCCGATCTGCGCGCGAGCGCGGCCCTCTCCCGCACGATTCGGGAGATCGTCGCCGAGGAGGTCGCCGCCGCGAACCCGACGCCCGCCGAGCTGGCGAAGCGGGGCGGCCTCTCCGCCGTCCGCGGGCGCGGCGTCGGCCTGCCGTCGCTCTCCCTGGACGGCCTCGCGCGCGAGGTGGCCGCGGCCGTCGGATGCACCTACACCGCGGCCCTCGGCGTCCTGACCGAGGAGGACGCGCGATGAGCCTCTTCAAGTCCGGAGCCGAGAAGCTCGCCGCCCGCCTGGCCGACCTCGAGGACGAGGCCCGGTCCCTCACGAAGCGCGCCCAGGAGGCCCGCGCCGCCGAGGCCGAAGCTCAGGGCAAGCTCGTCGAGGACCTCGGCGAAGGGCTCCCCGTCGACGACTGGCGGAAGAAGCGCGACGCGGCCGAGAAGAAGGCGGCCGACGCCGAGCGCGACCTGAGGACCGCCCAGGAGGCCGCCGGGATCGTCCGCCAGCGGCTCGATGAGGCCCGCGCCGCCGAGATGCTCGTGAGCCTCAGGGAGCGCTACGCCGCGGCCCAGGAGCGTCTCCCCGGCGTCCGAGAGGACCTCATCGCCGCCGGCCGGGCGTTCTCCGAGGCCCTCGCGCGGCACGAAGCGCTCCGCCGCGAGGAGAACGGGGTCCTCATGCAGCTCCGGGCCGTTGGAGACCGCGACGTACAGAGCTTCGGCGTCGGGCTCGCCGAGACGATCCTCTCCGACGCCCTCGGGCACGGGGAGGGGCGCGAGCGGTTCCCGATCGACGTCCCCATCTGGCCGACGAGGACCTCCTCGTGAACCTCCCGCGCGGGGAGACCGCTGCCGACGGTTACGACGTCGTGAACGCCGGCCGCACGCCGAAGTCCCCGCCCAGCCGCCGCGACTGGAACGACCGGCACGTCTGCCGCGCCATCCTCCCGCCCGCCTCGCCCGGGGCCATCTCCACGAACTGCCAGAACCCGCCCGTCAACGACCTCGGCTTCTGCGCCGACCACGCCGCCTGAAAGGAGCCTCCGAATGAGCGTCTGCAAGGCCCTCGAACCGCCCGTCGCCCCCGGTGCGATCCCGGAGCACTGCAAGGGCACGCCGAACGACTTCGGTTTCTGCCCGGAGCACTTCCGTTGCGCCTTCGAGGACGAAGGCGGCCAGCGCTGCGCCTCCGCCCGCGACCTCCCCTCGCCCTTCTGCGCCGCGCACCGATGAGACCTTCGCCCGCTCCGGCGCCGACGATCCCCGGGCGCGCCTTCACGCGCGGGGACGCGGAGGGATTCGGACCTCCGGCCGGGGCGGGCATTTCCTCCTGTCGCCGCAGAAGGGTGTCCACTACTACCGGCGCCCTTTCCTCGGCCGCGAGGTTTCGCTCAACCCTGGGCGAATTCCGCCCACGGTTGGGCGGGATCTTCGCCAATCAGCGCGACCGGCGGAACCTGACGCCGGACCAGCTCGCGCTCGTCATGGGGAGGCCTTTCAACAAGGCGAAGAAGCCCGGCGGAAAGGCGTGGCGCTCCGACCTGCCTCAAAAAGACGCAGGTGAAGGGAGCACCAGGGATCGGCTGGCGACCGTCTACGGCGTCAGCACGGCGACGATCGAAAGGAATGGCAGGTTCGCCGTCGCCGTCGAGAAGCTCAAGGGCGTGGACCCGGAGATCGAGGCGAGGTGACCCGTGCCGCGCGTCTGCACCGTCTGTTCCTCGCCGAACCGAGCCGCGATCGACGAAGCCGTAACCCGCGGCGAAACGTTCCGCCGCGTTGCGCCGCGATACGGCGTTTCCGACCGGGCTCTCCGCCGGCACGCTGCGGAGCACGTCTCCGCCGCGATCGTGAAGGCTCACGATGCCCGCGAGGCGACCCGGGCGGACGATCTCCTCGGCATCCTCCGGGAGGCCGTGAAGGACGCCCGGAGGCTCCGCGATAAGGCCGAGGAGGAGCGGGATTTCCGCTGCGCGGTCGCGGCCGTGAAGACGCTCACGGAGACCGTCGAGAAACTAGCCGACGTGGCCGAACGTCTCGCGAAGAGCGGCGCCGAAGAGCCGAGGAACCTGGCCGAGTTCATGAGGAGGATCGCCCAGGGCGCCCGGACCGGCGGCCCGGAGAGCACGCTCCGGGTCGAATGGGTGAACGACTGGCGGGCGCCCGGACCTGGCCGCGGGACCGACCCGGACTCGTAGGACCCGCCGCGGCGCGTAGAATCGCTCCGTGAGCACCGCCCCTCGCCCCGCCCCGCCCCGCCGGGATCGTGCCGGCCTCCGCGTCGAGGTCGACCGGAGGAAGGCCGCCCGCGACGCCCGGGACCTCGAGATCCTCGAGGCGCGGCGGAAGGAACAGGCCGGGCAGCCCGTCGAGACGATCGAGGCCCTCCGGAAGCGACTCGGCCTCGACTGACCCGGGCCGATGTACCGGGTCCACGTCCCGCGCGACGTCTCCCGCCAGATCGAGCGTCTCCCGAAGGCCGAGGCCGCGAACGTCTCGCGGCGCATCCTCGCTCTCGCCGAGGACCCCCGCCCTACCTGGGCGAAGCGTCTCCGCGGCTTCCGGTCCCTCCGCTTCCGCGTCGGCGACTTCCGGGTGATCTTCGAGGTGGACGACCAGACCCGGACCGTAACGGTCCGCGACGTCGCGCACCGGAGCGAGGTCTACCGGGACCTCTGACCCCTGTCCCGGGGAAGGGGAGGCGCCCGAGGCCCGGACACGAGCGGGCCGGCGCGTCGGCCGAGCGCGGGCGACGTCGAAGGCCGCCAAGATCCCGAGGGCCGAAATACTGGCGGTCTTGGCGGTCTTGGCGGTCTCCCTCGGGATCGAAGGCCGCCAACTTCCCCAGGGCAGATTTCCCGGCGGTCTTGGCGGTCTTGGCGGTCTTCGAGCGCTAGCAACCGGTCGGTTATGAGCGGCCGTGCGGCCTATTCGCCGGATTCGCTTGACACGGGATGAATGATGACGCACATTAGCGTCATGAGAACGACGCAAAAAGCCGCCGTCGGTTACGTCCGGGTCAGCACGGAGCGTCAGGCGTCGGAAGGCGTCTCACTCGACGCTCAGACGGCCCGTATCCGCTCATGGGCGGCCGGGCAGGGCCTCGAGGTCGCGGCCGTTCACGTTGACGCCGGCCTCTCGGGCGGGAAGGCCGCGAACCGGCCGGGCCTGCAAGCGGCCCTCGCCGACGCCTGCAAGCGCCGGGCGCCGCTCGTCGTCTACAGCTTGTCGAGGATGGCGCGGAGCACGAAGGACGCCCTCGCGATCGCGGAGCGCCTCGAGAAGTCCGGCGCCGACCTCGTCTCCCTCTCGGAGTCGATCGACACGACGAGTGCGGCCGGGAAGATGGTCTTCCGGATGCTCGCGGTCCTCGCCGAATTCGAGCGGGACCTCGTGAGCGAGCGGACGACGTCGGCCCTCGCGTTTAAGCGCCGCCAGGGCGAGCGGATCTCCGGGAAGATCCCTTACGGCTACCGGCTGGAGGGACGGTCACTCGTCGAGGTCCCGGCTCAGCAGGATGTCATCCGGATCATCCTCGAATGGCGGGCGCGTGGGATCTCCCTCCGGGCGATCGCGGCGGAGCTGGAGGCGCGGCAGATACCGCGGCAGAATGGCTCCCACGTATGGCCGTCAAACGTCGTCCTCATGATCGCCCGCCGCGCCGCAAAGCTCCGGGAGGCCGCGTGAGCACCGCGCACGCTTCCTTCACTCCCGATGATGCTTCTGACCTCGACCTCGTCGCCGATGCCCTCCGGGCCGATCCGGGCCTGATAGACCTCGTCCTGAAGAAGACGGAGCGAATCAACATCCTCGTCACGCCTCTTCAGAAGGAGGAGGTTGTGCGGGCCGCTGAGGCGCACGGGCTCACGATCACGGAGTACGTCACGCGGGTCCTCGCGATCGTCGAGAAGGTCCGCCGGGAGGCCCGCGAGAAGTGAAGGCGTCGCCCGGCCTCCGGCAGCTCTCGGATGGGAGGTGGCGGTTCCGGATGTACACGGCCGGCCGGAAGGATGGGCCTCGCGTTCAAGTCACGCTCCCGAAGGGGACGACGCGGACCGAGGCCGAGGCGACTTACCGGGCCGCCGTCGCGAAGGCCGCAGCGAGGCGCGGGCGCCCGATCCCGCGGCGCCTGACGTTCGCCGACGCGGCGGCCGAGTATCTCGGCATTCAACGGGGCCGGCTCGCGCCGGGAACGCTCGTCAACGTCGAGAACATCGTCAACCGTCTCGTGTCGCTCTTCGGCGAACGGCGCGTCGAGGACCTCCGCCCGTCGGACGTCGTCGCGTATCAGGCCGCGCGGGTCGCCGCTGACGTGATGCCGTCGACCGTGAACGGCGAGGTCGTCTATCTGCTCGCGATCGTCCGGAAGGTCCTCGCCCTCGGATGGATCGAGCGCGACCCCCTTCCGCGCGGATCGTTCGACCGGCTCTCGACGCCGGCTCCGGAGACCGTCTTTTTCCGGGCTGAGGAATGGGGCGCCTTCATGCGGAAGCTCGAAGAGCTTCGGCCCGACGCGGTCCCGGCCTTCCGGGCGCTCCTCCTCCTCGCGTGCCGCATCGGAGAGCTTTCGGGCCTGACCTGGGGATCGTTCGACCTCGAGGGCGGACGCGTCACGATCCCTCAGCCGAAGCGCCGCGGCCGAGTGAAGACGCTCCCCCTCGCCGGAGAGCTTCGCGAGGTCATCGGTTCGTTGCCGCGGGGCCTCCCGGCCGCTTCCGTCTTCATCCGGGAGGACGGTTCGCCCTGGGACGGTCGCCAGCTACAGCGGCTCTTCTACCGGGTCCGAGACGCGGCGGGCCTCCGGAAGGCGCTTCACCCGCATTCGATCCGTCACACCGCCGCGAGCTGGGCCGTACAGTCCGGAGTCCCGCTCCTCTCCGTGAAGGAGACCCTCGGGCACGCGAATATCTCTCAGACGGTCCGCTACAGCCACCTGGAGACGGAGCACCTTCGAGGTGCCGTCGAGGCGGTTTCTACTGTGGAAAAGTCGGGACGGCGCCACCGCGGCGCCACCGATCGAGGATAACCCGTGACGCTGCCACGCTACGGCTCATTGCCCCGAAATCTTACCGCGCGGGAGGATCGTCGGCCTCCTCGAGAAGGAGAGGCCGGACGTCCCCGGCGCGGCGCATCCGGGCGAGGATGCGGGCGGCCCGGCGCTGATGCCGGGCCGGGCGGGAGAGGAAGAGGCGCGGGCCGGGGATCATCGCGGCGAGCCAGGCGGCCTGCTCGCGCGTGAGCCGGGACGCCGGGCGCCCGAAGTAGGTCCGGGCGGCTGCCTCGCAGCCCCAGACCCGCTCCCCCCACTCGATCCCCGACAGGTAGTGCTCGAGGATCGTCCGCTTCGGGAGGAGGAGCTCCATCGCGGTCGCGACGGCCGCCTCGCGCCCCTTCCGGAGCCAGGATCGCGAGGGGGAGAGGAAGAGGTTCTTCGCGAGCTGCTGCGTGATCGTCGAGGCCCCGAGGGGCCGGCGCCTCGGGAAGCGGCGGTTGCGCGTCCGGGCGGCCTTTACGGCGTCCCAGTCGATCCCGTGGTGCTCGAAGAACCGGGCGTCCTCGGAGACGAGAACGGCGGTCACGAGGTGGGGGGAGACCTTCTCGAGGGGGACGGGGCGCCGGTCGATCCGGGCGTCCCGGCCCTCGGAGAGGAGCCTCTCGCGGCGGGCTTCCAGGAAAGCCGTCGTCGACGGGGGGCCGAAGCGGAGGGCGACGATCCGGGGGATCGGGACCACGACGCCGAAGAGCAGAACGGCGAGCGCCGCCCCGCCGAGGACGAGGAGCCTCCCGCGGCGCGAAGCTCCTCGGGCGGCCGTCATTCGAGGGCGGGCGGCCGGCTCAGGCGAAGACTTCCGCGAGCGCGGCGCGGAGGCGCTTCACGCCGAGGAGGGCCTCGTCCCGGCCGAGCGTCAGCGCGGGCCGGAGGCGGATCGAGCGCTCGCCGGAGGAAAGCGCCATGACGTGGTGCTTCTGCAGCATCGTCGAGAGGACCTCCCCGCGCGTCGCGCCGTCCGGCAGGTCGAACGCGATGAAGAGGCCCTTCCCGCGGACGTTCGTGACCCTGCCGGGGAAATCGGCGGCGAGGGCGCCGAGCTCCCCGAGGAGGACCTCCCCGACGACCCGGGCGTTCTCCACGAGCCTCTCCTCCTCGATGATCTCGAGGTACTTCCGGGCGCGGACCATGTCGACGAGGCTCCCGCCCCAGGTGGAGTTGATCCGCGAGGAGACCGTGAAGACGTTCTCCTCTTCGTCGAAGATCCGGCCGTTCGACGCGAAGCCGCAGACCTGCATCTTCTTGCCGAAGGCGAAGAGGTCGGGGACGACCCCGGCCGTCTGGAACCCCCACATGCGGCCCGTCAGGCCGATCCCCGTCTGCACCTCGTCGCAGATCAGCAGCATCTCGCTCTCGTCGCAGAGCTGCCGGAGCGCCGCGAGGAACTCGGTCCGGAAGTGGTTGTCGCCCCCTTCCGCCTGGATCGGCTCGACGATGAGCGCCGCGAGGTCGTCGCGGTTCTCGACGAGGGCCTGCTTCACCTGGGCGATCGCGAGCGCCTCGACCTTCTCGACGCGCTCGACCTCGGCCGCGTCGACGGGGAACCGAAGCTTCGGGTTGACGATCCGCGGCCAGCGGAACTTCGGGAAGTACATCGTCTTCCGCGGGTCGGCCGTGTTCGTCAGGGAGAGCGCGTAGCCGGTCCTTCCGTGGAAGGCCTGCTCGAAGTGGACGATCTGGTGGCCGACCTCGCGGCGGTAGCCCTTCCGGAAGTTCTTCCGCACCTTCCAGTCGAAGGCGGCCTTCAGCGCGTTCTCGACCCCGACGGAGCCGCCCTCGACGAAGAAGAGGTGCTCGGAGTGGCTCGGCGGGACCGCGATGCGGGCGAAGGTCTCGACGAAGCGGGCCATCTCCTCGGTGTAGATGTCGCTGTTCGCCGGCTTCGTGAGGGCGGCCCGTCCGAGCTCCTCGAGGAACGCGGGGTCCTTCAGCTTCGGGTGGTTGTAGCCGACCGGTATGGTGGCGAAGTGGGAGAAGAGGTCGAGGATCTCGACGCCGTGCCGGCTGTCGTGAATGAAGCTCCCGTGCGAGCGCTCGAGGTCCATCACGACGTGGTAGCCGTCCACGAGCATGTGGCGGCCGAGCGATTCGAGGACGTTCTTCGGGCCGATTCCGGGGATGACGCTCGACGACATTGTCCCTCCGCCGTGCGGCCCCGTCCCGGGGCCGGCCCCGGATGTTAGCAGCGGAGCGCGCCGCTCACGTCTTCAGGACGACGTTCGAGATCGAGGGCGGGCCGCTCTCGCGGCGGGCCGCGACGACGCAGTCTTTCCCGGCCTCCTTGGCCGCGTAGAGGGCCGCATCGGCCTTCTTCAGGATCTCGTTCTTCAGCTCGCTCGGAGGCCGGCCCGGCGTGCAGTGCCGCCGGAAGGACGCGACGCCGATCGACATCGTGATGACGCCCTTCAGGTTCAGGGCAGGCTCGCCCGGCCCGATCGCCATCGGGAGGAAGGTCCAGTCGGCGATCGCGGCGCGGATGCGCTCCGCGATCTCCATCCCGCGGGCGAGCTCGCAGTCGACGAGGATGACCGTGAACTCGTCGCCTCCGTAGCGGCAGGGGAGGGACGTCGTCTGGGCGAGCTGTCGCTGGAGGATGAAGGCGACCTCCCGCAGGATCTGGCTCCCGGCGAGGTGCCCGTGCTCGTCGTTCACCGCCTTGAGGTGGTCGCAGTCGAGGAAGAGGAGCGTCAGGTCGCCGTCGGGCGTCTGCGAGAGACGGTCGATCTCCTGGCGGAGCTTCTTGTGGAAGTAACGGTCGTTGTAGAGCGCCGTGAGCGAGTCGCGGCGCGCCACCTCGCGGGCGCGCCTCTCGTCGAGGAGGTTCTGGAGCGCGAGGGAAAGCGTCTCGCCGAAGAGGGCCATGAGGCGCTCGTCGAGCGCGCCGAAGCCCGCCGGCTCGATCCGGTTCACGAGGACGAGCGACCCGCAGACGTGCGACTCGATGACGACGGGGACGCCGAGAGCGTTCCTCACCGGCGACCCGAACACCTCGTCCGCCTCGCGGGAGAGGGCGCGGGCTCCCTTGATCTCGTTCACCGCGGTCTGCTCCCCGCGCGCATAGGTGAAGCCGGCGATGCCGTCGACGGGCCTCACCCGCGTCCCGACGGCCGGGTCGCGGATGTCTCCGGCCGAGGCGATCACGGTCAGCTCGTTCCGGGACCGGTCCTCCTCCTTCGCGACCGGGTCGTCCAGAAGGAGGACGGCGGCCTCCGCCGGGACGAAATCGAGCGCCTTCTTGACGAGGGTGACGAGGAACCGCTCGGGGGCGATGCCGCTCGTCTCGTCGAGGAGGCGATGTCGCTCCATGAAGCGCGCGAGCTTCGGAGGCGGGAGGACCCGCGTCGTCAGGGCCACGAGGCGATTCTAGCCGCGCCGACCGTCCCGGACCCGGCCGAGGACCTCGCGGGCCCGATCCCGCAGCCGGGCGAGCTCGTCGGAGTAGTCGCCGAGCTGGGGCGCGAAGCGAAGGAACTCGACCTGCGCGAGGAGCTGCCGGAGCTCCTCCCGGAGCTCGGGGTCGACCCCGCGGCCGGCGAGCTCCTCGAGGAGGTCGCCGACGGGCGCGGTCTCGGCGACGCCCGTCCTCCGCGCCAGGTGCCCGCGGACGGCCCGCTCGACCCGTGCCACCGCCCGCTCCTTCGTCTCTCCCGGCTCCGGCGCGAGCAGGGCCGCGGCCGGGCCGAGGGCGCGCCCGCGGCGACGGACGGCCCAGGTCGCGCCCCCCGCGACGGCGAGGAGGCCCGGGATCGCGACGAGGACCCAGAGGGGGACGGCGACGGTCGACTGCGCGAGCTCGCGCGCCGAGGGGAGGGGCGTCGGCGTGGGCGGCGCGCCCGGGAGGGTCGTCGCGGCCTCCGCTCCGGTCGCAGCGTCGGAGGCGGGCGGCGGGCCCTCGGCGATCACCGCGCCCGGAGCGGCCGCCTCGACCGTGATCGAGATCGGGGCGGTCGACCGGGCGACGACCTTCTTCTCGGCGGTGTCGAAGACCTCGAACGAGACCGGGGGAACGACCAGGCTGCCGGCCTCGGTCGGCACGAGGACGAAGTCCCACTCGGCGCTCGTCCCGCCCTTCGTCCCGCCGCGGGACGGCAGGGTCCGCGACGAGGGCGGGTAGACCTTCACGCCCGGGATCGAGAGGTGGGGGGTCTCGGTCGCGGTCCGGAGGTTCCCGGTGCCGGCGAGGCGGACCTTGAGCGTGACGGCCTCGCCGGCCGGGACGCGCTTCCTGTCGACGCTCGCGGTGACGCCGAACTGACCGACCGGGCCCTTGAAGTCGGGGCGGCCGGGGATCGGCAGGACCTTCAGCGTGATCGGCTTCGTCGATCGCTCGAGGACGCGCGGCCGGAGCATCGCGAACGGGTCGCCGAACGGGTCGAGCGCGACGCGGACGCCGATCCGGATCTTCGATGCCGGGATCGTCACGGTGCCGGGGGTGAGGCCGGAGACCGCCTTGCGGAGGAGCGTGAAGCGCGCGACGGGGCGCCCGTCGTACGTGTCCTTCCGCCCCTGCGGGCGCTCGGGCCGCTCGAGGTCCTCGGCCCAGAGGCCGGGGAACTGCGGGGCGTCGACGTACTCGATCCCCTGAACGTCGGCCTCGGTGACGAGGTCGTAGGAGATCGTCACCTCCTCGCCGACGAAGGCTGTCTCCCGGCTCGGGGTCGCGACGAAGGCGAGGAGCGGCTCGGCGGAGGGGAGGCCGCGCTCGACTCCGGCGGGGCGGGTCCCACGCCTCGGGAAGACCCGATCGAACGGGTCCTCCTCGCGTGGAGGGGCGGCCGCGTCGGGGGCGGATTCGCGGCGCGCGGGACTCACCTCGAGGAGGTAGGCCCCCGCCTTCACCTCCTTCTCGCCGAAACGGAAGATCGTCTCGCCGATCTCGGCAGGACCCGTTCCGGTGGGGCGAAGGAAGTAGGTGAGGCTCGAGGTGCGGGAAAAGACGCCGTTGATGAGGGTGGCCTGGGTCGCGCTGCTCGGCGGGCCGAGGGCGACGAGGTTCCGGAGCGGCAGCTCGGCCGGAGCGTGGAGGCGCCCTCCGATACCGGGGCCGGAGAAGACATACGTCAGCCGGACGACGTCGTCGGCCGCGGGGCGCGGGTTGTCGACGACGACCCGGACCTCGGGCCCCTCCTGAGCGGCGTGGAGCGGGGTCGCGGCGAAAACGAGACCGAGCGCCGCGAGGGGCGCGAGGAGCGCGGCGGAGCGCGCGGCGCGGCTCACCAGTCCCTCCCGGGGCGCCGCTTCTTCGTCTGCTCGGCCACCTTCTTCCTCTGCTCTTCGAGGTCGTTCCGGGCGATCGCCTGGAGGAGCTGCTCGGCCTTGTCGCGGCTCATCTTCGCCTTCTTCTCGAAGTCGTCCTTCTTCGGCGGCGGCGGCGAGCCGCCCCCCTGCTGCTGTCTCTGCTGCTGCTTCTGCTGCTCGAGCCGCCGGAGCGCGAGCTCGTAGTTGAACGCGGCGTCCGCGTCGCCGGGCCGGGCCCGGAGCGCGTCGCGAAACGCGGCCGCAGCCGCCTCCCACTGCCTGCCGGAGAGGAGGACGGTCCCGGCGTTGTGAGAGGCGTCGGCGGCGACGTCGCCCCGCGAGGCCCCCTTCGCCTTCTTCAGCGCGGCGAGGGCCTCGTCGGCGCGGCCGGCGAGCGCGAGCGCGGTCCCGAGGTTGTAGCTGCCGGCGGGGTCCTTCGGGGCGAGGGCCGCCTCGCGGGCGAACCGGGCCACCGCCTCGTCGAGGCGCTTCTCCTCCAGCGCCTTCTTCCCCGCGACGGCCTCGCCTCGCGCCGTCGTGAACGGCGGTCGGGAAAGGACCCGCTCTTTCAGCGACGCCGGGGTCGGCGCGACCGCGGGACCGGACGGCGCGCCGGTTCCCGCGGGCGCCACGGGCGGGCTCTGGGCGAGGAGCGGACGGCCCGACGAAGGGCCGGAGAGCAGGAGGAAGAGGGCCGCGGCCACGCCGCTCCGCGCACGGCGAGGCCGGAGGAACCCGAGCGGGCCGATCAGGAGGAGCGCGAGCGCGCCGACGGCGACGGCGAGCGGGATCTGGAAACGTTCCCGCCTGTTCGTCCCGACGCTCCCGGAAAGGGGACGCCGCGCGGCCTTGTCGATCTCGCGGGCGACGCCGTCGAGGTCGGTCCTCCCGGGGGCGACGACGGAGAAGCTCCCCCCCGTCTCGGCGGCGAGCCGCCGCAGGAGGCCCGGGTCGGGGCGTGAGAGGACCGGAGCGCCCTCCTGCGTCTTGAATCCCGACGGCCGGCCGGCGACGTCGACCTCGGGGACGGGCGCGCCGCGCCCCTCGACCCCGACGAAGACGCCGTGAACGACGATTCCCTCGCTCTTCGCCTTCGAGATCGCCTCGTCGACGCCCCCTTCGAGGTCCTCGCCGTCGGAGAGGACGACGACCTGGCGTCCGGCGGACGTGCCCGGCGGCATCAGCTCGGCGGCGGCCGAGAGGCCGGCTGCCAGCGAGGTGCCGGGGAGCGCGCCGATCCCCGGTTCGAGCGCCTCGAGGAAGAGCGCCACCGCGGCCGTGTCGAGCGTGAGCGGGACGAGGACCTGCGCCTCTCCCTCGCAGCCGACGAGAGCGAGACGGTCGCCCGGGAGCTTCTCGGCGAGGGAGAGCGCCGCCTGTCGCGCGAGGACGAACCGCGACGGGGTG
>JAKLER010000380.1 GCA_022711615.1 Acidobacteriota bacterium
GCCGGGCGCTTCGCCACGGAGATGGTCAGCACGTTCAACGGCCTCGACAGCGTCGTCGTCACGCTCGAGGTCTTCAGCGCGAAACAGGTCAAGGGAACGCTTCGCGGCGGCGACGGCTCGTGCGGCGACGGCGTCTATTGCGAGAAGACGGAGGACTACCTCTTCGACGCGCCGCTGAACTGAGACGCGAGCCGCCGCGTCTCGGTCCTCGGGGCCGCTTCCGTCGTCCGCGGCAGCGGGGGGCGGAACGGGCCCCCTCCTCGCTCGGCGACCGTGCTGGACCTCCACCCGTTCCGGACGGCCGTCGCCCCGCCGGTCAGGTAAACGGTCGTTTCGCCGCGTGCGGCTTCGCCCAGCGCCTTCAGGAAGGCGCGCAGTCGTGCCGCGTCGACGATGCCGCACGCCGCCTCAGGGCCGCCGCACGCTCGAAGCTGACGAGCGTCCGGACGAGCGCGTTGTAGCGGCCGTGAGCCGAGCCGGAGCCGTCTCTCTCGAGAAGCCTGTACAGTCTTCGCTCGGCGTCCGGCAGCGGGGCCGGGACCTCGATTCCGAGGAGGCGCAGGCGCGGCGAGCCGATCGAGGCGAGGAGCGACGGCACGGTCTCGAGCCCGCGAGCCAGGTCTGCGAGTCCCTCCTCGATCAGCGGCGCCCCGGGAAGTCCCGTCGTCTCCACGCGCAGATCTTGTTGAAGGCCGAGCGGCTCGCGCGCCCGCCGCGGGTCAGTACTGCGAGCCGAGGATCGCGTAGAACCACTCGAGGATCCGGTAGCCGAGGCCGCGGTCCTTCCACTCCTCGAGCGTGATCCGGTGCGAGCTCGAAAGGTCGTGCTCGAACATCTCGACCATCGACCGCGCGAACTCCCGGTCGAAGACGTGGACGTTCGACTCGTAGTTCCAGGTGAAGGAGCGGGCCGTCACGTTCGTCGAGCCGACGCTCCCCCAGAGGCCGTCGATGACGAGCGTCTTGGCGTGGAGCTTCGCCTTCTGGTACTCCCAGACCTCGACCCCCGCCTCGAGGAGACGGCTGTAGTCGTTCCTCCCGGCGTATCGGACGATCACGTGGTCGGTGTGCGGCCCCTGCAGGAGGAGCCGGACGCGAACGCCGCGCTTCACCGCGTCGATCAGGGCGCGGCGGGCGGTCCGATCGAGGACGAAGTAGGCGCTCGTCAGGTCGATGCTCTTCGTCGCGGAGCCGACCGCGACGAGGAACGAGAGGCGGGCCGGGTTCGAGTCGAAGCCCGGAGTCGAGTCCATCACCTGGCAGACGGCCTCGCCCGCGTGGCCGTTCGCCGGGTAGAGCGCCCGCCCGGCGAGGAGCTCGTCCGTCGCCTCCAGCCAGGCGCGCCCGAACGCCGCCTGGAGCTGCCGCGCCACGGGCCCTTCCACGCGGACGACGGTCTCCCGCCACCGGCCGGGCCCGTCGGCGTCGCCCATCCACTCGTCGGCGATGCAGACGCCGCCGACGAAGCCGATCCGCCCGTCGACGACGAGGACCTTGCGGTGGGTCCGGAGGTGCACCTTCCGGAGCGTCTTCACCGAGAGCGGGCGGAAGAAGACGACCGAGGCTCCGGCCTCCTCGAGGAGCCGCTCATTCTCCTCGCCGAACCCGGCCGAGCCGATCGCGTCGAGGAGGAGCCGGACCGAGACACCGGCCCGCGCACGCTCCGCGAGGGCCGCCGCCATCTCGCGCGCGATCTTCCCGTCGCGGTAGATGTACGACTCGAAGTGGATGCTCGACTGGGCCGAGGCGATCGCCTCGAGCATCGCCGGGAAGATCTCGTCGCCGTTCTCGAGGAGGCGGGCCGCGTTCCCCGCGACCGGCTCGTTGCCGGAGGCGATCGTGAACGCGGCGAGGGGGTCCGCTCCGGGGGAGGTGAGCGTCGGGCGGTAGCGGAGACGCAGCGAGCTCGTGCAGCCCGCGAGGAGCAGGAAGGCGATTGCGACGGAAAGGGCCGGTCGGAGAGCTCGGGTCCGCACTCGATCCACGAGGATACGCGCTCCGGCGCTCGCGCGCCGGAAGACACCTCCGCCGCCCGCCCCGTGCCGATAATCAGGGCATGACGCCGTCTCCCGTCTACCTCGACTACAACGCCACGACGCCCGTCGACCCGGAGGTCGCCGAGGCGATGCTCCCCTTCCTCACGCAGCGGTTCGGGAACCCCTCGAGCGGCCACCCTTACGGCGTCGAGGCGCGGGCGGCCGTCGAGGCGGCGCGGCGGCAGGTCGCTTCGCTACTCGGGGCACGGCCCGAGGAGATCGTTTTCACGAGCGGCGGGACCGAAGGAAGCAACACGGTGCTCCAGGGCGTCGCGCGCCTCCTCCGCGGGATGGGGCGACACGTCGTCACGTCGGCGATCGAGCACCCGGCGGTCCTCGAGCCGTGCGCCCTCCTCGAGGAGGACGGCTGGGCCGTCACGCGCGTCGGGGTCGACGGGGAGGGGCGCGTCGACCCGGCGGACGTCGCGGCGGCGATCACGGATGGGACCGTGCTCGTCTCCGTGATGCACGCGAACAACGAGGTCGGGACGCTCCAGGACGTCGCGGAGATCGCGCGGCTCGCGCACGAGAGGGGCGTCCTCGTGCATACCGATGCGGCGCAGTCGGCGGGAAAGGTCCCGGTCGACGTGGCCGCGCTCGGCGTCGACTTCCTGACGCTCGCGGGGCACAAGCTCTACGCCCCGAAGGGAGTCGGGGCGCTCTGGATCCGCTCCGGCCTCGCGCTGCCGCCGCTCCTCCGCGGCGCCTCGCACGAGGCCGGCCGCCGCGCCGGGACGGAGAACGTCCTCGAGATCGTCGGCCTCGGGAAGGCGTGCGAGGTGGCGGCCCGCCGCCTCGCCTCGGACGCACGACGCTTCGAGGAGCTGCGCGAGCGGCTCGCGGAGGAGCTCGCGCGCGAGGCGCCCGGGCTGCGCCGGAACAGCCCGCGGCTGCGGTGCCTCCCGAACACCCTCAGCCTCTCCTTCCCGGGCGTCGACGCGAGCGCCCTCCTCGCCGAGGTGGGCGAGAAAGTGGCCGCATCGGCGGGGGCCGCCTGCCACGCCGCGGGCGTCGAGGTCTCGTCGGTCCTCCGCGCGATGCGCGTCCCGGAAGAGGTCGCGATGGGGACGGTCCGCTTCTCCGTCGGCCGCGGGACGACGCCTGCGATGGTCGACGAGGCGGCGCGCGTCGTCGGCGAGGCGGTCCGGCGGATGCGTCCGGAGGCCGCCGCGGTCCCCGCCGTCGCGATGGACGACGAGCACGTGAGGCTGACCCGCTTCACGCGCGGGATGGGCTGCGCCTGCAAGCTCCGGCCGCAGGACCTCGAGAAAGTCCTCCGGTCGCTCCCGAAGGGGACCGACCCGGCCGTCCTCGTCGGCCCCGACCGCTCCGACGACGCGGCGGTCTACCGCCTCTCGGACGACCTCGCCCTCGTGACGACCGTCGACTTCTTCACGCCGATCGTCGACGACCCGTTCGAGTTCGGGGCGGTCAGCGCCGCGAACTCGCTGAGCGACGTCTACGCCATGGGAGCGCGGCCCCTCTTCGCGCTGAGCGTCGTCGCCTTTCCGTCGCGCCGCCTCCCCCTCTCCGTCCTCGAGCGGATCCTCGCCGGGGCGGCCGAGGTGGCGCGCGAGGCAGGGATCGAGATCCTCGGCGGGCACACCGTCGACGACACCGAGCCGAAGTTCGGCCTCGCGGTGACCGGCGTCGTCCGCCCCGACCGGGTCGTGACGAACGCCGGCGCACGCCCGGGCGACGCTCTCGTCCTGACGAAGCCGATCGGCACCGGAGTCCTCGCCACGGCGGTGAAGCGCGGCCTCGCGGGCGAGGAGGCGGGGCGTCGCCTCGTGACGACGATGCGGACCCTGAACCGCGCCGCCGCCGAGGC
>JAKLER010000381.1 GCA_022711615.1 Acidobacteriota bacterium
CCGTTCGTCCTCTCGATCACCCACTGCCACGGCCACGCCGCCGCGGCGATCGCCCCCGCCGGAGCGCGGCTGGGCCTCGACCTCGAGCGAATCGAGGTACGAGGCGGCGCCTTCCTCGAGGACTGGTTCACGCCTTCCGAGCGGGGGTTCGTCGAGGGAGCCCCGGCGGGGGAGGCCGCGCTCCGCGCGACGCTCGTCTGGTGCTCGAAGGAGGCCGTGATGAAGGCCCTCCGCGAGGGGCTCCGGATCGCCCCGCGGGACGTCGAGGCCGCACCGGCTCCGGGTCCGGCCGACGGCTCCTGGCGACGATTCGGCGCGCGCGGACCGGGCTCTTCCGAGTGGAGCGGATGGTGGCGCGCGGAGGACGGCTTCGTCCTCGCGGCGTTGGCGGACCCGCCCTCCGGGCCTCCCGAACGGATCGGGTAGACTTCCGAGCCGATGGGCTTTTTCGGATCGAAGCCGGCGCCTCGCACCGAAGGCGAGCGCCCCGCACCGTCTCACGATTCCCCGCGCCCTGCGGCCGCGCCCGCCCCGACGGGCCCGAAGGCCGCAACCGAGGTGAAGACAGCCGTGATCGGACCCAACATCCGCATCCAGGGAGAGCTTTCCGGCGACGAAGACCTCGTCGTCGAAGGTCGCGTCGAGGGGAAGATCTCCGTCTCCAAGGGCCTCCGCATCGGCCCGCAGGCCCAGGTGAACGCCGAGGTCAAGGCGCACCACGTCGTCATCGCCGGCCGCGTCGTCGGGAACGTCGTCGCCGCCGAGAAGGTGGAGATCCTCCCGTCCGGGATCCTCGAGGGGAACATCCGTTCCCCGAAAATCGCGATCGCGGAAGGGGCGCAGTTCAAGGGGAGCGTCGACATGGGCGGGAAGAGCGTTCCGGCCTCGCCGGCGCCGGCGTCGTCCGGCCCCGCCCCCGAGAAGAAGGACGCCTCCGGCAAGAGCTGACCGCGCACGCGGTAACCTTCTGCAGCCTTTCGTCCCCGGACTTCGCGGCATGGGGGTGGCTTCGTGAACCGACCGGTCCGCGTCTCCGTCGTCCTCCTGTCTCTCGCGGCGCTCGCCGGCTGCACGTCGACGGCGCGGCCGCGCGCCGGCTCTCTGGCTTCCGCGGGAGGCGCCGCGACCCGCGTCGCGGCCGACTCGGTCCGCGAGGCCGCAGCCTCCGTCGACCGCTACGTCGAGGCGCAGCTCCTCCTCGCGCCGCTCACCGGCCGTCCCGACCCGGCCGAAGAGACGCTCGCCACCCTTCGGAAGGTCCGCTCCGTCCTCGCGGCACGCGGGGACGCGATGTCCGAGCTGGGAGCGGCTTACGCCGGGCTCGACGCGCTCGCGGCGTTCGACGCCGCGGATCAGGTGGAGCGGGGCGTGAACGACCTCGCGGGCGCCGTGAGCGCCTACCGCGAGGCGCTCGGCCGGCCCGCCGCCGCTCCCGTTCCGGCCTTCGGCCTCTCGAAGGGCCTCGGCGCGTTCGCGGGCGCCCGGCACGCCGCGCGCCTGAAGAAGGCGAGCGCCGCGATCCGCGAGAGCCTCGAGCGTTTCGTCGCCCTCCTCCGAACGGAGAGGGAGGTCCACGCGTCCCTCCGGCGGGCGCTCGTCGAGGGACAGGGGACCGCGGCGCGCGCCTTCGCCGCCCTCGGGCTCGCCCGGCCGGGCACGCTTCTCGCCCCGCACGCCGCGGCCTTCGGCCTCGCCTGGGACGAGAAGGAGTACGACGGCGCCCTCGCGCTCCTTCGGAAGGAGCCGTCGATCACCGGCCGGCCCGGCGCGAACCGGGAGGACGACCTGCGCGCGGCGCTCGACCGCGTCCTCGAGCACCGCGTCGCGCGGAGGGTCGACCTCGAGGGCGCGCTCGTCGACGAGACGCTCGCCGGCCTCGAGGCGCTCGTCCTCGCGCACCGTTCCTTCGAGGCGAAGCAGGAGACCGACCTCGCCGCCGTACACGGGCACGTCGCGGCCGTCCGCGCGCTCCTCGACGAGTACCGCGCGGCGGCGGGGAAGTAGGGGAGGCGGCCATGGCCCGGACGAAGTCGAACCACGAACGGCTCCTTGCGACCGTCGAGGCGACCTACCGCCTCGCCGAGCGGAGCTTCGACGCACTCCACTCCGCTGCGAAGGGCCCCGAGGAGAAGGAGCGCGTGCGGGAGCTCTATGGCGCCGCGCGCGACGCCTACTGGAAGGCCGTCCTCGCCTGCCTCGAAGACCAGAGCGGCGTCGTCGCCGCCATCCACGACGAGCTGAAGGCGAAGAACCGCGAGCTGAAGCGTTCCCTCGAGACGCTTCGCGACCTCGCCTCGACCCTCGCCCTCCTGCGCGACGCCGTCCGCCTCGCCGCCGCCCTCGTCACCCTCGCGGCGGCGTAGGCGGGCGGACCCGCGTCTCTACCGGACCTGCGCGACGACCGTCGTCGCCGGTCCGCACCTCGCGACCAGGTCCGGCGGGACCGGGCCGGGCGCGAAGAGGTACCCGTGCTCGCCGAGGTACAGCGAGCGGACGGCCCAGTCGTGCGACAGAGTGTTCGCCTTCTCGTGTTCGGCCCAGGTGAGCGGCGAGCGTTCCACGAGGACCGCGGCCTGCACCTTCTTCATCTCCCTGTCGTAGACGAGGACGAGGCCGCGAGGCGTGGCGCGGAACGTGTAGTCCCCCGCGGGGAGCCGGACGTCGCCGACGACGACGACGTGGCCGATCCGGAACAGCGCCGCGTCGTCCGCCGTCACCGGGGCAGCGACGAACGCCGCGAGCAGCACGAGCGGGAAGACCCTGCAAAGGAGGGATCGCATCTTCATGTCTCCCGGTTGCACGTTGTGAATCTGTCGGGAATGGGGACGAGCAGACCCATCGCCAGCGCCCGCGGCGCCGCGCCGGAGTCGTGGACGGTTTCGGAACACTCGACCTGCCGCACCGTTCGCTCCCGGCATCACCTCCCTGCGAACGGACCCTTCGTCATCGGGCCTCCCGGAGGTCAGGCGACCCTCGACGACCGAGCCGGACACCTTCTGTTCCGAAGGTGGTCCGTGGAGCTCTCCTCGGCAACCCCCGGGCCAGGATCCCAGAGAATTCCCCGAATTCGGTCCGGCTCCCCCTCAGCTCTTCGGCGGCTGCCAGAGCTCCACGCGGTTCCCCTCCGGGTCCATCACCCAGCCGAAGGCTCCGAACTCCGACCTCTCCACCTTCTCGTCCACCGCGCACCCTTCCTCGCGGAGCGCCGCGAGGACGGCGTCGAGGTCTTCCACGCGGAAGTTCACCATGAAGGGCGCCGGGCTCGGGGCGAAGTACGTCGTCGTCGCCGGGAAGATGTTCCAGACCGTCATCCCGTCCGGCTCCGGCCGCTCCGCCGTCTGCCAGTGGAAGACCGCGCCGCCCCATTCCTCGAGCGGCACGCCGAGATGTTTCCTGTACCACTCGCGGAGCGACTCCGGGTCGCGCGCCTTGAAGAAGATCCCGCCGATTCCGGTCACGCGTGTCATGGGCGCCTCCGAGCGCGGACGATAGACGATGAGGCCGCGTCTTTCTTCCGGCCGGTGCACGGCCTCCCGGGGGGGGCGGCGCTACTTCTTCGCCGGGCCGAGGGCGGCCTTCAGCATCTCCTCCTGGAGCTTCGTAAGCTCGGCCTCGTGCCGGTCCATCGCCTCAGCCGCGGGCGTGCCGTACTTCAGCTCGAAGTCGGCCCTCACCTTGGCCTTCTCCTCGGGGGACCCCATCGAGCGCGCCGAGACGTATTCCGAGACGACGCCCCCGATCGCGGCGGCGGTCTGCGGCGTCAGGCCGGACTTCGCGGAGGCCTCCTTCGTGGCCGCCTCGACGCGCTGGAGCCTCGGGTCGGCCGCCACCTGCTTCTCGAACTCCTT
>JAKLER010000382.1 GCA_022711615.1 Acidobacteriota bacterium
TCGGCGCGGAGGCGATGACGCACGCGCAGGCCCGGCGGGAGGAGGAGGTCCAGGCCGCGCGCCTCGCGGGCCAGCTGGCCGAGGCCCGGCTGGCTCTCCTCCGAAGGCAGCTGCACCCGCATTTCCTCTTCAACGCGCTCCAGGCCGTCTCGACGCTTCTCCACCGCGATCCCGGGGCGGCCGACGGCGTCCTCCTGCGGCTCTCGACCCTCCTTCGGGTCATGCTCGAGACCGCCTCCGGCGCGACAGTGAGCCTCCGGACGGAGGTGGACCTGACCCGCAGGTACCTCGAGATCGAGAAGGTGAGGTTCGGAGACCGGCTCGCCTTCGAATGGAGCGTCGAGGAATCGGTGCTCGAGACGCCGGTCCCGAGCCTGGTCGTCCTGCCGCTCGTGGAGAACGCGATTCGCCACGGACTCTCGGCGAAGGTGGGGCCGGGCCGGCTCGAGATCTCGGCCCGCGCCGAGGGCGCGTCGCTCGTCGTGACCGTCGAGGACGACGGGCTCGGGGCGGCGACGCCGCTCCGGACGGGAGTTGGCCTCGCGAACACGCGCGAGCGGCTCGAGGGGACGTACGGCGCGCGGGCGGGGCTCGAGGTCGACACCGCGCCGGGGCAGGGACTCCGCGCCCGGCTCCGCGTCCCGCTCGCGGAGGGGCGCGCGTGATGCGCGTCCTCGTCGTCGACGACGAGCCGCTCGTGCGCGAGCGTCTCCGCGCGCTCCTCGCCGCGCACGCGGACGTGGAGGTCGTGGGCGAGCGGGGCGACGGCCCCGCGGCGCTGCAGGCCTGTCGCGAGGTCGCTCCGGACGTCGTCTTCCTCGACATCCAGATGCCGGGGCTGAGCGGCCTGGAGGTGGCGGAGACGTGGCGGAGCGAGGGCGCCCTGCCCGTCATCGTCTTCGTCACGGCTTTCGACCGGTACGCGGTCGAGGCCTTTCGCCTGCACGCCCTCGACTACCTGACGAAGCCGATCGAGCCCGGGCGATTCGCGGAGTCGCTGGACCGGGCGAGGGAGTACCTGGAGCCACGGAACCGGGCGGCGCTCGACGAGCGTATCCGGGCGATGCTCGAGGCTCACGAGCGGCGGCAGGCGGTGCGGCCGCACGTCGTCGTGAGGGAGCGCGAGCGCTATCTGCTCGTCCCGACCGCCGGCATCCACGCGCTGGAGGCGGAAGGGAACTACGTCTCGCTCCACTGCGAGCGGGCGACGCACCTCCTTCGCGACAGCCTCGCCTCGGTCGAGGCGAAGCTCGACCCGCGTCGCTTCCTCCGCACGCACCGCTCCTGGATCGTCAACCTGGACTTCGTGAAGGAGGCCCGGACGCGGGCCCACGGGAGCTGGGTCGTCGTGACCCGCGGCGGCCTGAGCGTCCCGGTCGGTGCGCAGTACCGCGAGTCGCTGCTGAAAGTCCTGGGCTAGCCGAACCGAGAAGGAGTCGAGATGAGAGCTTCGTGGATTCGCGTCCTGTCGCTGGCGGCGATCTGCTCGTCCGGCCCTGCCGCCGGTGCCGACGGCCCGCCGCCGCCGGTGGAGGTCGGGAAGATCGAGTCGGCGCGGCTGGGAGAGACGCGTGAGTACTGGGTGTCGCTGCCCGACGACTACAGGGACGGCGCGACGCGTTACCCCGTCGTCTACATGATGGACGGCGAGCTGAACTTCAACTCCGCGACGATCGGCGGGCTCCGGCTCGCCGCGCAGCTCGGCGACATCCCCGACTTCATCGTCGTCGGAATCCGGAACACCGACCGCGGCCGCGACGTCTTCCCGGAGGTGGTGACGTACGGGGACGGGAGCAAGGACGGCGGGCGGGCGAACGAGTACCTCGATTTCCTACGGGAAGAGCTGATCCCCCGGGTCGAGGCGTCGTACCGGACGAGCGGCTACCGGGTGCTCTTCGGCACCTCGAACACGGGCTTCACGACCGTCTACGCCCTCTTCCGCAACCCCACGATCGCCGACGCCTTCGTCGCGTCGAGCGCGACGCTCTCGGTGCCGTCGTTCCGCGAGAAGCGCGAGAGCCTCGTGAAGGAGTTCAAGGGAGGAAGGCGGCGGCTCTCGCTCGTGATGGGGGAGCGCGACCTCCCGACGGTCATCAGCCAGAACGGGGCCCTGAAGGAGCTCATCGACACCTCCGCGCCCGCCGGCCTGTCGTGCCGGCTCGCCGTCGTCCGGGGAGCGGAGCACGTGCCGGTCGACAGCCTCGCGGCGGGGCTGCGCGACGTCTTCGACGGCTGGAAAATCACGGAGCGGCTCACCGGGGAGACGTTCTCCGCGCTTCGCGCGCACGCGGAAGGGCGCCTCGCGAAGTTCGGCGTCGCCGGCGACCTGCCCGAGGGTGCGTTGAAGGACCTCGCCGAGTCGCTCCTCGCCGAGAAGAAGACCGCAGAGGCCGCGGAGGTCCTCGAGTACCGCGCCCGGGCGTATCCCACGGCCGCGGGTGCGCCGCCTCCCCGCGCCCGGTGAAGAGGGGCGGCGGGCGCCCGTAGCCGGACCGGAGGCGATCCGGCTCAGACTTTCACGACGCGGCTCTTCGAGAGCATCTCGAAGGCTCTCTGCTTCTTCTCGGTGAAGAAGATGAAGAAGGCGTCGACGAAGAAGACCGAGAAGACGAGCGGAAGCTGGCGAACGATCGCCTGGCCGAGCCCGATCGGCGCCCCGGATTCGCGGACGACGCGAAGGCCGAAGATGCGCTTGCCCGGGGTCTGCCCGAACCGCAGCTCGGCGAAGACGGTGCCGGCGGAGAAGGCCAGAATCGCCGTGAACAGCGCCCCGAGGACGATGCCCCCCTCGAGTCGGCGAGGGAGGAGCGCTGCGGCGAGCGTCGCGAGGAGCGCGACGGCGGCGAGGACGATGGCGAGGTCGACGAGCTTCGCCACGGCCCGGTGCAGCGACGGAGCGCTCACGAGCGGTACGGCGCTCAGGTACGACTCCGCGAGGGCCGTCGGGTCGCCGAGGTCCCGGAGGACGTCTTCGAGCAACGTGCCGCGGGCGACTCGCTCGGCGATGTGGCTGCTCAGCTCGAGGCCGATCTGCTCCCGATCCGGAACGGAGTCGGGCAGACGGGCGAGCACTCTCTCGACGAACTCGTTCGCGGTCGTCATCGGGCGTCCCTCCCGGTCCGGAGAAGTCTCGACATGGCCCTGGCGAAGGTCGTCCACTCGAGCGTGAGCGCGGCCAGCTCGGCGCGCCCCGCGTCGGTCAGCCGGTAGTACTTCCGCGGGACGCCCCGCTGCGGCGTCTCCCAGCGAACCGAGACGAAACCCGCCCTCTCGAGCCGGTAGAGGACCGGGTAGAGCGTGCCGTCGGTCACCTCGAGCGCTCCGCTCGTCTCGGCCGCGAGCTTGGAGACGATCTCGTACCCGTACGCTTCGGCGGGCGCGAGCAGATGGAGCACGATGAGCTCGAGCGAGCCACGCTTCAGCTCCCTCTCGATTCCCCTCCGCCCCTCGGCCCGCTCCTGCTCGTCCGCCACGAGTAAATGGTAACGCACGATATCTGGTTACGCAAGATATAGGGAAAAGCCCTCGACGAGGATCCCCGAGGGGCGCCGCCCTCGGCGAAGGCGGCGAGAATGGCGTCGTGATTACGGCGGCGTTCGCGTTCCCGCCCTCCGTGACGATGGAGCTCCCGGGATGGGAGCTCTCCTTCACCGAGCTCGAGCCGACCGGCGAAGGCGGCGCGGCGCTGGGTCGTGCCAGGCGGGAGGTGGCCGCCGCGGTGCGCGGGCGCCTGAGGCTCGAGACGCTCTCGGAGCATCCCGCGGTCGCGGCGCTCCGCCGCCTCTTTCGCCGCGCGGGGTGCGACCCGACGCGCTACCGGTCGGGCTCCGAGGCGCTCCT
>JAKLER010000383.1 GCA_022711615.1 Acidobacteriota bacterium
GTCGGCCGCCTGCGCGATCACGCGCTCGAAGTCGGAGGAGGTCAGGTCGGCCCCGGTGAAGTCGACACCCGTCAGGTTCGCCCCGCGGAACGTGATCCGCTGCCCCTTCACGCCCCGGAAGCTCGTCCCGGCGAGCTTCGCGTCCCGGAAGAAGGCGAGCGTGAGCGTCGACTTGTCGAACCTGCCGCGCTGGTAGGTGATGCCGTCGAAGACGGCCTGGGAGAGGTCGCACTCTTCGAAGACGCAGCCGTCGATCACGACGCCGCGGAAGTTCGCCGCGACGAGCCGGCTGTACGAGAAGACGCTGCCGGAGAACGTCGTCCCTTCGAGCTTCGCCGTCGAGAGGTCGCAGGCCGTCAAGTTCGCCTCGCGCACCGAGGCGTTCTTGAGGTTGACGCCGCGGAGGGCGGCTCCGACGAGGGAGACCTTGTCGAGCGTCTGGTACTCGAGGTCGGTGTTCGAGAGGTCGGTACGCTGGAGGCTCGTCCCGCGGAGGGAAGTCCCCTGGAGGTGCGCTCCGGAGAGGTTCGCGCCGTCGAGCTTCGCGCCGTCGAGCTTCGAGCGCGAGAGGTCGGCGCCGGCGAGGTTCTTCCCCGAGAGGTCGAGGCCGCCGAGGGAGACGTCCGTGAGGTCGGGGGTGATGCCTGAGTGCTCGGTCCTCCACTGGTTCCAGTCGGGGCCCTTCAGCGCCTCCAGATGCTCGGAGCTGGCCATGGCGCGGAAGTCTAACGTCTAGAATCGCGGGATGAGCGCCGTCGTTCCCGTCCGCGGAGCCGAGAGGATCCGCCGCGCCCTCCTCGGCTCCTACCCCCTCGTCTACGTGCAGTCCTGGGAGGAGGGGAGAGTCGAGCGGGCCATCGCGATGCTCGCGCAGAAGTTCTACGAACGGCCCGTTCCGTTCGCCGTCTGGACGTGCGTGGAGGGGTGGACGGGCCTCCCCGAAGCCCCGACCGAGACGCGCGACCCCGTCGCGGCCCTCGAGGCGGTCCTCCGGGCGAACGGACCGGGCTTCTTCCTGATGAAGGACCTTCCCGCGCTCTTCGACGGGCGCGCCGACGTCGTCCGGAAGCTGCGCGACGTGTACCGGCAGGCGAAAGGGAAGGGGAAGTTCGTGGTGCTCGTCTCGCCGCGGCTCATCCTGCCCGAGGACCTCAAGAAGGAGGTCTTCCTCGTCGACTACGACCTCCCGGACGAGGCGGAGGTGCGTAACGCGATCTCCGTCCTCGGCAGGCGCTACCTCGGGGAGGCGGGGCTCTCGCCCGCCGACGCGGACCGGGTCGTCACGGTCCTGCGCGGCCTGACGCTCGACGAGCTCGAGCACGTCTTCTCGAAGGTCTTCGCCCGGACTCCGCGCTTCGACGAGGCGACGTTCGACGAGCTCCTCGCCGAGAAGGAGCAGTCCTCCCGGAAGGAGGGGGTCCTCGAGTACGTCCCTCCGCGCTTCACCCTCGACGACGTCGGGGGCCTGGAGAACCTGAAGGATTGGCTGCGGAAGCGGCAGCACCTCTTCACGCGCGAGGCGGTCGAGGCGGGCCTCCCGGTTCCGAAGGGGCTCCTGATGATGGGGATGTCGGGCTGCGGGAAGTCGCTCTCGGTCAAGACCATCCCGGCCCTCTGGAACCTCCCGCTCTTCCGCCTCGACATGAACCTCGTCTTCGGCACGGCGAACCCCGAGGCGACGTTCCACCGCGCCCTGAAGACGGTGGAAGGGCTCGCGCCGTCCATCCTCTGGATCGACGAGATCGAGATGGCGATCACGGGCGGGCGCGAGGCGGGGGGCGGCGACCCGGCCCTCGGGCGGATCTTCTCCACCTTCCTCACCTGGATGCAGGAGAAGGAGGCCCTCGTCTTCGTCGCGGCGACCGCGAACCGAATCCACCTCCTGCCGGCCGAGTTCATCCGGAAGGGGCGCTTCGACCAGGTCTTCTTCCTCGACCTTCCGAACGAGACGGAGCGGAAGGCGATCTTCACCGTCCACCTGAAGAAGGCGAAGGCCGACCTCTCGAAGTTCGACGTCGTCTTCCTCGCGAAGGCGACGAAGGGCTTCAACGGCGCCGAGATCGAGGCCGTGGTCCAGGCCTCCGCGATCGACGCCTTCAACGAGAAGCGGCCCCTCGACGAGGACGCCGTCTCGCGCGTCATCACGAACACCGTTCCGCTCTCGCGGACGATGGACGAGCAGATCAAGGCGATCAAGAGCTGGGCGCACAACCGGGCCTTGTCGGCCTCGCGCGAGAGCGCCTCCTGACCGGGCCGCGCCGCCGGGCGCGACGCCCCGGGGCGGTCAGTTCCGGCGGGGGTCGTCGCCCTCGCGGCGGTACGGGGCGAGGAGGTCGATCCTCGACTGGAGGCTCCGGACCTGGTCGAGGACCCAGGCGTAGCGACTCTCGAGGGTCTGCATGGCGAGCAGGGCGTAGCGCTCCTCCGGCCCGAGGCCGAGGCGGCTCGCCGCTTCGTTGACGAGCCCCTCGTCCGAGAGCGACGGCGGAAGGTGCCGCGCCTCGCTCCGGCCGACGGAGTCGGCGAGACGCTCGACGTCGCGCGCGAGGAGGCGCCGGAGCTCGCGCCGGCCCGGGCCGCCGGCCCGCCCCGGCGCGAGAGGGGCCACCGGCGCTTCCTCCACGTCGGCCAGACGGTAGGGACGGCCGTCCCGCTCTGCCACGATCCGGTACCGGAAGAGCCCGAGGAGGACGATGTTCGACCGCCCGTCGGGGAGCGGCTCGTGCTCGACGATCTCCCCGGCGCAGCCGTAGGGGAGGAGGGCCGGCCGCCCGTCGGGGAGGGGCGGGGCGTCGGGGGCGAGCGTATGGAGGCCGAGGAGGCGCTCGCCGTCGAGGGCGTCCGCGAGCATCGCGCGGTAGCGCGGCTCGAAGACGTGGAACGGCAGCCGGGTCTGCGGGAGGAGGACCGCGTCGAGAGGGAAGAGGGGGAGGAGCCGGCTCATCGCGCGCTCCCGCCTTCCGTCCGAGCCGGGAGCGCGAGGGCCCATTCGACGACCGCGTCGATCTCCTCCGGCGAGAGAGTCCCGGCGAACGGCGGCATCGTGCTCGTCGGATCTCCCTCGGCGACGAGCCGCCGGAGGGCCTCCCTTTCGGGGCCGTGCTTCCACTTGCCGTCTGTCAGGTCGGCGTACGGCCGCCCTTCGGCGAAGCGGGTCCGTCCCGCCCCGTCCGATCCGTGGCAGGCGGCGCACCGCCGCTTCCAGACGCCGGCCGCGGGGTCGGGGTCCGCCGTACAGCCGGAGGACGCTCCGGCGGCGATCAGGGCGACGGCGATCATGATCCGAAGCGAAGCTCTCATGCTATCTTCCGCGGCCATGGCGAACAAGGACGACCGCTACACCGACAACGCCTCCGGCAAGTTCTACGTCGACACCCAGTGCATCGACTGCGACGTCTGCCGGGTCACCGCGCCGAACAACTTCGCCCGCCAGGAGGAGAAGGGCTATTCGTACGTCACGAAGCAGCCCGACACCCCCGAGGAAGAGGCCCAGTGCCAGGAGGCGATGGACTCCTGCCCGGTCGAGGCGATCGGGAACGACGGCGAGTAGCGCCACCGGCCGGTCAGCGTGGGGCGGCGGCGCCGCCGCCCCCGGCCGCGCCGAGCGCCGCCCGGGCGTGATAGCTCGAGCGGACGAGCGGCCCCGCCTCCACGACGGCGAACCCCATCGCCCGCCCCTCGTCGCGCAGCCGCGCGAACTCCTCCGGCGTCCACCACCTCTCGACCGGCAGTCTCCGCGCGTGCGGCTGGAGGTACTGCCCCACGGTGAGCGTGTCGGTGCCGGCGGCGCGCAGGTCGCGCATCGTCTCGAGCACCTCGTCGA
>JAKLER010000384.1 GCA_022711615.1 Acidobacteriota bacterium
CGAGGTCGGCGGGAAGGAGGTCGGGCGTGAACTGGATCCGCGAGAAGCTCGCGTCGAGCCCGCGGGCGAGCGTCCTCACGGCGAGCGTCTTCGCGAGGCCCGGGACGCCCTCGAGGAGGACGTGCCCGTCGGCCAGGAGGCCGATGACGAGCCTCTCGACCATCTTGGGCTGGCCGACGATGACCTTGCGGACCTCGGCGAGCAGGGCGGTGACGGCGAGGGAGCTCTCCCGGATCTTCTCGGTGAGGGCGGCCGTGTCGGCGGGGGCGATGCTCATGCTTCCTCGGGGCGCGTCAACGAGACGCGCGGACGGACGTTCGGCGGACAGAACGCTGCCGTTCTGGCGCGCCACCGGGCCAACCGATTCTCATCGAGCAACGCCGGTGCCGCGACGGAACGGCACGCCTCGGCTATTCTCGGCCCCCGATGCGCCGGCCCCTCGTACCCTTCCTCGTCGCGGCGCTCCTCGCCCTCGCGCTCGTCGTTCCGGGGCCTGCCGACGCGGCGACGAAACGCCGGAAGAAGAAGGTCCGGCGGCCCGTCCCGACCCCGACGGAGCGCCCCTACTACGGCCCGCCCGCACCGACGCCGGCGCCCTGGCGGAGGGCCGCCGGGGCGTGCATGGAGTACACGCCCGGGCAGTACCTCGTCGTCGCCGAGGTCGGCGCGACGGGGCGCGTCTTCCGGGTCGACGGCGAGACGAAGATCGAGACGGAGGTCCGGAAGGGGCTGCGGGTGCGGATCCTCTACGTGGACCGGCCCGAGGGGCCGGTCGCGCGGAGGATCCTGCCGGGGCCGATCGCGGCGACGCCGCCGCCGCGGACGCCCTGAACGGGCGGACCCGCCGGTGAGGCGGGCCCGCCCGCGCTCGGGGCATGAGAGGGAATCGGCCGACCGTCAGTCGCCACGGCCTTGGGGGGTCCGGGGGGTCGCGATGAGCACCCCCCGGAGAGTTCAGGCGACGTGCTGCTGGAACTTCTGCTCGAGGGCGGCCTGGGAGGCGAAGCCGATGACGCGCTCCACGACGACGCCGTCCTTGAAAAGCATGAGGGTCGGGATCGACATGATGTTGTACTTCTCGGCGATCGACGGGTGGTCGTCGACGTTGACCTTCCCGACCTTGACCGTCGCGCCCCACTTGGCGGCGAGGGCCTCGACGACCGGGGCCACCTGGCGGCACGGGCCGCACCAGACGGCCCAGAAATCGACGAGGACGGGCGTTCCGCTCTTGAGGACCGCTTCGTCGAAGTTGGCGGCGGTGAACTCCTGGACGTTTCCTGCCATACGGGTTCCTTTCTACCGGCGGGACGACGGACGCCGCGAGGCCATCCGCCGGGCGCGCATGGTAGGTTGGCGTTCGTGAGAGCGTCAAGGCGGCCTCGTCTCGGCCAGAACTTCCTCTCGAGCCCGCGGACCGCGGGCCGGATCGTCGACGCGCTCGGGGCTCCCGCCGGGAGCTGGGTCGTGGAGATCGGGCCGGGGAAGGGCGCGCTGACGCGGCCGCTCCTCGCGCGCGGCCTCAGGGTCCTCGCCGTAGAGGTGGACGCCGGCCTCGCCGAGCGCCTGCGCGCTGGGCTCGGCGGGGAGGACCTTCGGGTCGTCGAGGCCGACGCGCTCGCCATCGACCCCGCCGCGGCCCTCGCCGAGGCCGGGGCGACGCCCCCCGTGCCGCTCGTCGCGAACCTCCCGTACGAGTCGGCGACGCCGATGGTGCGGGCGTTCGCCCGGAGGCGGGACCTCTTCTCGCGCCTCGTCGTCATGGTGCAGCGCGAGGTCGCCGAGAGGATCTGCGGCCGGCCCGGAGACGACGGCTACGGCTTCCTCTCCGTCGACGTCGCCTTTCACGCCGCGGCGCGCCGCCTCTTCGACGTCCCTCCGGGCGACTTCTCGCCGCGGCCGAAGGTCGTCTCCACCGTTGTCGAGCTCGTGCCTGCCGTGCCTCCGGAGGACGCCGCCGCCGCGATCGCCGTGGCGTCGGCGGGGTTCGGCGTACGGCGGAAGACGCTCGTCAACGGGCTTACCGCCGCCTGGGGGCGCGAGGCCGCGTCCGCCGCGGTGGCGTCGGCCGGGCTTCTCCCGACGGTCCGGGCGGAGGAGCTTCCGCCCGAGGGCTTCCTCGCGCTCGCCCGGCGCCTCGGGCCCCGGCCGGCGGCGGCCGGGACCCGCTGAATCCGCGGAGCGGCGCTCCCGGGCTGCTAAACTTCGTCGATGTCGGTCACGTTCTGGCAGGCCATCCTGCTGGGCATCTTGCAGGGTCTGACCGAGTTCCTCCCGGTCTCCTCGAGCGCGCACCTGATCCTCGCGCAGAGGCTCCTTCCGGGCTTCTCGCAGCCGGGGATCCTCTTCGACGTGATGCTCCACGTCGGGACGCTCGTGGCCGTCGTCGTCTACTTCCGGGAGCGGATCGGGAGCCTCCTCGCGGGAGCCGTCTCGCGCGACCCGGCCGTGCGCCGCCCGGCCTGGAAGATCGCGATGCTCCTCGCGACCTCCGTCGCGCTGACGGGCGTCGTCACGCTCCCCCTCAAGAAGGTCGCCCTCGAAGGGATGGAGAGCCTCCCGAAGATCGGGCTCGCGCTCCTCGCGACGTCGGCGCTCCTCGCGGCAGCCCAGGCAATCGGCCGGCGGCGCGGCGAGGGCGGCCGGACGCTCGAGGAGATGCGTTTCTTCGACGCGGCGCTCATCGGCGCGTTCCAGTCCCTCTCGGCCCTCTTCCGGGGTCTCTCCCGTTCGGGAAACACGATCGCGATGGGGCTCTTCACGGGCCTCTCGCGACGGGCCGCCGCGGAGTACTCGTTCCTCCTCTCCGTCCCGACGATCCTCTCGGCGGCGCTCGTCGAGAACGTCAGCGAGTACCGCGCCTCCGGCCACCTCGTCACGGAGGGAAGCCACCTCGGCGTCTACCTCGCGGGGATGGCCGCCGCCGCCGTCGTCGGCTACGCCGCCGTCGCCCTCCTTCTCCGCCTCGTCGTCGCGATGAAGCTCCAGGCCTTCGTCCTCTACTGCGCGCTGCTCGGCGCCGTGGTCCTCGCCGCGGGCCTCTCCTGATGCCGATGACCGAAGTCCCCCGGAGCCCGGAGACGCCGCATCGCCGCCGGGACGAGTTCCTCGGGATCCTCCTCGTCGCGGCCGGCCTCCTCCTGGTGGCGTCGCTCTTCTCGTACGACCCGGCCGACCCGTCGCTCTTCTCCGCCGTCGCCGACCCGGACGCGCGGCCGGGCAACTGGGCGGGCCGCGTCGGCGCTTCGTTCGCGGACGGCGCGCTCCAGTTCTTCGGCTTCGCGGCCTTCGCCCTGCCCCTCGTCGTCCTCGCGCTCGGCATGGCGCGGTTCCGCTCGCGCGCCGTCGGCGCGTGGGGAACGAAAGCGCTCGGCGTAGTTGTCGTCCTCCTCTCGTCCGCGCCCCTCTGTCACCTCGCCTTCGGACGCCCTCGCCTGCTCGGAGGCGGGCTCGGGGCGGGCGGCTTCGTCGGCGATCTCGTCGCCGGAGCGCTCGTCGCCGCCTTCAACCCGCCCGGAGCGGCGATCGCCCTCTCGGCGGCCCTCCTGATCGGCCTCCTCCTCGTCGCCTCGCTCTCGCTCGGGGAGGCGGCCCGGCGCGTCGCGCTCCGGACCTCCGCGAGCCTCGCCGCTTGGCGGCTCGAGAGGGAGAGGCGCCGCCAGGTGGAGGAGAAGGAGCGGACGCGCCGGGCCGTCGTGAAGAAGCACCTCGAGAGGGCTCTCGAGGAGCCTCCGCCCGCGGACGAGGAGGATGAGGCGGGCGGGGAGGTCGTCGCGATCCCCTCCCTCGCAACGCTCCGCGTCCGCGAGCGGA
>JAKLER010000385.1 GCA_022711615.1 Acidobacteriota bacterium
GCGGCCCTCGCGGAGAGGCGCGGAGTCGTCGCGCTCGAGTCGACGATCCTCTGCCACGGCCTGCCGTACCCGAAGAGCCTCGAGACGCACCGCGCCGCCGAGGCGGCGGTGCGGCGCGAGGGGGCGGTCCCGGCGCTCGTCGCCGTCGTCGACGGCGTCCCGCGCGCCGGCTTCGACGACGCCGGGGCCGAGGAATTGGCACGCGCCGGCTCGCGCGTGAGGAAGGCGACGACGCGCGACCTCGGCGTCCTCGCCGCGCGGGGGGAGAGCGGCGCGACGACGGTCGCGGCGACGATGGCGATCGCCGCGGCCGCCGGCATCCGCGTCTTCGCGACGGGCGGGATCGGCGGAGTCCACCGCGGCGCCGAAGAGACGTTCGACGTCTCGGCCGACCTCCTCGAGCTCTCGCGCACCCGCGTCGTCGTCGTCGCGGCGGGGGCCAAGGCGGTCCTCGACCTGCCGAAGACTCTCGAGGCGCTCGAGACCCTCGGCGTCCTGGTCGTCGGCTTCGGGACCGCGGAGCTCCCGGCGTTCTGGATGCGCGGCTCGGGCCTGCCGCTCGAGGTCGTTTGCGACGACGCGGCCGAGGTGTCCCGCCTTGCGGCCGCGCATTGGGCCTGGCCGTCGAGCGGCGGGATCCTCGTCGCCAATCCCGTCCCGGCCGCGGCGGCGCTCCCGCGAGAGGTCGTGGAAGGCGCGATCGAGCGGAGCCTCGCGGCGGCGCGCGCGGAGGGGGTCGTCGGAAAGGCCGTCACCCCGTTCCTCCTGGCGCGGCTCGCGGAGGAGACAGGCGGGCGGACGCTGGCCGCGAACGAGGCGCTCGTCGTCTCGAACGCGGGAGTCGCCGCGCGGATCGCCGCCGCCCTCGCCGGGCGCTGACGGGGCGAGGTGCCGCGCGTCCCGGCGGGGCTGCTGGTACAGTTACCGGTTTTTCGGGCGGCCCCGAGGGCCGATCCGGATCCCGCCGAGGTGACCGCATGAGCACGGAGACGACCGCCACGCCGCTGACCGCCGATGAGGAGAGGATCGCCCGGGCCAAGGAGGAGTGGCGCCGCAGGGTCGCCGAGTCGTTCGGGAAACGGCCCGCCTGGAAGCGCGACTTCACGACGGTCTCTTCGGCCGAGGTGAACCCGCTCGCGACGCCCGACGACGTCGCCGGCTTCGACTACGCGCGCGACCTCGCCTTCCCGGGCGAGTTCCCCTACACCCGCGGCGTCCAGACGACGATGTACCGGGGCAAGCCCTGGACGATCCGCCAGTTCGCCGGCTTCGGCACCGCCCGGCAGACGAACGAGCGCTTCAAGGTCCTCCTCGCGCACGGCCAGACGGGCCTCTCGACCGCCTTCCACCTCCCGACCCTCTACGGCTACGACTCCGATCACGAGATGTCGGCCGGCGAGGTGGGGAAGTGCGGCGTCGCCGTCGACACGCTCCGGGACTTCGAGGTCCTCTTCGACGGGATCGACCTCGGCTCCGTGACGACGTCGATGACGATCAACTCCACGGCGCCGATCGCCCTCGCGATGTACCTCGCCGTCGCCGAGAAGCAGGGGACCCCCTGGTCGAAGGTCGGCGGGACGCTCCAGAACGACATCCTCAAGGAGTACATCGCCCAGAAGGAGTTCATCTTCCCGCCGCGCCCCTCGATGCGGCTCGTGACCGACCAGTTCGCCTTCTGCGCGAAGCACGTCCCGAAGTGGAACACCGTGTCGATCTCGGGGTACCACATCCGCGAGGCGGGCTCGACGGCTCTCCAGGAGCTCGCCTTCACGCTCCGCGACGGGATGGAGTACGTGAAGTACGGGATCGAGGCGGGGCTTCCCGTCGACGAGTTCGCGCCGCGCCTCTCCTTCTTCTTCAACGCCCACAACGACTTCTTCGAGGAGATCGCGAAGTTCCGCGCGGCGCGGCGGGTCTGGGCGAGGGTGATGCGCGACCGCTACGGCGCGAAGAGCCCCGAGTCGTGGAAGCTCCGCTTCCACACGCAGACGGCGGGCGTCTCGCTCACGGCCCAGCAGCCCTACAACAACGTCGCCCGCGTCGCGATCCAGGCCCTCGCCGCCGTCCTCGGCGGAACCCAATCGCTCCACACGAACGCCCTCGACGAGACGCTCGCGCTCCCGACCGAGTTCGCCGCGAAGGTCGCGGTGCGGACCCAGCAGATCCTCATGCACGAGACCGGCGTCGCGCACACGATCGACCCGCTCGGCGGGGCGTACTTCGTGGAGGAGGCGACGAACCGGATGGAGGAGGGGGCGTTCGACTACTTCCGGAAGATCGACGCCTACGGCGGAATGGTCGAGGCGATCGAGGCCGGCTTCCCGCAGAAGGAGATCATGGACGCCGCCTACCGCTTCCAGCGGGCCTTCGACGTCGGCGACAAGGTCATGGTCGGCGTGAATGCCTTCACGGAGGAGGTCCCGGAGGACGAGGTCCCGACGCTCGTCATCTCCGAGCAGACGGCGGCGGAGCAGGTCGCGCAGCTCCGGGAGGTTCGCCGGACGCGGGACGGGAAGGCGGTCGTCTCGACGCTCCACGCCCTCCGCGAGGCGTGCCGGAACGGCGCGAACGTCATGCCCCCTCTCGTCGAGGCGGTCAAAGCCTACGCGACGGTCGGTGAGATTTCCGACGTCATGCGCGAGGTTTTCGAGACCTGGCAGGAGCCTGCGATCTTCTGAGGTCGTCAAGTCGTGAGCGGGGGGCCTTTCCCTTCCTGGCCTCCCGCTTGCTACGCTCCGCGGCGGCATGAGATTTCGCCCCGCCGCCGCCGCCCTCGCCCTTGCGATCCTCGCCCCGCCCGCCGCGGCGGCGCCGCCGGCCCGCTCCGAGGCGCTCAGCCCGGACGAGTCGGCCCGGCGCGACGCCGTCGAGCGATTCCTCCGGGCCCGGCTCTTCGCAGCGGAGGGGGAGTTCCAGGAGGCCCTCAAGGAATTCCGGCGGGCCGTGGAGCTGGACCCTGCGGACGGCCATCTTCGCCGCGAGTACGCGGAGGCGCTGCGCGACTTCGGCATCCTGCCGGAGGCCGAGCAGCAGGCCCGAAAGGCCGTCGAGCTCGTCCCCGGGAGCGCCGCCGCGCACCGGGTCCTCGGGCAGGTCCTCCTGGCGGCGGCCCGTGACCGGAACGGGATCGAGGGGGCGATCGCGCCGCTGAAGACGGCGAACGACCTTCAGCCGATGGAGCCGGCGGGCGCCCTCGCGCTCGGCCAGGCCTACCTGCGGCTCGAAAGGTACGAGGACGCGGCCGCCGTCCTCTCCCGAGTCCAGCAGAACGTCCGGGGGCCTCTCCTGCCTCTCCTCTACGGCGAGGCGCTCGAGAAGAGCGGGCGCCCCGAGGAGGCCGAGGAGCCCTATCTCGGGATCCTCCGCATGGACGCGCAGAACGCCGCGGCCTCCTTCGGCCTCCTGCGCGTCTACCAGGCGACCCGGAAGTTCGACAAGGCGCTGCCGATCCTGGCGGAGCTCGTCAAGCGGCAGCCGGGGAACCTCGGCCTTCGCGCGCAGTACGGCCTCTCGCTCCTTCGTGCCCGCCGGCTCTCCGAGGCCGAGGAGGCGTTTCAGGAGGTGCTGAAGGTCGACCCGGATCATCGCGACGCCCTCCGGCACTACGCGGCGCTCCTGTCCGAGAAGCTGGAGACCGCGCGTGCGGAGGAGCTCCTGAAGAAGCTCCAGGGCCTCGAGCCCGACGACGCCGACGTCGCGTTCCGGCGCGCCCTCAACTTCCTCGAGGCGCGGAGGCTCGACGAGGCGGAGACGGTCCTCCGGGACCTCCGCTCCCAGCTCGTCGCGCGGAAGGGGCCGGCCGGCGGGAT
>JAKLER010000386.1 GCA_022711615.1 Acidobacteriota bacterium
GCCTCGATCGAGCCGAAGAACTTGTGCGTCTGGAGGACGAGCTTGCCGCCGAGGGCGGCCTTGTCGTCGACGAGGACGACGTTGACCCCCGCCTTCCCGAGCTCGATCGCCGCGGCGAGGCCGGCCGGGCCGCCGCCGAGGATCAGGCACTCCGTCTCCACCGTCTCGACGTCGTGGAAGCGGAGGTCGCCGCCGGCCTCAGGGAGCATCGCCTTCCCGTCGAGCGGCTCGACCTGCATCCCCTCGGCGACGCGCACCATGCACGACTTGACGCTGAGGCCGTTCGCCACGACCGAGCACTGGGCGCACTGGCCGTTCGCGCAGAAGATCCCCTGCGGCGAGCCGTCCTTGTGGTGGTGCCCGAAGATGCGCACCCCGTTCGCGAAGAGGGCCGAGGCGATCGTCTCGCCCGGCCTCGCCTTCAGCGCCTCGCCCTTCCACGTGAACGGCACGACCGCCTCGCCCGGGATCGCGAGGATCGGGTGTTCCTGGATCCTGTAGTCCGACATGAGGCTCCTCGTCCCCGGCTCGCCGGCGCCGCGGGACCGCGGTCGCCGGGAAGGGGATCGGCCGCTGCCCGTGCGGGGGCGGCCCAACAGGCGAGGATAAGGAGGACGGGGCGCTGCGTCCAGAGAGGAGGAGCTCCTCTCCCGTCGTTTCCTCCCCGATTTCGCCCGTCCTCTCTCTATGATCCGCGAATGAACAGGACTGGCATGGTCCCAGATGAGGCGGGCCCCGGCGCGTCCGTTCTGCGGGCCTTCGACGTCGTCGTCTGCGGCGGAGGACCGGGCGGCTCGACCGCGGCGACGCTCCTCGCGCGCGCCGGCTACTCCGTCGCGCTCTTCGAGCGGGAGAGGTTCCCGCGCTTCCACATCGGCGAGTCGCTCCTGCCGTGGAACGTCCCTCTCTTCCGGAGGCTCGGAGTGCTCGAGAAGCTGGAGGCGACCGGGCCGCAGGTGAAGTACGGCGCCCGCTTCTACCACCAGGGGACCGATCACGCGCGCCTGGTCCGTTTCGCCAACGCCTACGACGGCGCACCGGCCTCGGCCTTCCAGGTGAAGCGGGCGGAGTTCGACGCGCTTCTCCTCGATCACGCCCGCGCCTCGGGCGTCGCGGTCCGCGAGCAGGCGCGGGTCGAGGAGGTCCTCTTCGAGGGCGAGAGGGCGGTCGGGGTCCGCGTGAAGGTCGAAGGCGACGCGCCCTGCGACGTGAAGGCGAAAGCGGTCGTCGACGCGACGGGGCGGGACGCCCTCATGTCGCGCCGGCTCGGCGGACGCCGGAAGGACCCGGAGCTCGACCGATCAGCCGCGTTCGCCCACTTCTCCGGCTTCCGCCGGGCGGAGGGGCCGACCGGAGGCGACATCGTCGTCGTGACGACGGCCGACGGCTGGTGGTGGCTCATCCCGTTCTCCGACGGAACCGTCTCGGTCGGCGTCGTCATGCCGTCGTCCCGCTTCGCGAAGAGGCCGGGAACGGTCGAGGAGCTCTTCGAGGCGCGGGTCGCCGCGACGCCCGAGGTCCGCGATCTCCTCGAGGGGAACCGTCGGCTCGGCGAGGTCCGCGCCATCCCGGACTACTCCTACAGGACGCCCCGCATCTCGGGAGACGGCTTCTGCCTCGTCGGCGACGCGGCCTGCTTCCTCGACCCGGTCTTCTCGAGCGGCGTCCTCCTCGCGATGTCCTCCGGGGAGATGGCCGCGGAGGCGATCGGCCGCGCGCTCTCGCGCCGCGGGCGGGTCGACGCGGCGGACTTCCGCACGATGGAGAGGCGCTACGGCCGGGCGATCGCCCGCTTCAGCCGGTTCGTCCACGGCTTCTACACGCCGCACGTCCTCGAGACCTTCTACACCGAGTCGCCGGTCCCGCTGATCACGGGGGCCGTGACGACCGTCCTCGCGGGAGCCGTCTTCCGCCCGAGCCTGAAGTCGAGACTCGGAGCGTCCGCGTTCCACCTCGCCTCGCTCCTCGTCCGGCTGAAGCAGAGGGCGTCGGGGGCCGGCCCCTTCGAGAGAGCGACCGGACTCATCGAGTAGCGCCGCAGGTACGATCCCGCCGCATCGGGAAGGAGGTCTCCATGAAGTCGCCCGCGCCCCGCATTCGAAAGGTTCTCTTCGCCGTCGGCCTCGTCTCCCTCTTCGCGTTCTCTCATCTCCTCGGCGCCGAGGAGCCGAAGAAGGCCGAGACGCTCCCCTCTCCCGCGTCCGACCCCGCCGGATCCGGCGCCGCCGCCCTCGAGAAGCTGAAGGCCCTCGCGGGCGACTGGGTCGAAATCGAGCCGAAGGTCGGTGAGAAGGGGGCCGTCGCCGTCATGTACCGGGTCACGGGCGCCGGGTCGGCCGTCGTCTCGACGCTCGCCCCCGGCACGCCCCACGAGATGGTCTCCGTCTGGCACCGCGACGGGAACGACCTCGTGATGACCCACTACTGCGCCGCGCAGAACCAGCCGCGGTTCCGGACGAAGGCGGTGCCGGCGAACGTCGTCGCGATGGAGTTCGACGGCGGCACGAACGTCGACCCGGCGAAGGACGTGCACATCCACGCCGTGAAGGTCGAGCTCCTCGGCCCGGACGAGATCCGCGAGACCTGGATCGGCTGGAAGGGCGGCAGGACCGAGGAGCCGCCGCTCGTCCTCCACCTGACGCGGAAGAAGGGCTGACCGGAACGCCGGAGCGCCGCGCCCTCCCGGGCCGCGGCGCTCCGCTCGGGCTTCCCGTCCTCAGGCCTCCGCGAGCAGCCTCTTGCGGTCGCGGTACGCGACGCCGGCGACGGCGAGGAAGACGACCTCGGCGAGCCCGACGAGGACCATCCACTTCACGATGGGCGAATCGCCCATGCCGTAGGAGTGCATGCCGACGTTCAGGACGTAGTTCACGCCGAGGTAGGTCATCAGGATCGTCTGGAAGGCGAGGATGCTGATGGCCGCGGCGCCGAACGTCCCGATCACCTTGTCGACCTTCAGGTGAAGGATCGCCATGTAGGCGAGGAACGCGACGAGCGACCAGACCTCCTTCGGGTCCCATCCCCAGTAGCGGCCCCACGACGAGGCGGCCCAGACCGAGCCCGTCAGGATCCCCGCGAGAAGGAGGATCGAGCCGACGTGCATGTACCAGTAGAGGAGCTCGTAGAGCCTCTCGACGAGCGCCCCCTTCCCCTTCCCGAACGCCGCGAACGCGAGCTGCATGTGCGCGACGACGACGCCGAGCGCGAGGACCGCGTAGCCGACCATGATGATCGGGACGTGGATCGCGAGCCAGGGCGTCCCGGCCAGGACGGGCGCGATCGGGTGGATGAAGCGGTCCATCGGGAGGAGGTCGGTGAGCGCCATCGTGAGCGCCGACATCGCCGCGGCGTTCAGGACGACGGTCCGGTTCCGCATCAGCAGGTAGGCGATCACCGCGAAGAGGCCGACGCCCCAGGCGAGGAAGAGGAGCGACTCGTACATGTTCGCCGCCGGGATCCGCTCGCCCGCGGCCCACCGCATCCCGATCCCCCAGGTCATCACGCCGAAGCCGATGGCGAGGAGCGCGAACGAGGTCCAGTCGAGCGCCTTGCTCGCCTTCGACCAGGCGACGATCGCGACGACGAGCGAGGCGAGGAGGACGATCCAGGCGAGCTTCGCAGGGTTGACGCGGTTGTAGAGGATCTCCCGGTCGACCTGCTTCGCCGTCAGCCAGCCCGGCAGGCGCGGGCCGTTCGCGAGGGCGAGGAGCGCTTCCTTCGTCACGTTCGCCGGGCGGTTCCAGCGAGCCTTCGCGTCGCTCGCCGGGATCGGCCGGACGGTCTCCCGCTGGAGGAG
>JAKLER010000387.1 GCA_022711615.1 Acidobacteriota bacterium
ACTGCGACGTCGCGCTGTTCGGGGCGGACGTCCGCGCCATGGCGACCGTCCCCGCCCGGTTCTTCAGCTTGTTCATCGCCTCGTTGGCGATCGGGTCCCGCGTCTTCTTCCGGCTCATCTCGCGGTCGAGCCCGCCCCCCTGGATCATGAAGTCCTCGATGACGCGGTGGAAGATCGTCCCGGCGTAGAACCCCTCGTCGACGTAGGCGAGGAAGTTACGGACCGTCTCGGGCGCCTCCTTCTCGTGGAGCTCGATCGTGAAGCTCCCCATGGAGGTCTTCACGGCGACCCGGGGGCTCGGGCTCTGGGCGGAGACGGTGAACGCCGCCAGGAGCGGCAGGAGAACGAGCGCGGAGCAGAGCGTCTTCATGCGCGGTTTCTAGCACAGCCCGCCGGCGAAGAGCGCGGCCTCCGCCTCACTTCTTCAGGTTCGCGAGCGCGGCCCAGCGGCGGTCCGGCTCGGGCTTCGGCGGCTCCGGGCGGGCCGAAGGCCTTCCGCCGCCGGCTCCCGCGGGGCCGTCCCGGCGTCCGTCGCTCGCGCCCCCGCGCGCTCCCTCGGGCCGAGGCCCTTCCCGGGCCGGCGGCGCCGCCGGCTCGCCGAGGCGCATCGTCAGCGAGATCCGCTGGCGCGCGAGGTCGACCGAGAGCACCTTCACCTGCACCCGGTCACCCGGGTTCACCACCTCGCGCGGGTCCTTCACGAACCGCTGCGAGGAGAGCTGCGAGATGTGGACGAGGCCGTCCTGGTGGACGCCGACGTCGACGAACGCCCCGAAGTTCGTCACGTTCGTGACGATGCCGGGGCAGATCATCCCGGGCACGAGGTCCGAGACGGCGTTCACCCCCTCGCGGAACGCGAACGGCACGAACGTCTCGCGCGGGTCGCGGCCGGGCTTCTCCAGCTCCTTCACGACGTCCTCGAACGTGAACGTCCCGAGCGACTCGCGCAGCTCCTTCGAGCGCTTCACGATCTCGACGCCCGGCCCGAGGAGGTCGACGAGCTCCCTGCCGACCCCCTTCGCGAAGGCGCCGAGAGCTTCGTACCGCTCCGGGTGGACGGCCGTGGCGTCGAGCGGGTTCGCGCCGCCCGGGATCCGCAGGAACCCGGCCGCCTGCTCGAACGTCTTCTTCGAGAAGCGGGGCACGTCGAGGAGCTCCTGGCGGGACGTGAAGAGCCCCTTCGTCTCCCGACGGGCGACGATCGCCTTCCCGAGCGCCGGGCCGATCCCCGAGACGTGCGCGAGGAGGTGGGGCGAGGCGGTGTTCAGGTTCACGCCGACCTGGTTCACGGCCGAGTCGACGACCTGGTCGAGCCGCTTCTTCAGCGCGTGGGGCGAGACGTCGTGCTGGTACTGCCCGACGCCGATCGACTTCGGGTCGACCTTCACGAGCTCGGCGAGCGGATCCTGCAGGCGACGGGCGATCGAGATCGCCCCTCGGATCGTCAGGTCGAGGTCCGGGAACTCCTCGCGGGCCGTCTCGCTCGCGCTGTAGACCGACGCCCCCGACTCGTTCACGAGGACGACGGGGACCTCGAGCCCGGCGTCGCGGAGCGTCTCCTTCACGAACGCCTCGGTCTCGCGCCCGCCGGTGCCGTTCCCGACGGCGACGCAGCGGATCGCCTGCGTCTTCACGCACTCCGTTATCGCCGTCCGCGCGTTCGCGAGCCCCGACTCCCCCTTGAGGTAGACGACCGTCGAGGCGACGAACTTCCCGGAGGCGTCGACGACGGCGAGCTTGCAGCCGGTGCGGATTCCCGGGTCGACGCCGAGGACCGCCTTCGAGCCGAACGGCGCGGCGAGGAGGACCTTCCGGACGTTCTCGGCGAAGACGTGGATCGCCGCCTCGTCGGCGACCTCCTTCAACGCCTTGTGGACCTCCGCCTCGATCGAGAGGAGGACGTGCGCCTTCAGCGCGAAGCGCGCCGCCTTCCTGAGGTACGGCTGGGCCGGCGTCGCGGCGCCCGCGCCGGCCGCCCGTTCGAACTCCGCGAGGAGCCGCTCCTCGAACCCCGGGTGCTTCGGCGCGTCGCCGAGCGAGAGCGTCAGCTCCTTCTCGAGCCAGCCCCGCCGCATCGCGAGGTAGCGGTGCGAGGCCTCCGGCTTCATCAGGGCGGCAACGGAGTCGCGGAAGTCGAAGTACATCTCGTACTTGCTCGCCGGCTTCGCCTCCTCCCCCTTCGTCGAGGCGACGCCGCCCCGCTCGAACGCCTCGCGCCTCACGTACTGGCGGAGCTCCTCGGTCTCGGAGAGCCGCTCGACGAGGATCTCCGTCGCCCCCTGGAGCGCGGCGGGCGGGTCGGCGAAGCCCGCCTCGGCGTTGAGGTACGCCGCCGCCTTCGCCTCGGGTGGCTCCGGGGCCGCGGCGCCGTGCCCGACGTCCCAGAGCCAGTCCGCGAGCGGCTGCAGCCCCGCCTCGCGGGCGATCACCGCCTTCGTCTTCCGCTTCTTCTTGTAGGGGAGGTAGAGGTCCTCCAGCGTCGCGAGGTCGAACGTCGCGAGGAGCCGCTCCTTCAGCTCCGGCGTCAGCTTCCCCTGCGCCTCGATCTCTCCCACGATGAACGCCTGCCGCTTGACCGTCTCGTCCCAGGCCTCCTTCGTGTCGAGGATCGCCTGGATGGCGACCTCGTCGAGGCCGCCCGTCGCCTCCTTCCGGTAACGCGCGATGAAGGGGACCGTCGCCCCCTCCGCCGCGAGGGCGAGGACGGCGGCGGCGGAATGGGGAGGAATACCCGGGTGTTTTCCCTGGAGCCAGCTCTCGAAGTTCACGCCGGATGATCGCAGAGGAACGGCGTCGGGTTCGGGGTCAGGCGTGAAATCGTGTATTGTCTACGACAACACACGATTTCACGCCTGACCCCATCCGAAACTCAGGGCTCGATCTTCGTCCCGAGGACCTTCAGGAACGCGGCGAGCCAGGCCGGGTGCGCGGGCCAGGCGGGGGCCGTGACGAGGTTCCCGTCGACGTGCGCCGCGTCGACCGGGATCGCCATGTACTTCCCCTCGGCGCGCGTCACGTCGGGGCCGCAGGCCGGGTAGGCGCTGCACTCGCGCCCGCCGAGGACCCCCGCCGCCGCGAGGAGCTGCGCCCCGTGGCAGATCGCCGCGATCGGCTTCCGCGCCGCCGCGAAGTGCCGGACGATCTCGATGACCCTCTCGTTCAGCCGGATGTACTCCGGCGCGCGCCCGCCCGGCACGAGGAGGGCGTCGTAGTCGGGCGCCTTCACGTCGTCGAACGTCGCGTTCAGCGTGAAGGCGTGCCCCGGCTTCTCGGAGTAGGTCTGGTCTCCCTCGAAGTCGTGGACCGCCGTCTTCACCTTCTCGCCCGCCTTCTTCCCGGGGCAGACGGCGTGGACGGTGTGCCCCACCATCAGGAGCGCCTGGAACGGGACCATGACCTCGTAGTCCTCCACGAAGTCTCCGACGAGGAAGAGGATCTTCTTCACGCTCATGGGGCCTCCTTGCGGTGCGCTCGCGCGTCGTCGTGCGGTACGGACGATCCTATCGCCGCCGCGCCGGGACGGGGAGCGCGGCGGGGCGCGCGCCTACGCGTCCCCGCTGTCGACGCGGACGATCTCGAGGATCCGCTCCCCGTAGCGCGCGAGGCGCGACGGGCCGATGCCGGAGATCTCGGCGAGCTCGGCCTCGGTGCGGGGTCTTCGCGCGGCGACGTCGAGGAGCGTCAGGTCCGTGAGGATCCGGAAGGCCGGGAGGCGGTGCTTCTTCGCCTCGCCGAGGCGCCAGCGGCGAAGCGCGTCGACGAGCGCCGG
>JAKLER010000388.1 GCA_022711615.1 Acidobacteriota bacterium
TCGACGAGCCCGAGGAGACTTCGGCCGAGGTGCCGGCCGAAGAGGCTTCCCTGCCGCCGCCCCCCTCCGACGCCGATCCGTACTTCGCTTTCCTCGCCGCCGAGGGCTTTCGCCCCGAGGTCGACGAAGACGGCGACGTCCGCTTCCGGCACGAAGGGCGGACGCTCTACCTCTTCCGCGACGGGAAAGACCCGGAGTACTTCCGCGCCGCCCTTCCCGGCGCCTGGGAGTGCGACGGCCCCGAAGAGGAGAGCCGCGCGCTCGCCGCGGTCAACTCCGTCAACCGCGACCTGAAGACCGTCAAGTGCGTCCTCGTGGACGGCGTCGTCTGGGTCAGCGTCGAGCAGTTCTTCGACCCGCCCGAGGCGTTCCGTCCCGTCTTCACCCGCCTTCTCGACGTCATCGGGTCGGCGGCCTGGCAGGTGAGGGAGCGGATGCGGGCGTCCTCGACCTGACGACGAGGCTGCGCCGCTGCGGTATCGGACCCAGGATGGCGTGGTCCACGCACGCTCGTTCACCGGCCCGCCCGGCCTTGCCGTCCGGCGATCGCCGCACCGGCGAGCCGAATAGGATGACCGTATGCCGGATGCCGACGCGGGCCTCCTCGACCGGGTTCGGCCCCTCCTCGAGCTACCCCGCCGCTCCCACGACGCTCACCGCGCTCCTCCCCGCACCGCGCGGGGTGACGGTGACGCGGGTGCCGATGTTCTCGGCGAGAACGGCAACGTGGGAGATGATGCCGACCCTTCGGCCGGAGACCTGGAGCGCCTCGAGGGCCGCGAGCGCCTTGGCGAGCGTGTCGGCGTCGAGCGAACCGAACCCCTCGTCCACGAAGAGGGTCTCGACGCGGGTCCTCTGCGTGGCGAGCGAGGAGAGTCCGAGGGCGAGGGCGAGCGAGACGAGGAACGTCTCGCCGCCCGAGAGGCTCTGGACGCTCCGCCGCTCGTCCCCCAGGACCGCGTCGACCATCTGGAGGTCCATGTCGGTGCCCGGGACCCGCTCCAGCCGGTAGCGGCGTGCGAGGTCGCGGAGGTGATGGTTCGCGGCCTCCACGAGCGCCTCCAGGGTGAGGCTCTGGACGAAGATCCGGAACTTCTTGCCGTCCTGCGAGCCGAGGAGGTCGTCCAGCTCGAGCCACACCTTGCTGCTCCGTTCGTGGGCCGCGATCTCCCCTTCGAGGCCGGTCTGCCGCGTGCGGGCTTCGTCGTCGCTCAGCCGCGCCGCTCTCCTCGCGTCGGCGCGCTCCCGAGCCTCCGCAAGGGCCGCCCGCGCCTCGGCGAGCGCGTCCTCGATCGGCGCTTCCTCCGAGAGGCCGGCTTCCGTTCTTCCAGCGCGAAGCCGATCGGCGGCGGCGTCCGCCGCGGTTCGCGCCTCTGCGGCGCGGGCCGCGGCGCCCTCGGCCTGGGCCTTCGCGGCGGCGTGCTTCGTGGCCGCGTCGTTGTCCCTCTTTCGCGCCTCGTCGAGGAGCCACGTGCAGTGGGCGAGGAGCTTCCGACGCTTCTCCTCGACCTCCGCGACACTCTTCCCGTCGAGGAGAGCCAGCCTCTCCGCCCGGAGCGAGACGAGAATCGTCTCCCTCGAGGAGGCCTCGGCCTGCGCGGCGTCCGCCTGCTCCGCGCGTGGCGCGACGGCGGACCGGGCCGAGGCGGTCTCCTTCTCGGCAGCCGCGAGGTGGACGCGCTTCTCCTCGGCGAGGTCGGAATACGCCTCGTAGGCGGCCGCCTCGGAGGAGAGAGCGGCACGGACCCGCTCGGGGGCGGTCGCGCCGGTCTCCTTCAGCTCCGGCCGTCCCGCGAGGATCGGCTGGAGCTGACGGATCTCGCGCGCGGCGGCCTCGTCATGCGCCTGGAGCGCGGCCTGCTCTGCGTCGCGCCTTTTCTCGGCCTCCCGCACCGCGGCGTCGGCTTTCTCCTTCGCGGCCTGTGCTTCCTCGAGCTGCGACGCGAGGCTCTCGGCCGCCTTGCGGTGCTGCCCCAGCTCCGCCTCGATCTGCTCCGCCTCCGCGACCGCGGCCTTCACGGCCGCCTTCTCGTCGCGCACGGCATCGGCCCGGGACTGGAGAAGCTCTGCGACTCCTTCCTCGAGCGGGCTGTCCGGAAGAGCCTCCGCCGAGGCGCCCTCACGCCAACGCTCGAGGAGCCCCGCCCCCTGAGCCTCCCGCTCCGCGGCACGCTTCCTCTCGGACTCGGCCTTCTCCGACTCGGCGGCGGCCGTCGCGGCGGCCGCGTGCTTCGCCGCGACCGCGCTCCTCTCCTCGGTCTCCAGCTCGCGCACGCGCTTCCGCTGAAGCTCGACGGTGGCCGGCACGGGCGCCCCCGCAACCGCCCACGGGTGCTCCGTGGCGCCGCAGAGCGGGCACGGCTGCCCGTCCACGAGGCCGGCCCTCTGCTCTTCCAGGCTCAGGGCGGACTCGGAGAGGGAGAGCGCCCGCTTCGCCTCCGGGAGGAGCAGCGCCAGCTCGCCGAGCCGCGCGGCGGCGGCCGTCTCCTCGGTCCGCGCTGTCTTCGCCTTCTCCTCGGCGCCGGCCGCATTCCGCACCGCCTGGAGCCGGTCCTTCTCCGCGGCGGTCGCCCGCTCGAAGAGGTCCCGCAGCCCGGCCAGGTTCCTCTCGCGCGAGGCCAGCCCGTCGAGCCTCTCGCGATGGGCTGCCCGGGGAATCCCCTTCAGCTTCGCGTCGGCCTCGTTCCGGGCGGTCGTGGCCACGGTCAGCTGCCGCCGCGTCTCGTCCACCGCGGCGCCCGCGGCCGCCGCAGTCCGACTCGCGGTCTCCAGGGCGCGGATGGCTTCGTCGTGCCTCTTCGTCGTCGCGGCCCGCTCGTCGGCGATCCGCACCAGCTCGCCGAGGCTCGCGTCGGCCTGCTCCCACCGGGCGGCCACCTCCTTCGCCGCGGAGTGCCCGGCGAGCCACGCCTCCAGGGTCCCCACCTCCTCGCGCAGCCCGCGTTCGATCCCCTCGCGGTCGACCAGCGCCTTCCGCGCCTCCTCGAGCTTCCCGCTCGCCCCCGCGGCCGCGGCCTTCGCCTCCTCCAGGGCCCTTTCGGCCCCGCTCACCCGCACGTCCAGCTCGCGCGCCTTCTCGATCTCGGGCTTTCGCGCCTCGAGGTCCGCCGTCGCCAGCGCGAGCGTTTCGGTCGCGCCCACGACTTCGTTCTGCGTCGACTCTCTTCTCTTCCCCGCCGCCTCCGCCTCGCCGGCGGCCTTCAGCGAGGTCGTCGCGCGGCTCCTGGCCTCCTCCTCGCTCTCCTCGGCCGCCTTCGCCTGCCGGGCCAGCTCCTCGAGCACCTTCTCCCGCGCCCCGTGCGCCTCGACCTCGGCCGCGGCCGCGACGGCCTCCGCTTCGAGGTGCTCCCGCTCCTCGGCCGACAGGACCGTGACGCTCGCGCGCAGCGCCTCCAGCTCACGGAGCCGGTCCTTCGCTTCCTTCGCCTTCCGGTGGGCGGCGACGGAGATCCGCTCGTAGATCTCGGCGCCGGTGAGGCGCTGAAGGAGGAGCGACCGCTCGTCGGCGTTCGCCTTCAGGAAGTCGGCGAAGTCGCCCTGGGCGAGGAGGACCGACTTCCGGAACTGGTCGAAGGTGAGGCCGAGCTTGTCCTCGATCGCGGTCAGCGTCTCGGTCTTCGTGCCGCCGGCCGTCTGGTCGACCGTGAGGTCGACGAGCGAGAGGTTCTGCTTCTGGACCTTCCCGCCCTTCTTCCCGCGCGCCCGGCCGACCGTCCACGTGGCCCGCCACCGGTGGTCGTCCCGGCCGACGAAGTCGACCTGGG
>JAKLER010000389.1 GCA_022711615.1 Acidobacteriota bacterium
GCTTCGAGCAGCGACTTGACGTCGGCCTTCTGCGCGTCCGTGAGCCCGACGATGCCGAGGCAGCGGAGGTAGCCCGCGAGCGGCCCCTGCGGCCCGGGGGGCGGGTCGGGCGGCGCGTCGAGCGCGAAGAGAGGGCCCGCGACGAGGGCGAGCGCGAGCGCCGCCGCCACGGGGACGAGGTTCGATCTCGAGGAGTGCTTCATACGAGGCTCCTTCTCCCGATCCGTATGTCGCTGCGACAGCCCGTTCGGCTCCGTCGCCGCTCTTTCGGTGGGCTGCCCTATCGACGCGGCCGCCCGGTGGCCGGTTGACGCGGCCCGCGACGAGAGTCGCCGCTGCGGCGTCGCCCGCCTCGCTAAGCCGGGTGCGGTTCGGGCGTCCCGGCCGGCAGCTCCAGGACGAACGCCGTTCCCTTCCCCTCCGCGCTCGTCACCCAGATGCCGCCCCCCATCAGGCGCGCCAGATGCCGGGAGAGGGCGAGGCCGAGCCCGGTGCCGCCGAACCGCCGCGTGAGCGAGGCGTCCCCCTGGACGAACGGGGTGAAGACCTTCTCGAGCTGCTCCGGGCTCATCCCGATCCCGGTGTCGGCCACGCGGAAGACGAGGACCTCGCCGCCGGCGCGACGCTCGCGCAGGACGTCGAGCGTCACCGTTCCCGCCTCGGTGAACTTCCCGGCGTTCGAGAGGAGGTTGAAGAGGACCTGCTTCAGACGGAACGCGTCCGAGGTCATCTCGCCCACGCCGTCGTCGATCGTCACGAGGAGGGCGTTCCGGTTCGCCTCGACGAGGTGGCGCACCGTCCGGACCGTCTCCTCGACGACCTCCCGCACCGCGAACGGCTCCGCGACGACCTCCATCCGCCCCGCCTCCACCTTCGAGAGGTCGAGGAGGTCTCCGATGAGCTGGAGGAGGTGCCCTCCCGCGACGCGGATTTTCTCCACGTCCTCGCGAGCGCCCGGGCTGGCGCCCATCTCCGGCTCCTCGGCGAGGAGCTCGGCGTAGCCCAGGATCGCGTTGAGCGGCGTCCGGAGCTCGTGGCTCATGTTCGCGAGGAAGCGGCTCTTGGCGCGGTTCGCCTCCGCCGCCTCGCGGAGCGCCGCCTCCGCCTGGCGGCGCAGCTCTTCGGCCCTCTGGATCTCCTCCACGAGGCTCCGCGTCCGCTCGTCGACGAGCCGCTGGAGCTCCACCTGCCGGCTCCGGAGGCCGCGGACCCGGAGCGCGTAGCCGGTTCCGACGACGGCGAGGAGGAACGCCGCGACGCCCACCTGAAAGCCGGTCCGCTGGTGGAGCCCCGGCGTGAGCCGGAACGCGAAACGGGCGCCCGTCTCGTTCCAGACGCCGTCGTTGTTCGCCGCAACGACGCGGAAGACGAAGTCTCCCGGCGGGAGCGACGTGTAGAAGGCGGAGCGCCGCGGCCCGGCGTCGACCCAGGAGGTCTCGAAGCCCTCGAGCCGGTAGCGGAAACGGACCTTCTCCGGGGCCTGGAGGCTCAGGGCGTCGTAGTGGATCTCGACCTTCCCGCTCCGCGGCGGGAGGACGACCGGCGGCGCGCCCGCCACGGGGCGCCCGTCGACGAGGACCCGGTCGACGACGACCGGCGGCGGGAGCGGGTTCGACGGGAGGCGCGCGGGGTCGACGCCGACGAGGCCGCGCAGCGTCGGGAACCACAGCTTCCCGTCGGGGTCGCGCAGCGCGGCCGGCCACGAGGCGCCGTTGCACTGCGCGATCGGCATCCCGTCCGACCGACCGAGGGTGAGGGAGGGGAACGGACCGCGCCGCCCCTCCATCCGCGCGAGGACGTCCGCGCGGGAGACGCGGAAGATCCCCTTGTTCGAGCTCATGAAGAGCCCGTCTCCGTCCCCCTCGAGGATCGCGAAGACCCTCTCCTCGGGAAGCCCGTCGGCGAGTCCGACGGACCGGAGGCGGCCGTCACGGCGGAGGACCGAGAGGCCGCCCGCCGTGCCGATCCAGAGGAGCCCCTCGGCATCCTCGTGGAACGAGAAGACGGTGTCGTTCGCGAGCCCGTGCCGCGAGTCGAGGACGGAGAGGGAGCCGTCCTGCAGGCGCGCGAGCCCTCCGCCGTCGGTCCCGATCCAGGTCACTCCGTCGCGCGCGTGGTGGATCGAGCGGATCACGTCGCGCGGCAGCCCGCGGGAGCGGTCGATCACCTCGATGCGTCCGCCGAAGAGACGGGCGACGCCGCCGCCGTACGTCCCGGCCCAGACGTCTCCGGCCCGGTCGATCGCGAGGGCGTAGACGATATCCGAGGGCATCCCCTCTTTCCGGGTCCAGCGGGTCAGCCGCCCCCTCGAGAGGCGGAGAAGTCCGCCGCCGTTCGTCCCGATCCAGAGGTCGTTCCCCGTTCCGGCGAGAAGGGCGCGGACCGGGACGCCGCGGAGCGGCGCGGCCTCGGGCGGGACGACGAAGCGACTGCCGCGAAGGGCGGAGATCCCGCCGGAATCGGTGCCGACCCAGAGCGTCCCGTCGGTCGTCCGGGCCATCGACCGGACGTTCTCGTCGGGCAGGCCCGCGCGCGCGCCGTAGACGACGACCTTCCGGTCGCGCAGCCGGTTGAGCCCTCCGTTCGTGCCGATCCAGACGCTCCCCTCGCGGTCCTCGGCGATCGAGCGGACGAACGAGTGGGCGAGGCCGTCGGCCGCGGTGAGCGTCTCCACGCGCCCTCCCGACAGCCGGGCGACGCCGCCGCCGTCGGTCCCGACCCAGAGCGCGCCGGTCCCGTCGCGCAGGAGCGCCCAGGGGAGGTCGTTCGGGAGACCGTCGCGCCGCCCGCGGACGGTCACGCGCCCGTCGTCCGTCGCCTCCACGAGCCCCGTCCCGAACGAGGCGGCCGCCACGCCGGAGGGGGCCGGCGCGAGCGCGTAGACGGCGCCGGGAGCCCGTCCCTCACGCGGGTGGATCCGGCGCAGCGTCGTCCCGTCCCAGCGCAGGAGACCGTCGGTCGTCGTGCCGATCCAGAGCCCGCCCGCGGGGCTCCCGAGGAGGCTCCGCACCGGCACCCGCTCGAACGGGCTCGGGAGCGTCACCGCCCGGAAGGACGTCCCGTCGAAGCGGGCGATCCCGGCGTCGGTCCCGGCCCAGACGGTTCCCTCGGAGTCCTCGGCGAGCGCCCAGACGTACTCCGACGGCAGCCCGTCGCGGACGCCGTACCGCGCGAAGACCCCTCCCCGCACGCGCGCGACGCCCCCGCCGAGCGTCGCCGCCCAGAGCGTCCCGTCGCGGTCCTCGTGGAGCGCCCAGACGCTGTTGCTCTTGAGCGCGGGCGTGTTCCGCGTGTCGTAGACGACGAAGGAGACCCCGTTGAATCGGACGAGCCCCTCGTACGTCCCGAGCCAGAGGTAGCCGTCGCGCGACTGCAGGAGGGCGTGGACGCTGTTCTGCGGCAGCCCCTCCTGCCAGGCGTCGAGCCCGTACTGCCCGAGCGGGGTCGCCGGGTCGAGGGCGGAGGCCCGGCCCGCGCCGGCGAGGAGCGCGGCGACGAACAGGCCCCGTGCCGGGAGGGACCAAAGGGACATCCCGTCGATTCTGAGGCCGAGCCGGCCGCGACGCGAGGAGCGCGGCCGGACCGCCTCGCCTCACCCCTTCGCCGCGGCCGCCTCCGTCAGCTTCGGCCGGCGCGTGTGGAAGTCCGTCGCCCGCTGAAAGAGGTCCGCCACCGCGAGGAGGTCGTTCTCGCCGAAGAGCTTTCCGGTGAACGTCAGGCTCGTCGGCGTCCCGTCGGAGAGGCGGAAGCCGTTCGGGACG
>JAKLER010000039.1 GCA_022711615.1 Acidobacteriota bacterium
GTCCTCCTGGAAGATCTTCCCGGAGGACGACGCCTCGGGCGTCGAGCCGATGAAGTTGCCGTTCCGGTCGAAGTAGACGTTGATGAGCGCGGCCGAGTTCCGGGCCCACGACGCGGCGCGCGGGAGCGAGCCGGCCGTCGGGATGTAGCGGGCGAAGTTCGCGTAGACGGTGTTCGCCCCCTTGTAGGCCCAGACGATGCCGAGCCGCGGCTGGAGCGCGTCCCCGAACTTGATCTCGTGCATCAGGTAGCGGCTCCCCTGCGCGACCTCGAAGCCCGAGACGGTCCCCTCCTTCTCCCGGAGGCCCTGCCCGTAGAGCTTGTCGTTGCTCGCCAGGAGGCCGACGTTCACGGTGAGGTTCGCCCAGCGGATCGAGTCGTTCAGCTCGATGTTCTGCTGGTGGTACTGCGAGTTGATCGTCGGGACGTTGAGGATCCCCTGCTGCTGCACCTGGGCCTGGTAGTAGATGGGCTGGCCCGCGCAGGTGGAGTTCGACGGGCAGTTGAGCCGGCCGCCGGGGATCGTGATCGAGCCCCAGCCGTTGGAGGTCCGGTAGAGGTCCTCCTGGTCCTTCGACCACTGGTAGCCGACGTGCAGGTTGTGGGTCACCTTCCGGCCGAAGGAGACGTCGTAGCCGAGCTGGTAGCTCTGGCGGTAGAAGTCGTTGTAGTCGAACTGCGTCCCGGCGCCGATCCGGCCGCCTCCCTTGCGAACGCCGTCCTGCAGGTAGCCGTACCTCTCGATGATCGGGGCGATGAAGTCGTTGAAGGCGGTCTGCCCCGCCACCGGGACGGGGATCGTGACGAAGCCCATCGTGTCGAGGGCGCCGACGTTCAGGGTCGTGCCCACCGCCATCGACGGGACGACGTCGAGGACCGTGTCGGGCCTCCCCGCGTTCGGGTTGCGGAAGTCTGTGAACTTCGCCGTCGCGTAGCTCTTGTCGTTGATGATCCAGGAGCCCTCGAAGATCGCGATCTTCTGCTTCGCCTTCGCGCCGTTGCTCGTCGAGGCGGCGTAGGCCTCTCCGCCGACCCCGTAGTGGCTCTCCTCGCGGTCCGAGTGCCGGTAGGAGCCGTTGAGGAGGATCGAGTCGGTCGGGGAGTAGGTGAGCTTGCCGAAGAGCTCGTCGCGCGTGCTCTTGTAGTTCGGGACCTCGCCGTAGAGGTTCGCGCGGTTGTCGCGCGTGCTCGTCGGGCTGTAGTAGGAGGCGTAGAAGAAGAGGCGGTCCTTCAGGATCGGGCCGCCGAGGTTGGCGACCGCCCAGTCCTTGTCCTCCTCGAAGACGGAGGCGCTGGTCGTCCTCCGGTCGGCGATCAGGCTCTCCGGCTGCATCTGGTACGAGAGGCTGCCGCGGAACGCGTTCGTCCCCGAGCGGCTGACGGTGTTCACCGTGATGCCGGCCGCGCGGTTGAACTCGGTGGCGTCGGCGCCTCCCTTGACGACCGCGACCTGCTCGATGTCGTGCGAGGAGGGGTCGGCCGAGAGGGTGCCGAAGAGCGGCAGGTTCACGTTCACGCCGTCGAAGCTGTAGACGTTGTCCTGGCCGCTGCCGCCCGCGCTCGGGCCGCGGACGGAGTCCTCGGTGTACTGGACCCCGGGGACGAGCTTGACGAGGTCGCGGTACTCCTGGCCGACCGGCAGGGCCTTGATGACCTGCTCGTCGACGGCGGCCTTCAGCGCGGACGACTCGGTGTCGAGGAGCGTGGCCGTCGCGACGACGGTCGCCGCTCCGGTGACCCCGGCGATCGAGAGCGTCGCGTTGACCATCGTGTCCTGGCGGAGGACGACGCTCGCCGGGCGCTTCACGGTGGCCATCCCCTGGAGGGTGAACGTCAGCTCGTACCTGCCGGGCGGGAGGAGCGGGAGGCGGAACTCGCCGTTCGCGCCGGTGACGGTGTTCCGGGGCTGCGGCAGGACGTTCGAGGTCGCCTGGACGGAGACCCCGGGCAGGGCGGAGCCGTCGTCCATCGTGACCTTGCCGACGACGTTGCCCGTCTGCTGGCCGAACGCAGGCGAAGCGATCAGCACCACCATCAGTGCCCTCAGGAGCCACTTCATTCGAATCTCCTCCCTATCAGGTAGCCACGCCGAATGGCGCGGCGAGTGTCTTACCCAGGGAAACGCCGGACGGAATACTGCAGCCTAGTGTAGCCGAGGCCGTGCCGGCGCGAGGCGCGGATTCGAGCCCGTCCGGGGGGCCCGTCAGGGGAGGAGGCCTTCGAAGAGCCGCTCCCCTTCGATCAACCGTCGCGTCGTCGCGTCGGCGCTCGCGCGGGCGGCGCGGACCCTCTCCTTCCGGTCGGCTTCGCCGAGGAGGACGCTCACCTGGGCCCTCTTGAAGAGCGCCATCGGAGCGTCGGGGTGGCTGCGGGGGACGCGATCGAGGGCATCGCGGGCCTCCTCGAGCCGGCCGGCCGCGAGGGAGAGGACGCCGAGCTCCAGGTCCCTGCGGAACGCGCCTCCCTGCAGGCCTCGCGCCCTCTCGAGGGCGGCGAGGGCGGGCGCGGTCTCGCCGAGCCGCATCCGGAGGAGGCCGGCCTCGACGAGGCGCGTCCCCGGGTCGCCGGAGAGCGGGACGGCCCGCTCGAGGAGCGCCGCCGCCTCCGCGAGCCGCCCCTGGCGAACCCGGACCTGGGCGAGCCCCTCGATCGCGGCGAGCCGGTCGGGCTGGGCCTCGAGGACCGCCTCGAGGAGAGGCCCGGCGCGCTCGACCTGCCCGTGCTTCAGATGGTGCAGGCCGAGGTAGTGCCGGACCTCGACCGAGCGCGGGTCGATTCGCCGCGCCCGCTCGAAGGCGGCGAGCGCGTCCTTCTCCTGGCCGAGGAGCGAGCGGCAGGCGGCGAGCTGGACGGCGGCCATCAGGTTCCCGCCGTCGCGCGCGAGGACGCGCTCGAAGCGCTCGGCGGCGCGGGCGTAGCTCCCGCGGGCGAAGGCGAGGGCGGCGGCGTCGAGGTCGGCGAAGAGGGCCGTCATCTCCGCTGCGCGCGGCGCGTCCGCGGGGACGGCGCCGGGGGCCTCCCCCGCGACGAGGTAGCCGAGGCTGGCGAGGCGCCGCCGCTCTTCGTCGCTGGCCGGTCTCGGGGCGGTGGCGGCGGACGCGCCCGGCAGCGGGTAATCCGCGACGGCCCGGGCGAGGGCGCGGTCCGGGGCGACGCCTCCGGCGAGGTCCCGCGCCTCCGCCGGGTCGACGTGCAGGTCGTAGAGCTCGAGACGGCCGGAGCGGATCAGCTTCTGCCGCCCCGCGACGCCCATCACCTGCGGCTGCCAGCGGTAGTTGAGGTACGGCTGCATCGCCTCGGCGAGGACCGGAGCGCCGCCGGGCGCGAGGAGCGTGCCGTCGGCTACCTCGCCGGCGAGGCCGAGGAGCGTCGGCCGGACCTGGCGGAGGCTGACGGGATCAGCGCGCGTCCCCGTCCCGGCCCCGGCGCCGGCGACGACGAGCGGCACGCGCATCACGCCCTGGTAGAGGAGGTTCCCGTGCAGCATCTCGCCGTGGTCGCCGCGCCCCTCGCCGTGGTCGGCGGCGACGACGATGCCCGCCCCGCGCGTCCCGGCCGCCGCCTCGAACGCGGTGACGAGGCGCCCCAGCTCGTGGTCCATCGCGGCGATCTCGCCGAGGTACGGGTCGTCCGGAAAGCGGCTGCGGAACGGCTCGGGCGGCTCGTAGGGGTCGTGCGGGTCGTAGTAGTGGACCCAGAGGAATCGCGGGCGGGCCTCGGGTCGCGCGAGCCAGGCAAGGGCGCGGTCGGTCGTCTCGCGGGCGGAGCGCTCGACCCGTCCGTCGCCGAGCTCATCGTCGTAGAGGTCGAACCCCCGGGCGAGGCCGAACGGGCTCTCGAGCGGATAGCCCGAGACGAACGCGGCCGTGGCGTAGCCGAGCTCGCGCAGCCGCTCGGTGACGAGCGGGACGTGGTCCGGCAGGCGCCTCCCGTTCTCGTGGAGGCCGTGCCCCGCCGGGTAGAGCCCGGAGAGCATCGAGGCGTGGGAGGGGAGGGTCGTCGGGGCGGTCGCGTAGGCCTGGGAGAAGCGGACGCCGCGCGCGACGAGGGCCGCGAAGGTGGGGGTCGCGGCGGCGTCCCCCTCGGGGGCGAGGGCGTCGGCGCGCGTCGTGTCGAGGGTGACGAGGAGGAGCGCGGGGCGCTCCGGAGGGGGCGCCGGCCGGGCGGGCTCGCGGGAACAGCCGGCCGTCAGCGCCAGCGCGGCCGCGAGGAAGATCCGGCGCGGGAGAGGTCCGCCGACGCTCACGAGGCCGAAAGTCTAGCCGACCCCGAGCCGCGACCGCGGCGTCCCGGAAGCTGCCAGAATCGCCGGCGGATGGACGCCCCGCCTCCCGGTCCCGGCGCCACGAGGCCCGGCCTCGCCCTCGCGCTCCCCGGGCGCCGCAAGCCGTACGTGATGGCGCACCGCGGGAACCGGACCGCCTGCCCGGAGAACACCCTCGCCTCGTTCCGCCGCGCCCTCGAGGACGACGCCGACGTCCTCGAGACCGACCTCTGGCTTTCGGCCGACGACGTCTTCGTCTGCATCCACGACGCCACGCTCGAGAGGACGACCGACGGGGCCGGACCCGTCGAGGCGAGGAGCCTTGACGAGCTGAAGACGCTCTCCGCCGGCTGCGGGCGGCCGGAGTTCGCCTCCGAGCGAATCCCGACCCTCGCCGAGGTGGCCGCGCTCCTGCCGCCCGACCGGGGGCTCGCCCTCGAGCTGAAGAGCGACCGGTTCCTCGATCCCGACGTCGGCCGGCGACTCGGAGAGGAGCTCGAGACGCTCGGCGTCCTCGACAGGTGCGTCGCCCTTTCGTTCTCGCGGGCGAGGCTGGAAGCCTGCCGGCGCGGTGCGCCCCGTCTCCCGACGGGCTGGATCACGCTCGAGGAGTCGAAGCCGCTCCCGGGGACCGAGCTGCTCGGGCCGTACTGGCCGCTCCTCCTCCTGAACCCGCTCTACGTCGCTCTCGCCCACCGCCGCGGGCAGGCCGTCGCGCCGCTCGACCCGTCCCCGGGCCGCCGGCTCTGGCTCTGGAAGCTCCTCCGCTGCGACGCCGTCCTGACGGACGACCCGGCCGAGACGGTCCGGCAACTCGGGAGGAGGCCGCCCCGTATCTGAACGAGGCCCGGGCCGTCCCGCAGAAGGGATAATGCGAGGTCCGGCCTTTTCCGGAGGGAGGATTCCACTTGAGCAAAGCGTTCCGTACCACCGTCGTCCTCGTGGCGGCCCTCTGCGCCGCGTCCCCCGTCGCCGCCGACGAGGGGATGTGGATGCCCCAGCAGATCCCCGACCTCGCCCCCCGCCTCGCCCAGCTCGGCTTCACGGGCGACGCGAAGATGTGGGCCGACCTGACCGGCTTCCCGATGAACGCCGTCATCTCGCTCGGCGGCTGCAGCGCCTCGTTCATCTCGCCCGACGGCCTCATCGCGACGAACCACCACTGCGTCCAGGGGTCGCTCCAGTACAACTCGACCCCCGAGAAGAACCTGATCGTCGACGGCTACCTCGCGCGGACGCGCGAGGAGGAGCTCTCGAACGGCCCCGGCTCGCGCGTGTGGGTGACGGTCGCCGTGAACGACGTCACCGACGCGATCACCGGGAAGCTCGCTCCGAAGCTGACCGACCGGCAGCGCTACGACGCGATCGAGCGCCGGATCAAGGAGCGGACGGCGGCCTGCGAGAAGGACGGCCTCCGCTGCCGCGTCGCCTCCTTCTTCGAGGGGCTGAAGTACTACGAGATCGCCCAGATGGAGATCAGCGACGTCCGCCTCGTCTACGCCCCGCCGCAGGGGATCGGCAACTACGGCGGCGAGACCGACAACTGGCAGTGGCCCCGCCACACGGGCGACTTCTCCTTCTACCGCGCCTACGTCGGCAAGGACGGCAAGCCCGCCGCCTACTCGAAGGACAACGTCCCCTTCCGCCCGAAGCACTTCCTGAAGGTCTCCCCGAAGGGGGCGAGCCCCGGCGAGCTGATCTTCGTCGCCGGCTACCCCGGCCGGACGCAGCGGCACGAGACGTTCGCCGAGGTGAAGGAGCGGACGGAGTGGGGCTTCCCGCGGTACGTCCGCCGCAACCGGGAGATGATCGCGATCCTCGAGGAGGTCACGAAGGGTTCGAAGGAGCTCGCGATCAAGGCCGAGCCGCGGATGCGGGGCCTCCAGAACGGGATGAAGAAGAACGAGGGGGTCCTCGCCGGGCTCGTCAAGGGCGGGATCCTGGCCCGCAAGGAAGAGAAGCAGAAGGCCCTCGAGGCCTGGATCGCCGCCGACCCGGTGCGCCAGAAGGAGTTCGGCCCCGCCCTCGCCGGCCTCGCCGAGATGCAGGCCGAGAGCGAGAAGACGCGTGAGAAGGACGCCGTCTTCGGCGCGCTCTACATGAGCTCTCCGCTCCTTTCGACCGCGAACCAGCTCTACCGCCTCTCCCTCGAGCGCCCCAAGAAGGACCTCGACCGCGACCCGTCTTTCCAGGAGCGGAACCAGGCGCGGATCAAGGAAGGCCTCGAGCGGATGGAGCGCTCCTACGACAACCGCCTCGACCGGCCGATGCTCCGCTACGTCCTGCACGAGGCGGCGGCCCTCCCGGCCGGTCAGCGGATCGAGCCGCTCGACACCCTCGTCGGCTTCGCCGCGGGGATGCCGAAGGAGGAGGCCGCGAAGAAGGTCGAGACGTTCCTCGACGCGCTCTACGCTGGCACCCGCCTTCCCGAGAAGGAGTTCCGCCTCTCCCTCTTCGACGCGACGACGAAGGCGATCGTCGACACGAACGACACCGCCGTGAAGCTGGCCGTCGCTCTCCACCCGATGGCCGAGGCGGCGCGCGAGCGCGAGAAGGCGACCGAAGGGAAGCGCTCGCGTCTCCGTCCGGTCTACATGCGGGCGCTCCTCGCGCAGGCGGGCGGGCTCGTCGCCCCCGACGCGAACTCCACGCTCCGCGTCACGTTCGGCCGCGTCATGGGCGTCGACCCGCGCGACGGCATGCGCTACCTCCCGCAGACGACGCTCCAGGGCGTTCTCGACAAGCACACGGGCGAGGGGGAGTTCGACGCCCCCGACGGTCTCCTCGAGGCGGCGAAGGCGCTTCGGGCCGGGAAGAAGACCCCGTACTTCGACGAGAAGCTGGGCGACGTCCCGGTCGACTTCATGTCCGACGTGGACACCACGGGCGGCAACTCCGGCTCGGCGGTCCTGAACGCGAAGGGCGAGCTCGTCGGCCTCCTCTTCGACGGGACGCTCGAGACCGTCGCCTCCGACTTCCTCTTCGACACGGAGAAGACGCGGTCGATCCAGGTCGACAGCCGCTACCTCCTCTGGGTCTGGGACGCGGTCGAGGGGGCGAAGAACCTCCTCGACGAGGTCGGGATCCGGTAGGTCGCCCGGCTCCGCCGGAGACTCGAGCGGCCCGCGTCCCCCGCCGGGGGGACGCGGGCCGCTTCCTTTTCGAGGGAACGCCTACTGCGCGGCGGCGAAGGCGAGGATGACCGCGAGAACCGCGAGGATGGCGAGCGTGATCTTCGCCGCGGAGAACGGCGCGTTCCCGTCCACCTTTCCGGTGACCCCGTTCACGAGGAATCGGAACGGCCGGCCGCCGTACTCGTAGGCCGAGATCCAGACCGGCAGAAGCGCGTTCTTGCACGTCAGGCCCGACCAGGCCGTCGAGACGGAGAGGTTCCGGAACGTGTCACCCGGGACCTGCGCCCCGCAGGCCGCGTGGATCTCGCGCGTCATCCGCTCCCGCGCCGCCTCGACCGCTTGCGGGAGATCGACGGCGTACTCCTCGGCCAGGAAGCCGGAGAGGTACTGCGGGTCGTAGGGGACGAGGCCGCCCGTCGGGAACGGCTCGATCCCTCGCGCGAGGCCGGGGGGAAGCCCCTTCGAGGCGGGGACCGGGACGTCGTCGAAGACCTTCTCGAGGAAGCCGGCGGCCGGCTCCCAGCGGATGCGCGTCTCGGAGCGCATGACGGACCTGCCGTTCACGAGGGTCGACACCTGGACGGTGTAACGGTGGCCCGCCTCGGCAGTCCAGCGGTTGTGGGTGAGGGCGTCGAACGTCCAGAACGGGACGTAGACCCCCTGCATCGCGGTGACCGAGGCCTTCTCCTTCAGGTCGTTCGGCCGGAACCAGAGGCCCGAGATCCAGCTCCGGAAGCGCTGCGCGGCGGAGGCGCGGTCGACGGAGAAGGGGAGGAGGCCGGCGGGGCGGACGTGGTCCGTCTCGGACGGCGCCTCGACGACGGCGGGGGTCGCGCAGAACGCGCAGCGGGAGGCGGAGACGCCGGGGTCGAACGTCGTCGTGGCGCCGCACTTCGTGCAGCGGACGCTCTTCCTCTCGGCCCCCCAGCCGAGGCTCCGGGGCGCGGCGAGCGCCTCCTCGAGCGGCCGCTCGACGACCTCGTCCGAGGAGGTCGGCAGCGCCGTCTCGCTTCCGCAGTACGGGCACTTCAGCGCGGAGGCGCCCGGGTGCCAGACGACGTCGGCGCCGCAGGCGCCGCACGGGAACTTGCGCGCGCGGGCGGAAACGGGCTCCCCGCCCGTTTCCGGGCGGGGAGGGGAGGCCGGGATCGGGGGAGGAGGGGGCGTCAACGGACGCCCCTCCTCAGCGGGCCGGCGGCGGCGGGGGCGGCGAGACGACGCCGGGGCTCGTCCCCTCGAAGCCGGGGAACGTCTGGAGCGGGGCCCACCCGGCTGCGCCCGGATGCCAGGCGAGCGTCGTCGGAGCGACCTGCCCCGCGGCGATCATCTGCTTCATCGCCTCGTCGGTGTAGGGTCCGTAGGTCTTCCCGTCGATCGCGAGCGACCAGCGTGGAGCGGCCGGCGCGGGGGGCGGCGGGGGCGCGCCGGCGCCCGGGGCGGGGGGCGGAGCCGCGGCGCCGTAGGCGGGCGGCGGGGCGGCCTGCGGCTGCATCATCGGCTGGAAGGCCTGCCCCATCACGCCGCCGATCGCCATCCCGGCGCCGAGGCCGGCGCCGGCGCCGGCGAGGCCCCCGGAAGGGTTCGCCGCGGCGATCTTGATCGCCTCGGCCGCCTGCATCTGGGTGAACTGCCCCATCCTGTCGCCGAGGACGCCGAGCTTCGTCCGCTGGTCGATCGCCTGCTCGACCTCCTCGGGGAGGGAGACGTTCTCGATGAAGAACTTCGTCAGGTCGAGCCCGAAGCTCCCGAACTCGGGGGCGATCTTCTCCTTGCCGAAGGCCGAGAGCTCGTCGTACTTCGCGGCGATGTCGAGCGCCGGGATCTTCGACTCGGCGATCGCGTCGGAGAGCTTCGAGAGGACGATCGACCGGAGCTGGCCGGTGATCTCGTCCGTCGTCGTCAGCCCCTGCGTCCCGACGATCGTGTTGAAGAAGACCTTCGGGTCGGCGATCTTCATCGCGTAGGTCCCGAAGGCGCGGATGCGGATCATCCCGAAGTCGGAGTCCCGCATCATGACCGGGTTCGTCGTCCCCCACTTCAGGTCGGTGAAGGTCCGCGTGTTGAAGAAGTAGACCTCCGCCTTGAACGGGGACTGGAAGCCGTACTTCCACCCGCGGAGCGTCGTCAGGATGGGGATGTTCTGCGTGGAGAGCTCGTAGCGCCCAGGCAGGAACAGGTCGGCCGCCTTGCCCTCGTTCACGAAGAGGGCGGCCTGGTTCTCGCGCACCGTCAGCTGCGCGCCCATCTTGATCTCCTGGTTGTAGACCGGGAACCGGTAGACGAGCGAGTCGTCCGACTCGTCCAGCCACTGGATGATCTCGATGAACTGCGAGCCGATCTGCTGCTTGATGTTGTCGAGAAGGCCCATCGTCTCCTCCTTATCGGGAAGGCGGACAGTCTAGCGCGATGATACGCAGCCGGGCCGGGGAAGGGTTCGGGCGCGAGGCGGAGGGCCGGGCGGGCCGGCCCTCCCGACCGTCATCCGTGCCGACGCGGCGGAGGGGCCGAGCCCTGGGGGCGACGCGCGGGGCCGCCTCCGGGAGCGCCTGCCGGCCGGGCCGGCGGGCGGGGCGGTCCGGCGGCGCGCCGCGGGGCGGCCGCGGCGGCGGCCTGGCGGCGAGCCTTCTCGTCGATGCGCGCCTTCATCTCGGCCTCGGTCTGCGCGCGGCGCTCGGCCTTCTCCTTCGCCCGCGCGCGCTCCTGCGCCTTGCGGGCGCGGATCTCGGCGATCCGCTCGGCGATCGGGATCTCCAGCCGCTCGGCGGCCCGCTTCGTGTAGTCGAAGCCGGGGAGGGTCACCCGTGGGAGCCGCTTGCCGACGGCGCGCTCGATCGCGGAGAGGTCCCCCTCCTCGTCGGGCGCGACGAACGTGAACGCGTCGCCCGTCGCCTCGGCGCGGGCCGTCCGCCCGACGCGGTGGATGTAGTCCTCCGGGACGTGCGGGACGTCGAAATTGACGACGTGCGAGAGCTCCTCGACGTCGATGCCGCGCGCCGCGATGTCGGTCGCCACGAGGACGCGGTACTTCCCGCTCTTGAAGCCGGCGAGCGCCTCGGTCCGCTGGGCCTGGGAGCGGTTCCCGTGGATCCGCTCGCAGGCGACGCCGTGCTTCTTCAGGAAGTCGGCGAGGCGGTTCGCGCGGTGCTTCGTCCGCGTGAACGCGATGACGCTCCGGATGTCGCCGCGCGAGAGGAGCTCGAGGAGGAGCTGCGACTTCAGCTCCTGCGCGACCGGGTAGATCGCCTGCGTGATCCCGACGGCGGGAGCGGACTTCCGCTCCAGGTTGATCGTCGCCGGGGCGTGCAGGATGTCGCGCGAGAGCTCGGCGATCGGCCCCGGCATCGTGGCGGAGAAGAGCATCGTCTGCCGCTTCGCCGGGAGGTGCCGGAGGACGCGCTTGATGTCGGGGAGGAAGCCCATGTCGAGCATCCGGTCGGCCTCGTCGATGACGAGGACCTCCAGCTTGTCGAGCTTCGCGTAGCCGAAGCGGAAGTGGTCGAGGAGCCGGCCCGGCGTCGCGACGATGACGTCGGCGCCGGCGCGGAAGGCGTGCTCCTGCGGCCCCATCCCGACGCCGCCGAAGACGGCCGCGCTCGTGAGGGGGGTGTGGACCGCGAGCTCGCGGGTGTGCTCGTCGATCTGGGCCGCGAGCTCGCGCGTGGGGGTGATGACGAGGACGCGCGTCGCGCCGCGGGGCTTCCCGATGAGCCGGTGGAGGATCGGGAGCATGAACGCCGCGGTCTTGCCGCTCCCGGTCATCGCGCAGGCGAGGAGGTCCTTGCCGGCGAGCGCGGGGGGGATCGCGTCGTTCTGGATCGGGGTGGGCCGGGTGAAGCCGAGCTCCTTGACGCCGCGGAGGAGGTCGGGGTGAAGGCCGAAGGACGAGAAGGGCATTCCGTGTTCGCTTTCCGCACGGCCGGCGGCCGCGCAAACCCGACACCTTCTCACGGACGGAGGCCGAAGTAAAACCGGCCCGCCGGGGCCGGGCAAGCCCGTCCCCCCTGCCCAACGTGCGGCAGGGCCTCTCGATCTTCCTGCGCCGCGCCGGCATCGCCACGATCGCCTGCAGAGATCCAGCTGAACCCGGCTGGTGCGCTGCGGATATGATCTCGCAATGTACCTCTCCCCGGCGCGCGCGTCCGCGATCGCAGCGGTCCTCGCGCTGGCTTTCGGAGGGGCGCTCACCCTTCCGCGCGTTCGCGACGGGCTGCCTCCCGTGGGGGCTGACGCGCCCGCCTACTGCCGTATCGCCCGTACGTTCGTCACGACGGGCTCCCTCGAGCTTCCCGGGCCGTCCCTGCTAGACCGGGACCCGCAGCAGGACCTCTCGAGCGTCTTCGGGACTCCTTATGCACTGAGCCGTGACGGCCGTCTCCTGCCGAAGCACTCTGTTCTCTACGGGCTCTACCTGGTCCCCGGGACCGCGCTCGCGGGGACCAGGGGAGCACAGGCGAGCGCCCTGCTCCTGGCTTCGGCGCTCGCGGCCTTTCTCACACGCCGGGCGGCGGAAGCCTTTGGCGGAGTCGCCGCCCTCCTGTCTTTCGCGTGCTTCTTTCTCCTCGTCCCCGGTGGCCGGAGCCTCGCATTCGGGGTGAATCTCGACACGGCCCTCGCCTTTGTGGTTCTCCTGGCCTTCGATCTTGCCGCCCGCGGAAGGGGACTGAGCTCCGGGATCGTCGGAGCATCCGCCCTCTTTCTTCGCCCCACGACTGCCTTCCTGGTGCTCCCGCTCCCCTTCGTCGCGCGGGCGCGAGGCCCGGCGCCTCTCGTTCGGACGATCCTGGGGCTCGGGGCCGGCGCGTTCGCCTACGCCGCGACGAACGTATATTTCTGGGGCGGGCCCTTCACAACGGCCTACGCCCGGGCAGCGGTGTTCGGTCCGGACGGCCTTCGAATCGTGGATCACTCCGGAGCCTTCGGCTCGAACCCGTTCCCGGGCGCCGCTCGCATACTGGCGTCCTATCCCCATGGGCTGGTCTTCGTCTTCCCGCTCCTCATCCTGTCGCTCTCGGGTTTCCTCCTGCGCGGCGCGCGGCGCCCGGAGTGGTGGGTTCCAGCCGTGGTCGGACTGGCGGGTTTCTTGGTGCTGAGCACCTACGACTACGCGGTGGCGCACCCCGAGCACATGATCTACCGCTTCGCCGGGCTCGCGTGGTTCGCGTCGGCGCCCTCCTTCGCCGCCCTGTTGGCGTGGATCGGGACGCGATGGACGCAGCGCCGCACGGGGCCTGCCGGTCTGCGGGAACCGGTGTAAGCCCGACCAGCCGTCGACCGAAGCGGCAGGAGCGACCCGTCGCGATTCGCGGTCGGGAGTCGAGACTGGGCGGGGGGGCGTGGCAGGAGGCCGCGGGCCGCGCTCTCCTTGCCGTGGTGCCCGCGGCCTTCCCGCGGAGGCCGGCTCCTCCGGGCCCGCGGGTGAATCTGGGGCGGAGTTGTGAAGTCCGGAGGCGGACGGCTCGATTATCCGGGGCCGGGCGACTCGGGACGCCCGGTCGTCGTCCCGCTTACGTACGCGCGACGCCGGGCCGCGGCCCCGCCCATTCAGAGGTTCTGCCGGAAGAAGGAGAGGATCCTCTGGTTCACCGCGTGGCGGGTCGCGCGGTCCCGGGGTCCGTGCTTCATGCCCGCGAACGGGACGAAGACGTACTCCCTGCGCGCCTTGTTGAGCGCGTCGGCGAAGGCGATCGACTGCTGCATGTGGACGTTGTCGTCCGCCGTCCCGTGGAGGAGGAGGAGCTTCGGCCCGAGGGCCGCGGCGTGGGTCAGGGGCGCCGTCGACTCGTACTTCTCCGCGTTCTCCCCCGGGAGCTTCATGTAGCGCTCGGTGTAGATCGAGTCGTAGTACTTCCAGTGGGTCACGGGAGCCCCGGCGACCGCGGCCTTCCAGAGCTCCGGCGAGCGCGTCGCGGCGACGAGCGTCATGTAGCCGCCGTAGGACCAGCCGGAGAGGCCGAGGCGGGACGCGTCGACGAACGGGAGCCTCTTCAGCTCCGCGATCCCCTCGAGCTGGTCCGCGAGCTCCACCTCGCCGAGGCGCTTCAGGATCGCCGACTCGAAGGCGTGTCCCCGGCCGCCCGAGCCGCGCCCGTCCATCGCCCAGACCAGGAACCCGTTCGCGGCGAGGACGTGGTCGAGGAGCGAGGTCGCCCCCCACCGCTCCTGGACGACCTGGGCGTGCGGTCCGCCGTAGACGTAGACGACGACCGGGTACTTCCTCGCCGGGTCGAAGCCGGCCGGCTTGACGAGGCGCGTGTAGAAGAGCGTCCCGTCGGAGCCGCGGAAGGAGCCCATCTCCGTCGTCGCGAGCGCGAAGTCGCCGAGGGACGTCTTCGGGACGAAGACGGGCCGGAGGGGCGTCCCGTCCCCCCGCGCGAGGTCGACGCGCGTCGGCGTGTCGACGGCCGACCAGGAGTCGACGACCCAGCGGCCGTCCGGGGAGGGGATCGCGGCGTGCGTCCCCTTCCCGGAGGTGAGCCGGGTGAGGCCGGTCCCGTCCAGGCGGACGCGGTAGAGGTGGCGCTCGCGCGGGTCGGCCTCGGTCGCCGTGAACGTGACGCTGCCCGCCCGCGCGTCGAGGCGCGGGGTGTCCGTGATCGCCCACTCCCCGCGGGTGACCGGCCCGAGAAGCGTCCCGTCCCTCCCGTATCGGTAGAGGTGGAGGAAGCCGCTCCGCTCCGAGAGCCAGAGGAACCCGGAGCCGTCGGGGAGGAAGATCGGCGGCTCGTGCGCGTTGACCCAGGAGGCCGACGACTCGCGAAGGAGGCTCCGAGGGCCGGCGCTGCCGGACCGGTCGAGGAGGAAGGCCTCGATCGCCGTCTGCGTCCGGTCCATCCGCGTGAACGCGACCGCGGAGGAGTCGGGAGTCCAGGCGAGCTCGGGGCCGAGGAGGTCGCGCTCCCCGTCGTAGGAGACGGACCGGCTCGTGGTCGCGAGGCCGGAGGAGTCCCAGGTCACGACCCTCACCGAGGGAGACGCGTTCGGATCGCCCGGCTTCGGGTAGCGCTGCGGGAGGAGCTTCCCGTTCGTCGGGAGGAAGTCGACGAGCGGATACTCGGGGACCTTCGAGACGTCGAGGCGCAGGAATGCGATGGCCGAGGAGTCCGGGGCCCATTCGTAGGCCCTCCCGCCGTTCCGGCCGGCGAGCTCCTCCTCGTAGACCCAGTCGAGCCGCCCGTTGAGCACGGTTGCGCTGCCGTCGGTCGTCAGGCGGGTCGCCCGGCCGGTGCCCACCTCGACGAACCAGAGGTCGTTCCCCTTCACGAATGCGACCTTCGTGCCGTCCGGGGAGAAGACGGGGAGCTCCTCGGCGTCGGCGTCGGACGTCAGGCGCCGCGCCGGCCCGGCGCCGAACGCGTAGAGCCAGAGGTCGTTCTCGGCGACGACCACGAGGGCGGTCCCCGCCTCGTTCCAGCTCGCGTCCGAGAGCGGGAGCGACCGCGGCGTGCCGTCCTTCCCCGTTCCCTCGGCGGGAATCGCGTCGAGGAGCTTCCCGGCCTTCCCCGTGGCGGCGTCCTCCTGCCAGAGCGAGGCGCGCGCGCCCGGCTCGGAGCTCTCGCGCTTCAGGTACGTGAAGCGGCTCGCGTCGCGCCAGCGCAGGCCGGTCGGCGCGGGCTCGACGAGCGGCTCGGCGGCGTGGACCCGCTCGAGCGTCAGCGCGGCCCTTCCGGCCGGCGGTCCGCCGAGGACGGCGCCGGGGGACCCGAGGAAGAGGGCGAGGAGGGCGGCCGGGAGGACGGGGAGCGTCGCGCGCATCGTCCGGGACGATAGCCGAAAAGAGAAGCGCCCCCCGGGGTGCCGGGGGGCGCGGGGCGCGGGCCGTCGCCCGCGGGGACGTGCGTGGAGCTACTTCGCCGCGGGGGCGAGGGGCTTCATCGTGAAGGGGTCCCGGAGCGGCAGGTCGGTCAGCTTTCCGCCCGTCAGCTCGGGGAACTTCACCGGGTGCTTCGGGTCGGGGTTCAGGAGGTCGTCCTTCTTGCCGACGGCGAGGACGGCGACCTTGTCCGTTGCGAGGAGGCGCCGGGCGACGCGCTGCACGTCGGCCTTCGTCACCTTCTCGATCCGGGCGGCGTAGTTCCTGTAGTAGTCCGGGTCCTTCGCGAATCGCCCGGTGAACTCCTCGTCGAGGAAGACGTTGACCGTCTGCGCCTTCGTGGCGAAGTTGCGGGAGAGGGTGTCGATGAACGAGCTCTTCGCGGTCTGGAGCTCCTCGTCGGTCACCTCGGCGTCGCGGACCTTCGTCATCTCCTCGAGGACGATCTGCGTCGCGTAGGCGCACGTGCGGGCCTTCGACTGGAACGAGGCCCGGAACGTCGCGGGGTACCAGACGCCCCCGACGATCCCGGACCCGGCCGAGTAGGCGAGCCCCTCGTCGGAGCGGACCCGGTTCGTGATGCGGCTCGTGAAGCCCCCGCCGCCGAGGACGTCGTTCATGACGAGCGCGGCGTCGTAGTCGGGGTCGGTCCGCGCGAGCGCCGGGAGCATCACGGAGACGCGCCCCTGGTTGACGTCCTTGTCGACGACGTAGAGGCCGGGGGCCATGGCGTGGGTGGGCGTCGGGACCGGAGGCGCCGCCTCTCCCTTGTAGGGCCACTTCGCGAAGAGGGCGTCGAGCTTCGCGATCATCTGCGCGCGGGAGACACCCTTGCCGAAGTCGCCGGCGACGGCGACGGTCACGTTCCTCGGGTCGACCCACCTGCGGTGGAAGGCGAGGAGGTCCTCGCGGGTGATCGACTCGAGGGAGGCCTTCGTCGTGTAGCGGTTCGTGTAGTACCCCTCGCCGAAGGCGAGGAAGCCGCGCTCGCGCTGCTCGATGTCGGCCGTGTCGTCGTTGCGCGACTTCATGTCGTTCAGGAGCTGGTCGCGGCGGAGCTTCAGCTTGTCGTCCTGGAAGCGGGGCGCCGTGAGCACCTCGCGGAGGATGGCGAGGCCCTCGTCGAGGTCCTTGGCGAGGAGGTTGAGCGAGACGTTGCCGCGGTCGGGGCCGTAGCCCGAGTTCAGGGACGCGGCGAGGAAAGCGAGCCGCTCCTCGAGCTCCTCGGCCGTCTTCGTGGCGGTCCCGCCGCGCGCGAGGAGGTAGCCGGCGAGGTCGGCGAGCCCTTCCTTCCCGGCGGGGCTGAGGTAGGTGCCGCCCCGGAGGGCGACGTTGATCGAGACGAGCGGCAGCTCGCGGTCCTCGGCGACGAAGGCGACCGGGCCCGACTTCAGGACGGTCCGGTACTCCTTCGCCGACGGCGGCTGGTAGGTGAACTTCGGGTAGGTCAGCTTGTCGGGGTGGGGCGGCACGCCCTGCGCCGCGGGGGCGAGGAGGAGGGCGCCGAGGAGCGCGAGGGCGGAGGTCCGCGCGAGGTTCTTCATCGTCTTCACCGTCCGGCTCCTCACTTCTTGTCCCCGGCCTTCTCGAGCTCGGCGAGCCGCTCGCGCGCCTTCGTGACGAGGAGCTCGAAGCCCTTCTTCATCTGGGGCGGCACCTGCGCCGCCTGCGTCTCCATCTGCGCGAGGCCTTCCTTCAGCTTCGCGGCGTCCTTCTCGGCGGCGAGCTGCTGGAGCGCCTGCTTGATCATCGGGCGGACCTGCTCCGGGACCTCGGCGAGGGCGGCGTCGTCGGCCGAGGGGGCCGAGCCCGCCTTGCGCGAGACGAGGGCCGTCGCCTGGTTCTCCTTCACGAGGTACGTCTTCGCGACCCGCGCCACGTCCTCGGCCGTGACCGCCTCGAGCTTCTTCGGGCCGGAGTTGATCTCCGTCCAGTCGCCATAGGCTTCGTTGACCATCAGCTGGAGGAGGATCGGGAAGTTCGAGGAGAGGCGGCGGAAGGAGTTCGCCGCGACGTTGTTCTTCACCTTCCGGAGCTCGTCGGCGGGGACGGGCTCCTTCTTGAGGCGCTCGATCTCGGCGAGCGCCTTCGCGGCGACCTCGGGCGGGAGCTGCCCCTCCTTCGCCTCGGCGCCGATCACGAACGAGCCGGCGTACTTCGCCGGGCCGACGAAGCCGTTGTGGACGGCGTAGGCCTGCGTGGCGACGGCGTCGGCGGGGAGGACCATCGACTTGTAGAGGCGTCCCGTCCGGCCGTTCAGGAGCTCCGCGAGGATCGAGAGGGCGTACGAGTCCTTGTGCTGGAAGGGGACGGTGCGCCACCGGATCTCGGCGGTCGGGTTCGTGTCGGCCTCTCCCTCGAAGCGGAGGTCGTACTCCCACTTCGTCGGCAGGGTGGTCACCTCGGGCGGGGGCGTCTTCCCGCGCGGGATCCGTCCGAAGTACTCGGTCGCGAGCTTCAGCGCCTCGGCCTTGTCGAAGTCGCCGACGAGGACGGCCGTCAGGTTGTTCGGGGCGTAGTAGGTCGCGAAGTAGTCGTCGGCCTGCTGCTTCGTGATGTTCGCGACGTCGGAGGCGTAGCCGATCACGGGCCAGGTGTAGGGCGTCGAGTGCCAGAAGATCGAGTCGAAGGCCTCGTCGAGCTTCCCGGTCGGGGTCGACTCGACCCGCAGCCGGCGCTCCTCGTAGACGACGTCGCGCTCGGCGTAGAACTCGCGGAAGACGGGGTCCTTCAGCCGGTCGGACTCCATCCAGAACCAGAGCTCGAGCTTGTTCTTCGGCACGGTGATGAAGTAGGCCGTCATGTCGTACGACGTGAAGGCGTTCATCCCCGAGGCGCCGTTCTTCGTGTAGATCCGGTCGAACTCGTTCTTGACGAGGAGGTCGCGCTGCTCCTTGACGAGCGCGTCGAACTTCGCCTCGAGCTCCTTGTAGCGCGCGGTCTTGTTCTCGGGCTTCATGAGGTCGTCGACCTCGCCGCGGCGCCAGGCCGCGCGCATCTTCGACTCCTCGGCCCGCATCTCGCCGCGGAGCGTCTCCTGCTCCTCGATGATCTCGAGGTCCCGCTTCGGGTCCTTCGAGCCGAGAGTCTTCGTCCCCTTGAACATCATGTGCTCGAAGAGGTGGCTGATGCCGGTCATGCCGACGCGCTCGTTCGCGCTGCCGACCTTCGCGACCCAGCCGGCCGACACCGACGGCTCGTCGGGGCGGTGGACGAGGAGGAGCTTCATCCCGTTCGGGAGGACGTGCTCCTCTCCCTTGACTTCCTGGGCCGCGGCGGGTCCCCCGAGGAGGAGGGCCGTCGCGGCGGCGGCGACGAGGATCTGTCTGCGGATGGTCATGGACACCTCACCTTGTCGGACGTGTACGGCGGGAGACCGGATCGGGTTTTAGGTCCGGCCCCGATGTCGTTTTCTGAGAACGGTTTGCAGGAATGTGTGCCGCCGCGTGGGACGGACCCGAAGGGCGGAGGAGGGGCTTCAGAGGAATCGCCGGACCGCCTCTCGCCAGAACGGCCAGTCGTGGCCGAAGACTCCGGGCCAGAACTCGGCGCGGACGCCGATCCCCTTGCCCTCGAGGAGGCCGGCGAAGTGGCGGTTCTCGCCGACGAGCGTGTCGTCCTCGCCCGTGGCGACGATCCACTCCACCTGGCGGAGCGCCCGGACGGTCTTCTCGTCCGCGTTCGCGACGAACGCCTCGGGGCAGTGGTAGTAGCAGAGGTCGTCCCAGTAGCCGTCGAGGAACCGGCCGACGTGGTAGAGCCCCGAGAGGAGGACCGCCTTCGTGACGAGGCCCGGATAGCGCCCGGCGAAGCTCGCGGCGTGATACGCGCCGAACGAGGCGCCGTAGACCCCGAGGTCGGGACGGTCGGCGCGGTGCTGGACGTAGGGGGCGAGCTCGTGCCGGAGGTAGCGGTCGTAGTCGTCGTGGCGCCTCACCCGGTATGCGGGCGGAGCGTTCCGGTTGTACCAGCTCTCGGTGTCGATGGCGTCGACGCAGACGAGCTGGATGTAGCCGGCGTCGACCTTTTCGGCGAGGGCGCCGGTGATCCCCATGTCCTCGTTCTGCCAGAAGCGCCCCATCGAAGTGGGAAAGAGGAGGACCGGGTAGCCCCGTTCGCCCAGCCAGAGGAACTCCATCGTCCGGCCGAGGTGGTGGCTCACCCAGGCGTGGTACTCGCGCCTCATGTGCGGAGTCTATCGGGAGCGGAGCTTTGCGGCGCCTCGGGCGTCCGATACGATCCCGGCGCGGAAGGCGCCGCATCCGAGGAGGTCCGCATGAGCGCGAAGACGATCGGGGTCCTCTTCGGGATGGAGGACACGTTTCCCTGGGCCCTCTGCCACGAGATCAACGAGCTCGCCCGGCGTCGTGGGCTCGCCGTCAAGGGCGAGCCGGTCCGGGTGGGGCACGTCTCGCAGGAGCAGGCGTTCGGCTATGACGTGATCCTCGACCGGATCAGCCACGAGGTGCCGTTCTACCGGACGTTCCTCAAGTGCGCGGCCGCCCGCGGCGTCCAGGTCGTCAACAACCCGTTCTGGTGGTCGGCCGACGACAAATTCTTCGACAACGTCGTGGCCCGTGCGGTGGGCGTCGCCGTCCCGCGCACCGTCCTCCTGCCCCACAAGGAGCATCCGCCGAACACGACGGACGCCTCCTTCCGGAACATGGTCCTCGTCGACTGGGACGAGGTCTTCCGCTACCTCGGCTTCCCGATCTTCCTCAAGCCGGCCTACGGCGGCGGCTGGAAGGACGTCTGGAAGGTCCACAGCCGGGAGGAGCTCTTCTCGGCCTACGACCAGACGCGCGACCTGACGATGATGGCCCAGGAGGCGATCGAGTTCGAGGACTACTACCGCTGCTGGGTCGCCGGCCGGCGGAAGGTGAGGATCATGCCGTACGCGCCGAAGGAGCCGCACGAGGCGCGCTACTCGGCCGTCGCCGGGAAGGTCGTCCCGGACGAGATGGCGCTCCGGGTCACGAAGGACGCGCTTGCCCTCTGCGACGCGCTCGGCTACGACATGAACACCGTCGAGTTCGCCGTGAGGGACGGGATCCCCTACGCGATCGACTTCATGAACTGCGCCCCGGACGCCGACCTCCACTCGGTCGGCGAGGAGAGCTTCCGCTGGATCGTCACGGAGATGGCCGAGACCCTGGTCGAGCGGGCCCTCCACCCGATCCCGTGGGAGCCGACGGGAAGCTGGCCGAAGGCGCTCGGGCTCCTGCCGCGCTGAAGCCCGGCGGACCGGGCGCCTCCGGGCTCACTCCCTGGGAAGCGGGCTCCCTTCGAGATAGAGGTCGATGACCGCGAGGGCGTCCTTCCGCGGCCCCTCGTTGGGCCAGAGCGCGACGGCCGCCCGGAGCTCGCGCGCCTCTTCCTCGAAGCGCCTCGGCCCGAACCGCTCGGCGGCGAGGAGGGCGCCCCACGACAGCCCCTTCACGTGCGTGATCCGCCCGATCGACAGGTCCTTCGCCTCGGCGCGGTAGTCGGCGGCCAGCCGGACGAGGGCCGTCCTCACGAGCGGCTCCCAGTCCGGCTCGGGGGTCCCCGCCATCGCGATGAAGTTCAGGACGTGCTCGCGCTCGAGCGGCTCCGGTTGCTCGAGGCGTGCGGCGAGGCGTGCCGTGAGGTCCGGGAGCGCCCGGATGCGCTCGAGAGCCTGCTGGTGGTGCTCCTCGCTCTTGTCGATGAAGAGGTGCGAGAGGAAGACCTCGATCGGAGCGTCGTCGGGGAGGGCGGCGAGCTCGGCGGCCTGCTTCTCGCGGAGAGCGTCCATCTCCCGCCGGTTCCGCGCCTCCCAGTCCTCGTTCGCCTGCCGCGCCTCCTCCACGACCCGGGCCTTCTCCGCCGAAGTCATCGCGAGGAAGACGAGCCCGCCTGCGAAGGAGAGGGCCGCGAGACCGGCGAGAGCGACGCCGGCCGGACGGGGCCAGCGCGCGGCGGAGACCGCGGCCGGCTCGGACCAGAGGAGGGCGCCCAGGAACGCGACGACCGCGAGCGGGAGGACGAGCCCTCCGGCGAAGCCGAGGACGGTTCGCGAGGAGTACCGCACCTCCAGCGAGAAGATCGCCGCGGCCGTCGAGAGGATCCCGAGCCCGACGACGGTCGCGAGGACGGCGAGCGTCGGGACCCCGGGCGACCGGCTCACCCAGTCGAATCCCCCGTGCCCGACGCCGGCGAGCGCCGCGACGAGGACGAGGACCCAGGCCGCCACGGGGAGGAAGAGGACGACGACGAGGCCCATCGCATCCGGGCCGCTCGGCGGCCGGAGCGTGAACATCTTCGTCGTCAGGGCGAGAGCGAACGTGAAGAGGACGGCGAGGCCGAGGGCGGCAGTGCCGAGGCCCGGAAGGAGCGTTTTCATGGCTGGTGGGCGCGGATGGTAGCCGAGAAGCGCCCGGGAGCGTCAGACGAGCCGTTCGCGGA
>JAKLER010000390.1 GCA_022711615.1 Acidobacteriota bacterium
GGGGAGCTTCACCGGCGTAGAGGGGCCGTATGGCCCCCGCGATCGTCTGGTTCCGCCGAAACCTCCGCCTCGACGACAACGTCCCCCTGGACGCGGCGCTCCGCGGGCACGAGACGGTCGTCCCCGTCCTCGTCCTCGACGACCATTACCGGGACGAGGACTTCTCTCCGCCGAGGCTCCGGTTCCTCGCGGAGAGCCTCCGGGAGCTCGAGGCGGAGCTCGCCGCGCGGGGCTCGCGCCTCCTCGTGCGGAACGGCCCCGCGGGGGATGCTCTGGCGGCGCTCGCGCGCGAGACCGGGGCCGAGGCCGTCTACGGGCACGACGACCACGAACCGCACGGGCGGGCGCTCGCGCGGGAGGTCGATGCGGCCCTGGCGTGGCAGGGGACGCGGCTGCGCCTTCTCCCCGACCTCCACCTCGTTTCCCCGGGGTCGCTTCGGACGGACTCCGGGAGACCGTATGCGGTCTTCACGCCGTTCCTGAAGCGTTGGCGCGAGGCCGACAAGGCCGCCCCCCGCCCGACGCCGCCGCGCGTCCCGACCCCCGACGCGGTCCTCGACACGTCCTTCCCGTCGATCCCGCTCTCGAGGCCCCTCCGCCTTCGCGAGGTGGGGGCGCCCGCGAACCCGCCCGGCGGGGCGCGAGAGGCCCGACATCTCTGGGACGGGTTCCGCGAGTCCGCTCTCGTCCGGTACGAAGGGGGCCGCGACGTGCCGGCCGCCTCCGGGACGTCGCGCCTCTCGCCGCACCTGCGGTTCGGGACGATCGGCATCCGGCGGCTCCTCGCGGAGGCACGCGCCGCCTGGAAGGACGCGGACGCGCCGGGGCGGGCGTCGATCGACGTCTTCGTCGCCGAGCTCGCCTGGCGGGAGTTCTACGCCTCGATCCTCGCGGAGAATCCGCGCGTCCTGACGGAGAGCTTCCGGCCGGAGTTCGACGGCTTCCCCTGGTCGGCCGGCGAGGAAGCGGAGGAGCGCTTCGCGGCGTGGCGGGACGGACGGACCGGCTACCCGATCGTCGACGCGGGGATGCGCCAGCTCGCGCACGAGGGGTGGATGCACAACCGCGTCCGGATGATCGTGGCGAGCTTCCTCACGAAGCACCTCCTCGTCGACTGGCGTCGCGGCGAGGCGCTCTTCCGCGCGCGCCTGGCCGACGGCGACCCGGCCTCGAACAACGGCGGATGGCAGTGGTCGGCCGGCTGCGGGACCGACGCGCAGCCCTTCTTCCGGATCTTCAACCCGGTGCTGCAGGGGGAGCGCTTCGACCCGGACGGCGCCTACGTGAAGCGCTGGGTGCCGGAGCTCGCGGCCTGGAAGGGCGCGGGCCGGAATCTCCACGCCCCCTGGCGCGCCCCGTCTCCGCCCGCGGACTACCCGGCGCCGATCGTCGACCACGCCACGGCCCGCGCGCGGGCGCTTGCCGCCTTCGACGCGATCAGGGGCGCGGCCGGGTCGCCCCGCCGCTGACGGGGAGGGGATCGATCGCGGCGCCGTGGAGGACGGCGTACGCCGCCTCGAAGAAGAGGACGCGCTTGACGTAGTCGCGCGGCTCGAAGAGAGGCATCGCCTCGAGGAACTCGTCGGCCGCGAGGGCGGGAGCCTGGCGCCGCCAGCGTCTCGGCCGCCCCGGGCCGGCGTTGTAGCCGGCGAGCGCGGCGATCCGGTCGCCGTCGAACTCGCGGAGCATCATCGCGAGGTAGCGCGCCCCGAGCGCGACGTTGACCTCCGGGTCCTTCAGGTCGGCACGGCCCCGGCGTCCTTCGCGCCGGAGGAGGTCCCGGCCCGTTCCGGGCATCACCTGCATCAGCCCCGTGGCCCCGGCGTGAGAGCGTGCGCCCGTCTGGAAGAGGCTCTCCTGCCGGATGACGCCGTAGACGAGCGCGGGGGGGAGGCCGTTCGCGGTCGCCTCTCGGACGATCAGCGCCTCCTGCCGGAAGGGGTAGTACGCCCGGCGCACCGCGAGGGGAAGAGCCCCCTCGTCGGGCGTGCCGAGCTCGGGCCAGCGGGACTTCAGGATCCCGACGGCGCGGCGGAACTCGAACCTCTCGGAGGCACAGGCCGCGAGGAAGAGCGGGTCGGCCGATCGCTCCTCCTCGGCCGCGTCCTCGGCCAGGGAGGCGAGCCCGACGGCGAGGAGCTCCCGCGAGGGAAGTGACGGGGCCTCGGCGCGTAGCGCGTGCGGCAGAGGCGGGCCGGGCGGATCGAGAGGGAGGGCGGCGCGGACCGGGATGCCGAGCCGGGCGCCGGCCCAGCGCGCGTAGAGGTCGGGGACGGCGGTGGAGACGAGCGAGGCCTGGAGGGCCCGCGCGGCGGCGCCCTTCCCGGTCGCCTCGAGGGAGCGTGCCGCCCAGTAGATCGCCCGCCGACGCACCGCCACGTCGCCGTAGAGCGCGGCCTGTTCCTCGAGGGCTGCCGCGGCGGCGCGGTGCGCCTCGGGCGTGCGCGTGAGCGTCGGGAGGAACGCGGCGCGGAAGAGCTCCTCGGCGCCGACGGTGGTCGCCGGGTCGATCGCGACGAGCGCGGGGAGGAACCGGCGCGCCGCCTCGAGCTGGCCGAAGCGGGCGGCGGCCCGAACGGCCTCTCCAAGCAGGCGCCTCCGGTCCACGGCGGCGAGTGGGCGTGCGAGGAGGGCCTCGGCCCGCGCCGCGAGCGACGCCCAGGCCCGGAGCGTCTCGGCGTCGGGAGGGGCGGGAGGCGCCCCCGGGACGGCGGGCGCGGGGCGCGGGGCGCGGCGATGCCGCGGGGCCGGCGTTCGGCGCGTCGGCTCGTCGAGGAGCCGGAATTCGGCGGCGAGGAGAAGGACCTCGACCCGGAGGCGTTCGCCGTCGTCCCGGCCGGCGAGCGCGGAGGGCTTCACCAGGGCATCGCGGGCGGCGCGGGCCCGGCCCGCCGCGAGGAGGAGGTCCGCCGTGTCGAGCCGGTACCCCGGCAGGCGGGCCAGCGGCGCGGCGAGGTCCGCCGCGGCGGACGGGCTCCGTCGGGCGAGCGCCCGGGCGCGGACGAGCTTCAGCTCCGGTGCGGCTCGGGAGAGGAGCCGGGAGAGGAGCGCGTGATCGGCGGGCTCGAAGAGGTCGGGTGCGGTCTCCGGGGCGTCGGGGAACGTCCGAAGGAGGTTCGCCATCTGGTCGACCGCCTCCGCTGGGGTCCTCGCGAGGCGGGTGCGGACCAGCGCCGCGGAGATCCGGCCGCGCGGCGTCCCCGGGCCGAGCCGCTCCCTGGCGGCGAGGGCGTCGAGGACCGCCCGCCTCTCGGCCGGCGTCCGGGCGGCCCGGGCGGCGGAGACGAGCGCGGCGCGAGCGAGCGGCTCGGCGCGGGTACCGGCCGAGAAGCCGAGGAGCCTCGAGACGAGGAGCCCCGAGCCGGCGCGCGACGCCGGGTCCGCCGCCGCCTCGAGAGTGAGAAAGGGGGCGAGATCCGGAAGGCCGAGCGGCGTGAGATCCGGGAAGGGCCCGGCGACGGAGCCCCCCTCCATGGCGATCACGGCGCGGGCGGCGGCCGAACGGACCGCGAAGAGCCCCGTCTCCGGCGCTCCCGCGAAGGCGGAGGCGTCGCCTTCCCGGCTGGCGCGCCGCGCCGTCGCGAGGCGCTCCTCCGGCGATGCCGCGCCGAGGGCGCCCGAGGCGAGCGCCGCAGCGACGAGAAGGAGCGGGGCGAGCCGGTGGAAGGTCAGGAGGGGATCGGACCGAGCGCTTCCGGCTTTCCGTCGGCGAGGATCCTGACGAGCTCTTCCTGG
>JAKLER010000391.1 GCA_022711615.1 Acidobacteriota bacterium
GAAGTGCGGAAGGAGCCACCGCTCGTCGGTCGAGTAGCGGTGGAAGCCGCCGGCGAGGTGGTCGTGGATCCCGCCGAGGGCCATCTCGTCGAGCGTCTTCAGCGCCATCGACCGGGCGATCGAGTCCCCCTCGACGCCCTTCAGGAGGAGCCACTCGAGCGCGAGGTGGGGCGGGAACTTCGGCGCGCCGCCGAAGCCGCCGTGCCGGGCGTCGAACGTCCGCTTGAGCGTCTCGGTCAGGACGCTTCCCGTCCGCGCGGTCAGCGGCTCGCGCCCGGCGCGATCGGTGATGCGGCCCGCGCGCTCCACCTCCGCGACGATCTCGTCGGCCCCCTTCGAGAGCTCCTCGCGCCGCTCGCGCCAGGCCTCGGAGAGCTTCTCGAGGATCGTCCGGAACCCCGCCTGGCCGCGCCGGTCCTCGCGCGGGAAGTACGTCCCGCCGAAGAACGGGCGTCCGTCGGGGAAGAGGAACGCCGAGAGCGGCCAGCCGCCTCGCCCGACCATCGTCTGCACCGCGCTCATGTAGACGTCGTCGACGTCGGGCCGCTCCTCGCGGTCGACCTTCACCGACACGAACCGCTCGTTCAGGAGCGCTGCGACCCCCTCGTCCTCGAACGACTCGTGCTCCATGACGTGGCACCAGTGGCAGGCGGAATAGCCGATGGAGAGGAAGAGCGGCCTGTCCTCCCGCCGCGCCTTCTCGAACGCCTCCTCCCCCCACGGATACCAGTCGACCGGGTTGTGCGCGTGCTGGCGCAGGTAGGGGGACGGCTCGCTCGCGAGCCGGTTCGGGGGACGGGACGGGTGCGTCATTCCGGGATTCTGCCGCACCCGGCCGCCCCGTCCGTCAGGGCCCGCCCCGCCGCCGCCGGACGGCCTTCCAGGCCTCCACGACGAGGAGGACCGCGAGGCCGGAGCCGAACGCGATCCCGAGGTCGCGCGCGCCGAGCGGCGCGGTCGAGAAGACCCGCTGGAGGAACGGGGCGTAGACGACGGCGACCTGCAGGCCGACCGTCGAGAGGAAGGCGGCCACCATGAGCGGGTTCGTCAGGAGGCCGAGCGTGAGGAGCGAGGCCTTCTCGGACCTCACCTCGAGCGCCAGGATCACCTGCGAGAAGATGAGCGTCGTGAAGAGGAGCGTCTGCCAGGCCGGGTCGCCGCTGCGGTAAGCCCAGAGCCCGATCCCGAGAGAGATCAGGCTCATGACGACTCCCATCACGAGGACGAACGGGACGAGCCCCCTCCCGAAGATGCTCTCCTCCGAGGAGGCGGGCGGTCGCTTCATGATGTCGGCCTCGGCCGGCTCCACGCCGAGCGCCAGCGCCGGGAGACCGTCCGTGACGAGGTTCATCCAGAGGATCTGGAGCGGCAGGAGCGGAAGCGGCATGCCGAAGAGCGGCGCCAGGAGCATGACCGCGATCTCGCTCGCGTTGCAGCTGAGCAGGTACTTGATGAACTTCCGGATGTTGTCGTAGATCTTCCGGCCTTCCTCGACGGCCGCGACGATCGTGGCGAAGTTGTCGTCGAGGAGGACCATCTCGGCGGCGTCGCGGGAGACGTCGGTGCCGGTGATCCCCATCGCGACGCCGATGTCGGCCTTCCGGAGCGCGGGGGCGTCGTTCACCCCGTCGCCGGTCATCGCGACGACGTGGCCCTGCGCCTGGAGGCTCGCGACGAGCCGGAGCTTGTGCTCCGGCGAGACGCGGGCGAAGACCGGAACCTCGCCCACGGCCCGGGCCAGCTCCGCGTCCGAGAGGCGATCGATGTCGGCTCCCGTCCGGAACTCGTCCCCCTCGGTGATGCCGACCTGCCTCGCGATGTGGCGCGCCGTGAGCGGGTGGTCCCCCGTGATCATGATCGGCCGGATCCCCGCCGCGCGGCAGCGCGAGACCGCGTCCGCGACCTCCGGCCGTGCCGGGTCGAGCATCCCGAAGAGGCCGACGAGAAGAAGCTCCTCCTCCAGCGAGGCGGTCTCGGCGGCGGAGGGCGGGCCGCCGAGCGGCCGGACGGCGAGACCGAGGACGCGCATCCCCTTCGCCGCGAGGTCGTCGTGCGCGGCCATCACCCTCCGGCGCGCCTCGTCGTCCAGGGGGACGGCCGACTCCCCGGACCAGACGCTCCGCGTCTTTCCCAGGAGGCCGTCGATCGCCCCCTTCGTCACGGCAAGGAAGCGGGGCGTCTCCTCCGGAAGGACGCGCCGAGCCCAGAGCGGCCGGAGGGCGGGAGGGAGCTCCGCGTCGCCGGCGGGGAGCCGGTGGACCGTCGTCATCCGCTTCCGCTCGGAGTCGAACTGGAGCTCCGCGACGCGCGGGAGCGCCCGGTCGAGCTCGTCCTTCCGAGCGCCGTATTCGGCGGCCGCGAGGACGAGGGAACCCTCCGTCGGGTCCCCGACGGCGTGGAACGCCCCGTCCGCGCCTTCCTCCTTCACGAGCGCGGCGTCGTTGCAGAGCGCGCCCCCGACGAGGAGGAGGTCGAGCGTCGGAGCGAGCTCCGGCTCGGCCTCGCCGGCCCCGACCCTCCGGAGCGAGAAGTGCTCCGTGCCCTCGCGCTGGACGAGGTCGATCCGGTGGTCCGCCACGTCGAGCGCCGTCACGGTCATACGGTTCTGCGTGAGCGTCCCCGTCTTGTCCGAGCAGATGACCCCGACCGAGCCGAGCGTCTCGACGGCCGGGAGCTTCCGGATGAGCGCTCTGCGCCGGAGCATCCTCTGCGCGCCGAGGGAGAGGGCGATCGTCACGACGGCCGTCATCGCCTCGGGAATCGCGGCGACCGCGAGGCTCACCGCCGTCAGGAGGACCTCGAAGACCTCCTCGCGCGTGCCGGCCGACCGGATCCCGAGGAGGAAGACGACGGCGACGAGGACGCCCGCCCCGATCGCGAGTCCCTTTCCCATCCGGTCGAGCCGCTGCTGAAGGGGGGTCTTCTCCTCCACGACCGACTGGATGAGGCTCGCGATCTTCCCGAGCTCGGTCGCCATCCCGGTCGCCGTCACGACGGCCTCGCCGTGGCCCCAGGTGACCACCGTCCCCGCGAAGACCATGTTCCGACGCTCGGCGAGCGGCCTCTCCGGCTCCAGGACGACCTCGGCGTCCTTCTCGACCGCCTCCGACTCTCCCGTGAGCGCGGCCTCCTGCGCCCGGAGGTTCACGCTCGAAAGGACGCGGCCGTCGGCCGGGACGACGTTGCCCGTCTCGAGGAGGACGACGTCACCCGGAACGAGCTCCCGGGAGGAGACCTCCTGCACCCGGCCGTCGCGCCGGGCCCGCACCGTCGGCACCGACATCCGCTTCAGAGCCGCCATCGACCGCTCGGCTCGATACTCCTGCGAGTACCCGAGGGCGGCGTTCAGGACCACGATCGCGAGGATGACGACCGCCTCGACCCAGTCCCCGAGCAGGGCCGAGAGGGCCGCGGCGACGACGAGGACCACCGTCATCACGTTCAGGAGCTGCTCGCGGAGGATCTCGAGCCGGCTCCGGCCGGCCCGCTCGGTCAGCTCGTTCGTGCCGAACCGCCCGAGCCGCGCCGCGGCCTCCGCCGCCGAGAGGCCCGCGCCGTTCGCGCAGCCGAGCTCCTCGAGGAGCTCGCGCGCGCTCCGCTGCCACGGGCCGGCCGGTCGGGGCGTCTCACCGATCGTGCTCTTCACGTCGGGCCCGAGTATGACCCGTCGCCGCCGGTCCGTCCGGGCGGGCCGACGGGAGCCGCCAGCCGCAGCGCATGGCGCCCAGGCG
>JAKLER010000392.1 GCA_022711615.1 Acidobacteriota bacterium
GCGTACTGCGCGGCCTTCCGGATTCGGTTCGACATCGGCGTCCCGTCGACGTTCCAGGGGGTCTGGGCGACCGTCGTCTCACCGATGAGGATCCCGGCGGAGTTCATGTAGTAGTCGGTCCCCGAGTGGATGCCGCCCGGGTAGGTCTGGTAGACGAGGCGGTGCCCCTTCGACGGGACGACGTCGGCGATGACGTTGAAGTGGACACCCGTGTAGCCCGCCCACATGAAGATCTGCCCGAAGACGGGGCGGCCGTCCTTCGTCGCCTCGCCGGTCGCGACGAACGAGGAGCACTTGTGAGCCCGCTCGGGGATCTTCGCCTCGTCCTCCGACGTGAGGAAGCTCCGCCCGGTGAGCGGGTGGGGCGTCGACCGGAGGGCCGACCTCGCGTAGTCGAGGTCGATCGAGGAGTTCATCGTCACGACGTCGAGGAAGTCGACAGGCCTCCCGTCGACCTTCGCCCCCGCCTTCGCGGCGCCGTCGGCGATCCCCTTCATCTCGAGGAGGTACTCCTCGTCGTACTTCCGGAGGAAGACGGCGTCGGCGAAGAAGCGCATCTCGGCCCAGGCGCCCGGGCCGTCCTTCGGGTCTTCCTGGATCCCGAGCTTCCGGGCGTACTCGGCGATCTCCTCGGCGACGAGCGCGCCGTACTGGAAGCCGCGCGCGTACGGCTCCCCCTCGACGTGGACGTAGATCCATCCCTTCTCGTCGTAGCGGAAGGCGGGCCCGTGCCAGCGGACCGCCTCCATCGGGACGAGCTCGCGGACGTCCGTCACCTCCTCGAGCGCCACGTCGTCGAACCAGGCGGTCCCGGTCGCCGTCCCGTTCCGGCCCAGGTGGAGGCGGACGCGGTCCTTCGCCGTCGTCGCGACGAAGAGCGTCTCGACCTTCCCGAACGGGCGCGTCGCCCCGGCCGAGGGCGAGTGGTTGGTAAAGGGGAAGGAGGCCATCGTGACGGTCGCGGCGACGGGCGTCGGGTAGCGCCCCGTCGGGTCGGAGACGGCCTCCTCCGTCCGGACGAACGCCGAGAGGCGGTAGACGTGGCCCACCTCGAGTCGGACCTCCTCGGAGGAGACGGTGATCGACGCGGGGTCCGCCGCCGAGAGACGCAGGCTCGCGTCGCCGGCGTGCCTCACGTCCGCGGCGCGCACGACGTCCGCCCCCGGCGGGAGCGTGCCGTCGACGCTCCACGAGGCGGCGCCCGAAGCGGCATTCAGCTCGAAGCCGCCGTTCGGAAGCGGCACGGTCGCCGCGGACGAGGACGCGGCCGCGAGGGGCAGGACGGCGGCGATCAGGGCGAAGAAGCGCGTCGGTCGAACGTTCACGGTCCCTCCTTCGATGGAGCCCGAATCCGCGAATCGTAACGTCCCGGGCGCCGGCCCACGACTCGGGACCGCGGATCCCGCCGAGCGACCGATCGGAACGCTCCGTCAGGCGGGCGTCGGCGGCATCCCGCCGCTGCGGAGACGCCGACGGTCCCCGCGTGTGAGATGGGTCACACCGCGGTCTTCCCCCGGGATCCGCGCCGCGATCCGGGGGCGTAATCGACGCGTCCCCGGAAAACGCCGCCGACAGGAGTATGAACATGAAGAGCGTCACCGCCGCCGCGGCCCTTGCCGCCCTCGTCGCCGCCACTCCGCTCGCCCGCGCCTCCGAGCCGACGGTCGTCTGGTATCCGTCCGTCGTGAACACGGAAGGCCTGAACGGCGCCCGGTACTACTCGGTCCTGAGCGTCTGGAACCCGTCCCCGACCGAGATCACCCTCACCGTGGACGGCTTCGTCTCGAACGCCACGGGGCTCGCGGCCCCGTCCGCGACCGTGACCGCCACCGTCCCGGGGGCGACGCACGCCACCATCCCGAACGTCCTGGCCTCCCTCTTCGGCGGGCTCGAGGGCCTCGCGGCCGCACGCATCACTGCGAGCGGCCCGGCGACGTTCTTCCACTCCGTCGTCAACGACCAGACGGCGGCGGGGAACGGCCGGACGCTCCTGAAGGTCGACAACGCCCGGGGCGCGAACGTCCTTTCGGGCGGCACGCTCCTGCAGCTCTCGAACGCGAGCGCCGAGGACCGTGCGAGGGGGCTGGGAAAGAGGACGAACGTCGGCTACTTCAACCCGAGCTTCGACACCAAGAGCGTGCGATTCCGCGCCTGGACCTCGAACGCGACCCTGATCGGAGAAACGATCCGATCGATCCCGGCCTGGAGCCAGGTGCAGCAGCCGGTCTTCGACCTCGTCCCGCCGTCCACGGCCGGCAACTCGGTCCACGAGGACTTCCTCGTGACGTTCGAGGTGCAGGGGGGCGGGCTCCTGGTCTACTCGACCGTCGTCGACAACAAGACGAACGACGGCGTCTACCAGGCCGCCGAGTGAAGCGGCCCCGGGCCTGAGCCCGGGACTCGCGGAGTCGAGCCGGGGCGAATGCCCCGGCTCTTTCCGTCAGTAGGGACGCCCGAGGAAGACGTAGAGCGTCGTGTTGCCGCCGTAGCCGACGCCGAAGCCGGCGTAGATCGGCCCCAGGACCGTGTCGGCGCCGACGAAGACGCCCCCGGCCGGGCGGATCCCGTCGAACCCCGTGTCCTCGCGTCGCGCCCAGACGCGGCCGGCTTCGAAGAGGCCACCGAGATAGACGCCGCGCCCGACCCTCGTCGGGAGGCTCGCGACCCTCTGCTGGACGGCGACGGCCGCGTAGGCGGCGCGCTCGCCGGTCGCCGCTTCCCGAGAGAGGGCCGCGAGGCGATTGAAGTCGGACAGCGAGAAGAGGAGGTAGAACGGCGGGTGGCTCCCCATCGTGTCCTCCCACCCGCCCGTGACGTGAAGCGCCGTCCTCCTTCCGACGGAGAAGGCCCGTGTCCCCCTCAGCGACAGCCGGTTGAAGGAGGTCTCCGAGCCCAGCCCGGGGCGGAACGCCTCCACCGCGGCGACGGCCAGCGTCCCGCGCCGGGGGAACGAGAGGTCGTCGAGCGTGTCGACGGAGGCCTGCGCGAAGAGGCCGCCGACGTCGATCTCGAGATCGTCGATCGGCTCATTCGTCAGGAGAGGCTCACCGCGCCCCGTTCCGCGAAAGACCCCGGCGCGCACCTGGCCCCACGAGCCGAGGGAAAGGCCGGCGTCGACCGAGCCCTGGAGGAGCGTGATCCGCCCCTCGCCGACGAAGCCGTCCGGGGCGGAGACGCGCACGAGGGTCCGGACGAAGGAGGCGTCGACGCTGAAGAAGGTCCGGCCCCGGAAATCGAGCGGCTGGTAGTACTCGACCCTCAGGCCGGGGACCGTCCCCAGCTCGAGCGTCGCCTTCACCTCGCCGCCCCGGGAGTTCAGCTGCATTGCGTGGAGCGTCCCGCGCAGGGCGACCGTCGAGTCGCCGTCGAAATCCGCTTCGAAGCCGCTTCCGACCCGGACGAACGTCGGACCCCACGACTTGGGCCGCGCGTCGATGACGAGGACGTGCCGCCCCTCGTCGCGGACGATCTGGAACTCCACCGTCTCGAAGACGCCCATCTCGTAGATCCGGTCGAGGTCGCGGCGGAGCGCCCCGATGTCGAGCGGCCGCCCCGGCTCGGTCTCCAGGCGAGCCCGGACCTGCCTCGGGTCGACGCCGACGGAGATGGTCTGGATCTCGTCGACGACGATCCGGTCGGCCCTCCGCCCCCGGACCCGCTCCCGGTGGG
>JAKLER010000393.1 GCA_022711615.1 Acidobacteriota bacterium
CGGCAAGTCGACCGTCGCCGCGAACCTCGCCCTCGCGCTCCGGCAGCTCGGCTACACGGTCGGCCTCCTCGACTGCGACATGTACGGGCCGTCGCAGCAGATGATGATGGGGATCGACGAGAAGCCGTTCCTCAACGACGAGGAGAAGATCGTCCCGATCGAGCGCTTCGGCGTCCGCGTCATGTCGCTCGGCTTCCTGATGGACGTCGACACGCCGGTCATCTGGCGCGGGCCGATGATCTACAAGGCGATCGAGCAGTTCCTCGGCGACGTGGCGTGGGGGAAGCAGGACTTCCTCATCGTCGACCTCCCGCCCGGGACGGGCGACGCGCAGCTGACGCTGACGCAGAAGGTCGCCCTCTCGGGCGCCGTCATCGTCTCGACCCCGCAGGACGTCGCCCTCATCGACGCCCGCAAGGGGCTCGCGATGTTCCAGAAGGTGAACGTCCCCGTCCTCGGCCTGATCGAGAACATGAGCGGCTTTGAGTGCCCGAAGTGCGGCCACGTCGAGCCGATCTTCAAAACGGGCGGCGGCGAGCGGACGGCCCGGGAGCTGAACGTCCCGTTCCTCGGCCGCGTCCCGCTCGACCCGCGCGTCGCCCTCTCCGGCGACGCCGGAATGCCGATCGTCGCCGCCGAGCCCGACTCCGCCTCGACGAAGGCCTTCCTCGAGCTCGGCCAGGCCGTCGCGAAGGCCGTCGGGGCGTAACCAGATCCCCGGGGCACGGGGGCACCGGAGCACGAGGGCACGGGAGAGGGGAGCCTCACCCCGGGGGTGGGTCCCACGGCCTCGGGCTCTCCCGGCCGACCCGCGTGCGCTTTCGCTGCGGCCGGGCAGGGGGCCCGCGCGAACTCGTCGCTTCGCTCCTCAAACAGCGCGCGGGCCTGATCCCCGCCCGGTCCTCGTGACAGCGAGCGGGTCCCCGGCCGGGCTCGAGTCGGCTCGCGGGACCCACCCCCGGGGCTCGGCCCACCGGAGCGGGAGGCCGCACACAGGAGAGCTGCCCTCGCCAGACGAGACAGCGAGTTTGACAAGTGCCAGCCACCGTCTCCGTTGCCGAGTCGGGCGGTTACGATCGGCGCGACGAGCCCGACACGCGTCGGAGGAGGAGAAGCGAACCGATGATCTCCCTGTTGGTCCTCCTGGCCGCGCTCGTGCCCGGAGCTGCGGATCAGACCCTTCCGAGGTTCACGCTCCCGCCGCAGTACGTCGAGCGGGATCCGCTCTGGGTCTCCGTCGACGAGGCCTTCAGCCCGGATGGGGACCTTCGCGAGGGCGTCTTCTCCCGCAGCGCGCGACACACGATGCCGCACCAGGTCGTCGTCTCCGCCGGGCCCGGTGAGCCTCGGAAGCCGGGGTCTGACTGCCTGGGAGGGATAGCCAGTACGGGTCTCCCCTTCTCAGGGCAGGACCGCACACTTCTCGACCTGACGCGCGGCGCGTCGCGAATCGCTGCGGGCACGATCGTCGCGGCCACTCCCGGATTCCTCGAGGGGCTCGCGGGGACGCTGCTCGAACTGAGGGTCGACGAGAGCCTGAAGGGGCGCTTCTCGGCCACTTCGATCTTCGTCTTCTACCCCTACGTCTACCACCGCAGCGGGCGCGTGACGGTCTGCAGGTCGGATCTCCGATACAACCTCCGGCCCGGAGCCGGGAGTCGGGCGCTCTTCTTCAGCTTCTACCCCTCGCGGGACGTCGAGGACACGCTCCTCGAGCACCGCCCGAACCACCTGATGCTCGAGGGTGCGGACGGCTCGCTCGAGACGGAGCCGGCCTTCCGGGATCCCGCGGCTCCCCACGCCTTCGGAGACGTCGTGGAGCACGTGAGAGGTCTGATTCGCATCCCGCAGGAGCCGGACCCGGTCCCCTCGCTTCGCAAGGACTCCGACGCCGATCCGATTCGTCCGCCGTGCCGTCCGAAGGCCGCTCGAAGACGCTGACACGCCTGGGGGTCAGGTCTACCATCTACACTCTACGTGCCGCCCGCAGGGCGGCCGCAGACGTCGAAGCTGCCACGGCGCGAGGGAGGGGTGCGCCCCGCGAGGCGACCGTTCGAGCACGCGCGGGGCCCCGCACGGCTCCGCGAGCAGGCCGCCGGGGGAAGAGCGCGCACCGATTCGAGGAGCGCAGCGACGAGCTTGCGCGCTCGCCGGCGGCCCGCGCAGCGGGGCCGATGCGGGTCGCGCGCGCGCAGAGGGCGCCGGCGGGGCGCACCCCTCCCCCGCGCCCCTGGATCGTTGACGAGAGCCTTCCCACCAACGGAAACGGCCCGGCGTCTCTGCCGGGCCGTCGTCGAATTGGCGGACGGTCCCCGTCGGGGTTCTTTCCGGGATTCTCGTCCCCGCCCCGGGCTCACGCGATCGCGGCCTGCCTCGCGTCCTTCGCGCGCTTGATCATGGAGACGAGGCCTCCGGCCATCATCACGTAGAAGCCGGCCCAGACGAGGGCGATGAGGGGCTTCGTCGTGACGTCGATGGAGAACGACTCGGGGACGGCGGGCTTCCGGTCGCCGGCCGGGTCGAGGCCGAGGAGCTCGAGCTCGACGGCGGCGTCGTTCGGGGAGACGCGGCGAATGCGGACCTGTCCGCTGTCCGTTCCCGGGAGGGGCGAGAGGGGATTCTCGAAGCGCTGGCCCTCGCCGCCTCCGAGCGTGACGACGAACTTCGGGGTGACCTCCGCGGTCGCGCCGGCGGAGGTGACGGCGAGCTTCGTCCCGATCGTGAAGGCGCCGCCCTCGGTGTGGGCGCCCTCCGTCGAGAACTCGAGGAAGCGGACGTTCACGCCGTGGACCGTCTTCTCCTCGCCCTTCCGGAGGACCGCGAGCGCTCCCTCCGCGCGGGGCGGGGCGCCGGGCTCGTAGGCCTGGGGCGAGACGTAGAGGTCGAAGAAGAACGACTTCCTCACGTCGGGGTTCGCCATGAGCTGGCCCGACTTCTCGTTCGTGTAGAGCTTCGGGTAGGCCTTCCAGGTGGCCTTGCCGTCGCTGACGGTCACCTCCATCGCCTGCTTGGCGCGGCGGTCGGCGAGCTTCGTCATGTCGAGCTGGGACTGCGTCTTCACGACGCCGTCGTCGTTGACGAAGTAGAGGCCGGTGAACGTGAAGCTGATCGGGCGGCCGTGCTGCTCGATCACGAGCGGGCGGTTCCGGTGGAGCGTCACCTGGGTCTTCACCTCGTAGGCGCCCGAGATCAGGATGCCGACGAGCATGATCGCCGTGCCGACGTGGGCGAGATAGCCGCCCGCGCTCGCGATCGCCTTGCGCCTCACGAAGAGGACGAGGATCTCGGCGGAGGAGGCGAGGCCGAAGACCGCGGCGCCGAGGAAGAGGAGGTCGACCGGCTTCCTCACGCCGAGGAAGAGGAAGAGGACGACGCCGAGGACGCCGAGGAGCGCCGGGAGGGCAACCTTCTTCCCGACGCCCGCCCACGTCTCGCCGCGCCAGGAGACGAACGGCACGAGGGCGATGAGGAGCGCCATGACGATGGCGAGCGGGGTGTGGGTGACGTCGTAGAAGCTCGTCGCCACCTGCGAGGCCTTGCCGCCGATCCGGGTCAGGATCGGGGCCGACGTGCCGAGGAGGATGACGAGGCCCGAGGCGCAGAAAAGGGTGACCGCGAGGATGAAGAGGACGGAGCGCGAGAGGAACGGC
>JAKLER010000394.1 GCA_022711615.1 Acidobacteriota bacterium
CGAGGCGGAGTTGAACTGCGTCAGGACCGCGATGTCCCGGAAGCCCGAGTTGATCGCGTTCGAGAGCGGGACGTCGATCAGCCGGTACTTCCCGCCGAGCGGGACGGCCGGCTTGGCGCGGTCGCGCGTGAGGGGGAAGAGGCGCTTGCCCTGGCCCCCGCCGAGGATCACGGTGTGGACGCGTCGGTTCGGCACTTCTCGCATGATCGATGGAATTCTAGGCGCGAAACGGCCGCATCCCGGCGGGACGATTTCCTGTAGAGTTCCGCGAGGAACATCGGAAGCCGAACGACAGGAGAGCCGTATTCGCACGCTCGGTCCGTCCCGACTCCGTCACCTCGCGGGGAGCGCCGTCCTCGTCCTCGCGGGTGCCTCGGCCGCCTGCACCTCGGTCCCGCCCGCGGGGCCGGCGCCCTCCGCATCGCCGGCCCCGCGGGCCGCCGTCCGGCCGGCGGCGCCCCCGCTCCTCGAGGACTGGCGCGACGCCGTCCTCTACTTCGTCGTCCTCGACCGTTTCGCGGACGGCGACGAGGCGAGCAACGTCGACGTCGACCCGGCGAAGAAGGGGTACTTTCACGGCGGCGACGCGAAGGGGCTGACGGCTCAGCTCGACGAGATCGCCTCCCTCGGCGTGAACGCTCTCTGGATCACGCCGATCGTGAGGAACACCCCCGGCTTCGTCACCGGGGCCGGCTTCCCCGACTGGGCCTACCACGGGTACTGGGCCGACGACTTCCTCGCCCTCGACCCGCGCTTCGGCTCTGAAACCGATTTCATCGCGCTCGTGGAGGCGTGCCACGCACGCGGCATCCGGGTCCTCCTCGACGTCGTCTACAACCACGCGGGGTACGAGTCGAAGTACACGAAGGACCCGGCGACGAAGGGCTGGTTCCGGACGAACGAGAAGGGGGACTGCGGGAGCGACGACGTCACCTCGTGCGTCGCCGGCCTCCCCGACTTCCGGACCGAGGACCCCGAGGTCGCGAAGTACCTCCTCGACGCCCAGCTCGCCTGGGCGAAGCGCCTCGGCGTCGACGGCTTCCGCCTCGACACCGTCAAGCACGTCGCCCACGACTTCTGGACCGAGCACCGGCGGCGGACGCGCGCGGAGGTCGGGAAGGGGTTCTTCCTCCTCGGCGAGGTCTGGGGGGGCGACGCGCAGGTCCTCGACCCCTGGTTCGAGCGGGACGAGATGGACGCCGGCTTCGACTTCGCGTTCCAGGGGAACGCCCTCGCCTTCGTGGAGGGGCGCGGGCGGACGGTCGCCTTCGACCGCTACCTCAAGTCGCGCGAGAGGGTCCGCCCCGGCTACCTCCTCTCCCACTTCCTCTCCTCGCACGACGTCCCGGGCGGGCTCTTCCAGCTGGGCGGGAACGTGGAGCTCTTCCGCCTCGCGGCGGTCCTCCAGATGACGACCGCCGGCCTCCCGACGATCTACTACGGCGAGGAGGTCGCCCGCCCCGGCGGCGACTGGCCCGACAACCGGAGCGACATGCCGTGGGGCGCGCGGGACGTGAAGCCCGGCGCCGGCCTGACGCGGAACGAGGCGCTCCGGGCCGACTACGTGAAGCTCGTCTCGATCCGGAAGACCTTTCCCGCGCTCCGGCGCGGGACGCACGAAGGGCTCGTCACGCAGGGGGACGCCTACGTCTTCCTCCGCCGCGACGCCGCGTCGGGCGACGCCGTCGCCGTCGCCGTCAACCGCGCCGCCGAGCCCGTCCCGGTCACCTTCCCCGCCCCCGCGGAATGGGAGGGCGCGACGCCGAAGGACCTCTTCGGCGGCCTCGCCGTCACGTTCGCGGAGGGCTCCGTCTCTCTGACCGTTCCGCCCCGGGGCGCCGCGATCCTGGCGTCCGGGCGCTGAGCAGGAGGCCCGCGCATGGCCGAAGTCGTCTTCCAGGGCGTCGCGAAGAGCTACGGCGACGTCAAAGTCATCGAGGGGCTGGACCTCGAGATCCGCGACCAGGAGTTCATGGTCCTCGTCGGGCCCTCGGGCTGCGGCAAGTCGACCGCCCTCCGGATGATCGCGGGGCTCGAGGAGATCTCCGGCGGGACGGTCTCGATCGGCGGCCGCGTCGTGAACGAGGTCGCCCCGAAGGACCGCGACATCGCGATGGTCTTCCAGAGCTACGCGCTCTACCCCCACATGACGATCCGCGAGAACCTCGAGTTCGGCCTGAAGATCCGCAAGCTCCCCCAGGCCGAGATCGACACGCTCGTGAACGAGGCCGCCGAGATCCTCGGCATCGCCCACCTCCTCGACCGCAAGCCGAAGCAGCTCTCGGGCGGGCAGCGGCAACGCGTCGCGGTCGGGCGCGCCATCACCCGCAAGCCCTCCGTCTTCCTCTTCGACGAGCCGCTCTCGAACCTCGACGCCAAGCTCCGCGTCCAGATGAGGGCCGAGATCAGCAAGCTCCAGAACCGCCTGAAGACGACGACCGTCTACGTCACCCACGACCAGGTCGAGGCGATGACGATGGGCCACCGCATCGCGATCATGAAGGACGGCAAGCTCCAGCAGGTCGGGACGCCGCTCGAGGTCTACGAGCAGCCCGCGAACCTCTTCGTGGCCGCCTTCATCGGCACCCCGCCGATGAACTTCGTCAAGGCGACGTTCGCCGACGGCGGCGGGACGCTGAAGGCGGGGACGTTCTCGCTCCCGGTCCCGGCCTCGCTCCGGGGCCTGACGGGCGCGAAGGACGGAAAGGCGGTCGTCGTCGGCATCCGGCCCGAGAACGTCGTCGACCCGCAGAAGCCGACCCGCGGCGAGACGGCCCGCCTCGGCGCGACGGTCGAGGTCATCGAGCCGCTCGGCCACGAGGTCCTCGTCTACGCGCGGCTCGGCGGCGACGACGTCGTCGTCGCCAAGATCGACCCCCATCGCGCTCCGGCTTACGACGACAAGATCGAGCTCGTCGTCGAGCTCGACGCCCTCCACCTCTTCGACGCCGCGACGGAGCTCCGTCTGACGGCCTGAACCCGGAGGAACACGCATGAAGCTCTCCCGCCTCGCGCTCCCCGTCCTCTTCGCCGCCCTCGCCGCGCCGGCCACCTCCCTCATGGCCCAGAAGGAGGTCGTCGTCTGGCACGCCTACCGGGCCGAGGAGAAGGCCGCCCTCGAGAAGGTGGTCGCTGCCTACAACGCGACGGTCGCTTCGAAGGGAATCAAGGTCACGACGCTCGCCGTCCCGTACGACGCCTTCGCCGACAAGATCACCGCCTCCGTACCACGGGGGAAGGGACCCGACATCTTCATCTTTGCCCAGGACCGCCTGGGCGGCTGGATCGAGGCGGGCAAGACCGTCGAGCCGATCGACTTCTTCCTCGACAAGGCGACGATCGCGCGCTTCATTCCGACGACGATGGAAGCGATGACCTACCGCGGCACGGTCTACGGCCTGCCGCTCAACTACAAGGTCATCACGCTCATCTACAACAAGAAGCTGCTGCCGACCCCGCCGAAGACGTCGAAGGAGCTCGTCGCCGTGGCGAAGAAGCTGACCGACGCGAAGTCGGGCCGCTTCGGCCTCGCCTACTCCTACTCCGACTTCTACTACCACGCGGCGCTCCAGAACGCCTTCGGCGGGCGCGTCTTCGACCCCGGCCCGAAGCCGGTCCTGAACGCCCCCGA
>JAKLER010000395.1 GCA_022711615.1 Acidobacteriota bacterium
ACGCGAAGACGCAGAAGGACGCGGGGCTGATCATCCCGGTCGTCGTGACGGTCTACTCCGACCGGTCCTACTCCTTCATCCTGAAGACCCCGCCGGCCTCCGTCCTCCTCAAGAAGGCCGCGAAGGTGGAGAAGGGCTCGGGCGTCCCGAACAAGAACCGGGTCGGGAAGGTCACGATGCAGCAGGTCGAGGAGATCGCGAAGCTGAAGCTCGTCGACCTCAACGCCGCCGACCTCGAGGCCGCCAAGAAAACGGTCGCGGGGACGGCTCGCTCCATGGGGATCGAGGTCATCGGCTGAGAAGAACGAAATCGTCGCGTGACGATTTCTCATTGAGACGGCGAACGGGCCGGCGCCGCCCCTCTCACGGCGCGCGGCTCCGCGATGCCCGGGCTGCCTCCCGGGGCTTCTCATCGCGGGGGCGCAGGACGATCGCCGCACTCGGAAGAGCGGAAGAGACATGACGGAAGGCAAGAAGTACACCGCCGCGGCAGCCAAGATCGACCGGACGAAGCTCTACGACGTCCAGCAGGCCGTCGCGCTCGTCCGTTCGGCGGCGTACGCGAAGTTCAACGAGACGCTCGAGGTGGCCCTGCGCCTCGGCGTCGACCCGAAGCACGCGGACCAGATGGTCCGCGGCACGGTCGTCCTCCCGCACGGAACGGGTCAGACCGTCCGCGTGGCCGTCGTCGCTTCCGGCGAGAAGGTCCGCGAGGCGGAGGATGCCGGCGCCGACGTCGTCGGAGGGGACGACCTCGTCGCGAAGATCCAGGGCGGGTACCTCGACTTCGAGGCCCTCGTCGCCACCCCCGACATGATGAAGTCCCTCGGGCGGCTCGGAAAGGTCCTCGGCCCCCGCGGCCTCATGCCGAACCCGAAGGCCGGCACGGTCACCTTCGACGTCGGCAAGGCCGTGAAGGAGCTGAAGGCCGGCAAGATCGAGTTCCGCGTCGACAAGACCGCGATCATCCACTGCCCGGTCGGCAAGCTCTCGTTCGCGGACGAGGCCCTCGTGGAGAACACGGAGGCCCTGATCGCGGCGATCCAGAAGGCGAAGCCGGCCGCCGCCAAGGGGAAGTACGTGAAGTCCATCTTCCTCGGCTCGACGATGGGGCCGAGCGTGCCGGTCGACCCCGCGGTCGCCGACAAGGTCGCCGGGAGGGCCGCGTGAACCGCACCGAGAAGACCGACGCCATCGCGCAGATGACGGAAGCCCTGGGGACCGCTCCCCACGCCTTCCTCATCGACTTCCAGGGGATCTCGGTCCCCGACGTCACCGAGCTGCGCCGTCAGATCCGCGCGACCGGCTCGGAGTACGTCGTCGTCAAGAACACGCTCGCCTTGCGCGCCATCAAGGACGCCCCGATCGGCGCGCTCTCCGAGCACTTCACCGGCATGACGGCGGTCGCCTGGTCGAAGACCGACATCGTCCAGCTCGCGAAGGTCCTCCACCAGTTCGGGAAGACGAACCCGAAGGTCAAGGTGAAGGCCGCCCTCGTCGAGGGACGGCCGGTCCCGGCCGCGGCCCTCGAGTCGCTCGCCAGCCTCCCGACGCGCCCCGAGCTCGTGGCGAAGCTCCTCGGCCTCATGCAGTCCCCGGTGCGCCGCCTCGTCACCGTCCTCTCGTCGCCGCAGCGCAAGCTCGCGATGACGATCTCGGCCGTGGCCGAGAAGAAGAGCGCCGCGGCCTGAGGCCCGGCGCGCCCGAATCGCCCGTAGAAACGCGCACGCGCGAAGAGACAAGGAAAGCAAGGAGAACGAAATGGCCCTTTCCGTCGAGCAGTTCGTCAGCGAAGTCGAGGGGATGTCCGTCCTCGAGCTCAACAACCTGGTCAAGGCCCTCGAGGAGAAGTTCGGCGTCTCCGCGGCCATGATGGCCGCCCCGGCCGCCGCCGCCGCCCCGGCCGCCGCCGCCGCCCCGGCCGAGGAGCAGACCGAGTTCACCGTCACCCTCAAGGAGGCCGGCGGCAACAAGATCAACGTCATCAAGGCGGTCCGCGAGGTCAACTCCTCCCTCGGCCTGAAGGAAGCCAAGGACCTCGTCGAGAACCTCGGGGTCCTCAAGGAGTCCGTCTCGAAGGACGAGGCGGCGGCCATCAAGAAGAAGTTCGAGGAGATCGGCGCCAAGGTCGAGATCAAGTAGTCCGGCGTGTCCCGCAACGGGAGGACCGTCCGGTGACGGAGGTCGATTCCCCGGGGGGCCGGCTCGTCCGGCCCCGCGGGGATCGCGCCGTCTCGCCGGGCGGTATTTCCCTCTTTCCGCGTCACCCTCTTCCCGGATGAAGGGAGCCCGCTCGAATGGCTGACCGCATGCTCGCCCCGAGGCAGACCGCCCGGCACGATTTCGGCAAGATCAAGACGTTCCTGCCCCTGCCGAACCTGATCGACGTCCAGAGGCGGTCCTACGAGGACTTCCTCCAGATGGACCTCCTCCCGCACGAGCGGGACGACGTCGGTCTGGAGGCCGTCTTCCGCGGGGTCTTCCCGTTCTCCGACTTCCGGGAGACGTGCGCGCTCGAGTACGTGTCGTTCCGGATCGGCGACTGGGCCTCCCGGAGCGGGCGGCTCGAGGGGATCCAGCACCTCCGGTTCACCTGCGAGCACTGCGGCGAGACGGTCCGGGTGAAGGACCCGCGGGCGAACGTGGTCGAGTGCCAGGCCTGCGGCCACCCGAACCCGAGCAAGGTGACGATCGACGAGGTCTGCGGGACCCCGGTCGAGCTGCGCCTCCCGTTCACGGTGGCGGAGTGCCAGGAGCGCGGCCTCACGTACGCGGTCCCCCTGAAGGTCACGTTCCGGCTGAAGGTCTTCGACAAGGACAACGCCCCGACCGGGAAGAGCGCCCCGAAGGAGTGGCCGATCCGGGACATCAAGGAGGAGGAGGTCTACTTCGGCGACATCCCCCTCATGACGGACAACGGGACCTTCATCATCAACGGGACGGAGCGCGTCATCGTCTCGCAGCTCCACCGCTCGCCGGGCGTGTTCTTCACCCGCGAAGGGGCCCACACCCTGATCGGAAAGATCATCCCGTACCGCGGCTCCTGGGTGGAGTTCGAGATCGACTCCAAGGGCCTCTTCGGCGTCCGGATCGACCGGAAGCGGAAGTTCCCCGGGACGGTCTTCCTCCGCGCGCTGGGCCTCGAGAGCGACGAGCAGATCCTCAAGAAGTTCTACTCGGCCGTCGGCCTGACGTTCGACAAGGGCAAGGCGCACCTCGTCCTGCCGCCCGACGTCCTCACGAAGGAGGAGCTGCGCCTCAAGCACCTCCGCGGCCTCAAGAAGGACGGCAAGATCTTCGCCGACGTCAAGCTGAACGCCGACCAGCGTGAAAAGCTGGCCGCCGGGACGCCGGTGACCGTCGCGGTCGACCCGGCCAAGCTCGGCCGCATCCTCTTCGCCGTCGACGTCGTCGACCTCTCCTCGGGCGAGGTCCTCTACGAGGCGGGGTCCGAGGTCCCGGACGACCTCGCCACGGTCATGACGGAGAAGCAGGCGACCCCGGTCGAGGTCCTCTTTCCCGACTGGGAGCCGATCGGCGAGACGCTCATCGCCACGCTCCGCAAGGACTCGGTCAAGACGAAGCGCGAGGCGCTCCTCGAGATCTACAAGCGGTT
>JAKLER010000396.1 GCA_022711615.1 Acidobacteriota bacterium
TCTTTCGATTCTCGCTCCCCGTCGCCGAGACGCGCACCGAGTCGGGGGTCTTCCACGGGCTCCTGCCCGCCGAGGGCGACGCGGCGCCCGTCCTCGCGATCGACGACGACCCGGACTTCCTCCTCATTCTCAAGGAAACGCTCGAGAAGCACGGCTTCACCGTCCGGACGGCCACGACCGCCGAGGAAGGGCTGGCCGCGGCGCGAGAGCAGGCTCCGCTCCTCGTCGTCCTCGACATCCGTCTGCCCGATCGCGACGGCCTCGACCTGCTGCACGAGCTTCGCGAGGACGCCGCGACGCGCCAGACCCCGATCCTCATCGCGTCCGTCGTCGACGAACGGCTCGAGGGCCTCCGGCTCGGCGCCGTCGAGTACCTCGTCAAGCCGATCGACCGCGGCAGGCTCGTCGAAGCAGCCGTGCGCGCGCTCCACTCGCGCGGCAAGCGCCTTCCGTCGGGAGAGATTCCGGCGGCGATCGAGCCCGCCTGAGCGCCCCGCGAGGGCTTCGATTGCTCTAAGATCGAGGCGTTCGCCAGAGCTTCGGACGCGGCGAGGAGGGATCCGATGTCCCAGCAGAAACGGACAATCCTGATCGTCGACGACGAGGAGGACGTCCTCGACCTGCTGCAGCTCGTCTTCGAGACGAGCGGGTTCCTCGTCCGGCGCGCGTCGACGGGCAAGTCCGCCGTGTCGAGCGCCTGGGAGCAGCCGCCGGACGTCGTCCTGCTCGACGTCATGATGCCCGAGATGGACGGCTGGCAGGTGCTGCGCACGCTCAAGGGCGACGAGCGGACCCGGAACGTCCCGGTCGTGATGCTCTCCGCTCGCGCCGAGCGGCGCGACAAGATGATCGGCCTCCAGGAGGGCGCCGAGGGCTACATCGCGAAGCCCTTCTCCCCGGCCGAGGTCGTTCGGGAGGTCCAGAGCTTCCTCGAGCGGGGATCGTGAGCTCGCGCGAGCCGCTCCCGGTCGCGTCGTTCGACGACGCCGCCTCGATGCGGGCGGAATGGCTCCAGAACCGGGCCCGGCTGCACGACGTCGTCACGGGTCTTCCGACGCTCCCTGCGGTCGTCGACCAGGTGCGCCGCCACCTCGAGGACCACGGCTCGATCGCCCTGCTCGCGTTCTCGCTCGCCATGGAGAGGCAGGTCGAGGAGACGTGGGGCTGGCAGCTCTACGACGACCTCATCCGGGACTTCGTCGCCGGGCTGCGGAGCCGGGCCGCCGAAGGCGGGTTTCCGGGCGGGATCTTCTGCGTCCCGGGAGTGCGGAGCGACGAGGTCCTCTGCTTCGTCCCCACGCGTCCGAGGAACGGCGCCGATCAGGCGCCCCACGAGTGGCTCGGGGCGCTCGCGTCGCGCATGGACGCCTTCGTCTCCTCGTTCCTCGCCGAGCGGCTGACCTCCGTCGATTCCTACTCCTCCCACGTCGGGCAGGCGCTGATCCTCTTTGACCCGAAGGTCCGGGTCGAGCGCGCGGTCTACCGGGGCCTGAACGAGGCGCGGGGCGAGGTCTTCCGGCAGACGGCCAGCGCCGAGGAGCGCGGGGTCGAGATCCTGAAGGGGATCCTCGCCGACCGGCGGGTCGTCTCGCTCTTCCAGCCCATCCACGACCTCGTCGAGGAGAAGGTCACCGGCGTGGAGGCCCTCTCGAGGGGGCCCGCCGGCAGCGGGCTCGAGGACGCCGAGCGGCTCTTCTCGCTCGCCGAGAAGGCCGGCCTCGTCATCCCTCTCGAGCGGCTCTGCCGGAGACGGTCGCTCGAGGAAGCGGCCCGATCGGGCTGGGACAGGCTCGTCTTCCTCAACATGTCCCCCGCGGCGTCGCAGGACTCCGACTTCCTCGAAGGGGGGCTGGTCCGCGAGGTCCTCGAGCTCCACCTCGACCCGAGGCAGGTCGTCATCGAGGTGACCGAGCGGACCTACGCGGAGAACCAGGAGCTCTTCACGCGAGTGCTGGGCGAGCTCCGCAGGGAGGGTTTCCACGTCGCTGTCGACGACCTCGGCTCGGGCTACTCGAACCTGTCCGCGCTCGCGGACATCCACCCCGAGTTCCTGAAGTTCGACCACCTCTTCACGAAGGACATCCACCGGAACCGGATCAAGCAGGACCTGCTCGGCGCCATCCTCTCGTTCGCGATGAAGATGGAGACCCAGGTCATCGCGGAGGGGATCGAGTCGCTCGACGAGCTCCAGGCCCTCCGCAGGCTCGGCGTCCCGCTCGGACAGGGCTTCTACCTGGGCCGGCCCGGCCCGATGCCGACCCGGGCCGCCTGACCCCCCGCGCCGGGCGCCGGCTCAGCGCGCCCGCGCGATCTCGGAGGCGATCAGGAAGTTGTCGTTTCGCGGCGTCCAGGAGACCCCCTCCCGGAAGGCGTAGAGGTCCTGGTCGACGTACAGCGGAATCACGGGCAGGTCCTCGAGCACCCGCGCCGTCGCCCCCCGCAGCGCCTCCTGCCGCCTGCTCATCTCGAGCGTCCGGCCGGCCAGGTCGGTGAGCCGGTCCACCTCCGGGCTCGAGTAGCGCGCGTAGTTGTTCAGCCCGGTCCTCCGCTCCGGGTCCCACGTCCGGAGGGCGTTCTCGAAGAGGTCGGAGGCGTCGCCCGTCGGACAGCCGTAACGGCTGATCGTGAGAGTGAGGAGCCCCTCGTGCATCGCCCGGAACCAGGCTCCCTCCGGGAGAGCGCGCACGCGGACGCGAATCCCGACCTCCCCGAGCATCTCCGCCACGATCCCGGCCGCCTCGGCGAAGAGTCCCCGGGCCGCGAGCTCGAGCGCGAAGCCGTCCGGCCAGCCGGCCTCGGCGAGCAGCCGGCGGGCCTCGACCGGGTCGTGTCGCAGCGCCTTCGCCGACGGGTCGTGGCCGAAGATCCCGGGCGGCACGAGCTGGCCCATCGGGATCGCGGGGGCCGAGAGGCGGCGGGCGAGCGCCGCGCGGTCGATCGCGAGGGAGAGCGCCCGACGGACGCGAACGTCGCGGAACGGGTTCTTCCCTCCGTCGACGTCCTTCGGGGCCTCCCGGTTCAGCGCGAGGAAGAGGAACTTGACGGAGACGCTGCCGTGCCGCCGGACCTCGTAGCCGCTCCGGTCGCGCAGCGCCTCTTCCGTCGCCTTCGCGTTCGACTGCACGAAGTCGCTCCGACCGGAGAGGAGGTCCTCGAGCGCCTCCTCGGGCGATCGGTTCAGTCGCAGACGGACCTCGCGGAGCGCCGGGCGCGCTCCCCAGTACGCATCGTTCCGCTCGAGCTGCATCTCCCGCCCGGGCTCGAGCTTCGCGAGGCGGTACGGACCGGTCCCGTTCACCCGCTCGCGGAGCGTCGGCCCGGTCTCCCCTCTGCGGACGACGAGGATGAACCGCAGCTTGTTCAGCAGGATCGCGACCGGCTGCTTCGTCCGCACCTCGATCGTCCGCTCTCCCGTCGCGCGGACGCTCGCGATCGCCGCGACGTGTCCGGCCAGCTCGAGCCCCGGCTCCGCGCGGAGGCGTTCGAACGACCAGACGACGTCTTCCGCTCCCAGGGGGCTCCCGTCGTGGAACCGGACGCCCGGCCGCAGCTCGAAGGTCCAGGTGAGCGCGTCCGGGTTGCTCCAGCGCTGCGCGAGCGCAGGGCGCGCCGA
>JAKLER010000397.1 GCA_022711615.1 Acidobacteriota bacterium
GACGCCATCGTCACAACCCCCTCGTACGGGAAGCGGAAGATCCCCGCGACCATCCGCTGGTGCCAGATCGCGTGAAGGACCGGCCGTCCCGAACGCTCGATCGCGTCGCGGTGCTCGCGGCCGACGAGGCGGATCCGGAGCGTCGCTCTCCAGAGGGCGATCAGGAGGAAGAGAGGAAAGCCGAGGAGGACGGCGCGCACGACCCGATTCTCCACGACGCGCGCCCCCCAGCGCCCTCCCTGTATCCTCCCCGCCCGTGCGCCTCGTCGCCGAGAACGTCTCCCGCGCCTTCGGGCCGCGCCGGATCTTCGGCCCGCTCTCCTTCGCGACGGAGCCTGGGAGGGTCCTCGGCGTCGCCGGGCCGAACGGCTCGGGAAAGACGACGCTCGTGAAGGTCCTCGCCGGCCTCCTCCGCCCCTCCGAAGGAAGCGTCCGGCTCGAAGGCCCGGCCGGCGCGCGGCTCTCCGTGCACGAGGCCGCCGGCGCGATCGGCTGGTGCGCGCCGGACCTCTCCCTCTACGGCGAGCTGACCCCGGCCGAGAACCTCGAGTTCTTCGCCCGGGTGGCGGGGCGCCCGCGAGCGCGCGACGAGGTCGACGGGCGCCTCGCTTCCGTCGGCCTCGACCCGAGGCGCCTCCGCTCGATCCGGACGCGGTTCCTCTCCACGGGCCAGCGGCAGCGCCTCAAGCTCGCCTACTCGGTCCTCTCCGACCCCGCCGTCCTCCTCCTCGACGAGCCCGGCTCGAACCTCGACGAGGCGGGGCACCGCGCCGTCGCGGCGATCGTCGCCGGACAGCGGGAGCGCGGCAGCGTCGTCCTCGCCACGAACGACCCCGCCGAGCTCGCCCTGGCCGACGAGCGGGTGACGCTGTGATCCTGCGCGCGGCGGCGGCCGTCTTCGTGAAGGACCTCCGGACCGAGTGGCGGACGCGGGTCGCGATCAACGCGCTGCTCCTCTTCGCGTTCTCGGTCCTCGTCCTCGTCGGCTACGCCGTCGGCCCGACGCGCCTCACGCTCGAGGACCGTCCGGTCGTCAACTCGGTCCTCCTCTGGATCGTCCTCTTCTTCTCGGCGATGACGGGGCTCTCCCGCGCCTTCGTGAACGAGGAGGAGACCGGAACGGCCGCGGCGCTCCGCCTCTCGGCCCCGCCGGCCGCGGTCTTTCTCGGCAAGCTCCTCGGCAACCTCGCCCTCCTCGGCGTCGTCATGGCGGTCGTCGTCCCGCTCTTCCTCGCGCTCATGTCGTTCGGGATCGCCGCCCCCGGCCTCTTCCTCGCGGTCCTCGCTCTCGGCGGCGTCGGCATCGCGGCGGCCTCTACGTTCATCGCGGCGATCGTCGCCAAGACCGCGGCGAAGGGGGCCCTCTTCGCGGTCCTCGCGACCCCGCTCCTCCTCCCGCCCCTCGTCGCCGCCGTCACCGGGACCCAGATCGCCGCCACCCAGCCCGACCTCGTCGCCGGGCTCGACGCCGTCCGCCTCCTCTTCGCCTACGACGGCCTGATGGTGACGGCCTCGTTCTTCCTCTTCGACGCCGTCTGGCGCGAGTAGCCATCCCCCTTCGAGGCGAATCAAGCGCCCGTTCGGCGAGGGTTTGGAATCCAGCCCCGAAAAGGTCCGGTATGAGCCTCCCCTCCCGTATCATCCCGGCCGATGCAGGTTCTCGGAACCGCCGGGAAGGTCGTCCTGGGCCTCGGGATGGCGGTCGTCCTCTGGGCCGCCTTCCTCTATGCCCACCCCGCGGAGAGCTTCGTGGGCGAGTCTTCCCGCATCGTCTTCTTCCACGTCCCGACGGCCTGGATCTCCGCCCTGGCGTTCCTCCTGGCCGCCCTCCACTCCGGCCTCTACCTGAAGACCCGAAAGATGGAGCGGGACGACGCGGCGGCCGCCGCCGCGCGGCTCGGGGTCCTCTTCTGCGTCCTGGCCACCGTCACCGGCTCCCTCTTCGCGAAGGTGATGTGGAACTCCTACTGGAACTGGGACCCGAGGCAGACCTCGATCGTCCTCCTCCTCCTCGTCTACGGGGCCTACCTCGGCCTCCGCCAGGCGATCGAGGAGCCGGAGCGGCGGGCGACGCTCTCGGCGGCCTACGCCCTGATCGCCTTCGTCTCCGTGCCGTTCCTGATGTTCGCCGTCCCGCGCATGTACGCCTCGCTCCACCCCGACACCGTGATCAACGCGCGGGGCCGGATCGAGATGTCCCCCGACATCAAGCTCGTCTTCTTCTCCTCGATGATCGCGTTCACCGCGCTCTTCGCCTGGATGTACGCCCTCGACGTGAAGGCGACCCGGCTCGTCCGGCGCCTCTCGGAGAGGGCCGGAGGGTTCGAAGCATGACGCCCGACGCCCCGACCGTCGCCGTCTCGCACGGCGCGCTCTTCTACGTCGCCGCCGTGAACATCATCATCTGGGCGGGGCTCCTCGCCTACCTCGTCCACCTCGACCGGAAGGTCCGCGCGGCGATCGCGCGGCAGTCCTCGGAGGACCCGTCGTGAAGAAAGCCTACTGGGCCGGCGCCGCCCTCATCGTCGCCTTCCTCCTCCTCGGCCTGACGACCTTCTCCTCCTCCATGACGCCCTACGTCACGTTCGACGAGGCGCTCTCCTCGCCGCGCGTCTGCCAGGTCATGGGCGGCCTCGAGAAGGGCTCCTCGAAGTACGATACGACGACGCAGACGCTCCGGTTCAACCTCGTCGACCTCGAGTCGAAGAAGGTCCTCCCGGTCACCTACCGCGACGTCAAGCCGGCGAACTTCGAGGAGGCCGTCTCCATCGTCGCGATCGGGAAGTACCAGGGCGAGGCGTTCCACGCCGAGAAGCTCCTCGTGAAGTGCCCCTCGAAGTACCAGGGCGAGGAGACGGAGAAGCACTACGGCGCCAAGGTCTCGGTGAAGTCCTGATGCCGGCCCTCGGCTACGCCCCGGGGACGCTCGCGCTCTGGTTCGCGCTCGCGTCCGGGATCGCGACGATCGTCGCCTACGCGCGGGCCCTCGGGCTCCAGAAGGAGGGAGGCCCGGCGTACGAGTCGACCCTCCTCCTCGGGCGGCGCCTCTACTACGCCCACGCCGCGGCGATCCTCGTCGCCTCGGCGATTCTCATGTCGCGGCTCCTCGCGAACGACTTCCGCCTTTCCTACGTCACGTCGTATTCCTCTCGCGAGCTCCCCCTCCGCTACCTCGTCTCGACGTTCTGGGCCGGCCAGGAGGGCTCGTTCCTCACCTGGCTCTTCTTCGGCGCGATCATCGGGTTCTTCGTCGTCCGCACCGCCCGGGAGCAGGAGCCCCCCGTGATGGCGGTCTACGTCCTCTCCTTCCTCGGCATCGTCGCGATCCTCGTCAAGCAGTCCCCGTTCCGCTTCCTCGCCGAGGTCCCGCCCGACGGGCAGGGGCTGAACCCGCTCCTTCAGGACCCGTGGATGGTCATTCACCCGCCGGTCATGTTCGCCGGCTTCGCGTCGCTCTCGGTGCCGTTCGCGTTCGCCATCGGGGCGCTCTGGACGAAACGCTGGGACGGCTGGGTCGTCCGCGCGATGCCGTGGGCGCTCTTCACGTTCGTCACGCTG
>JAKLER010000398.1 GCA_022711615.1 Acidobacteriota bacterium
CCGGCGGGCGGACCGATCACCAGGATCTGCCCGCCGAAGTTCAGGAGGGCGTCGTCGACGCCACGGGCCCGGAGCGCCTCCGCCGCCCGGTCGAGGGCGAAGCCCTTGGCGATGCCGTCGAGGTCGAGCGTGACGCCCGGGTCGAGACCGAGCTCGCGCGTTGCGGGGTCGTATCGGACGCCGCCGGTTCGGCTGCGTGCCGCAGCGCTCCGCCGTTCCTCCGGCGAGGGCCGTCTCCCTATGCCGCGAAGGTCCCACGCGGCCACCAGCGCCCCGACGGCGGGCGAGAAGGCCCCACCGGTCAGCTCGGAGATGCGCAGCGCCTCCGCGACGAGGGCGCCGAGCGGGGCGGAGACGACGGTCGTCGCCCCGTCGGCAGCGCGCGCGTGCACGCGCCCGAGCTCCGTCCCCGCCTTCCAGAGCGAGGCGGCCTCCTCGACCTCGGCGACGGCCTGGAACGCGGCCTGGAACGAAGCCTCCAGGTCCGGACCACCGGCTGGAAGCCGGACCTGAAGGACGGTCCCCATCAGCCACCGCGCCCGGACGGACTCGGCCTCTGTCGTGCCGGCCTCCGCCCTTGCGCCCACCGTCGGGATCGCAAGCAGGGCCAGTGCGAGGGCGAAAGTCCGGACTGCGCCGACGGTATTGAGAGACGATCTCAAGACCGGACGAAGATAGACCGCACCCGCCACCCTGTCAATCGAGATGTCGTCGCAATATGACGCAAATCATATGGGGGGAACCCGTTTGCGGTTCGCTAGACTTCCCGACGGAGGAGAGCACATGGCGAAATGGGAGCGCCGGGACGTCGTCGTCCGCACCACCGCGACCGGGCACGAGCTGACCGCACCCGTGTTCACGGCCCAGGGTCGGCAGGAGAGGCCGATCGCGTACGTTCAGGCGAACGTCCACGGCGGCGAGCTGCAGGGCAATGCGGCCATCCTCGGCCTGTTCGACCTCCTCGAGTCCGCGCCCCTTCGTGGCACGATCGTCCTCGTCCCGCGGGTCAACCCGATCTCCGCGAACCAGCAGGTCGGCGACTACGTCGCGGGGGTCTACGACCTCCTGACCGGGGTCAACTTCAACAGGGGCTACCTCTACCTCACCGGCCCCTCCCGTTCCGCGTCGGCCGCCTGCTACGTCGACGTCGATTCGTTCGCGGCCGCGCACCTCTCCGCCCCCATCGGGGAGATCCGGTCCGGCTTCCGAGAGGCGCTCAAGGCGGCTCTCGCCGCAATCGAGGAGGAGGCGGCCGCCTGGGGGGCCGACTCCAGGCTCGACTTCGCGCTCTCGATCCAGAAGATGGCGGTCGACGCCGATCTCGTTCTCGATCTCCACACCGGGGACCGTGCTCCGCGCTACCTCTACGCGCCGGAGGGTGCCGTCGCCGCCGCTCGGGCCTTCGGGCTTCCGTTCGTCCTCGAGGTCCCCGCACGCTTCGGCGGCGCCCTGGACGAGGCCTCCTTCGTTCCCTGGCAGGACCTCTCCGACGCCTTTCGGCGACTCGGCCGCGACGACGTGCCGCGGCTCGTGGACGGGTTCACCGTCGAGCTCGGCTCGATGAACGAGTTCTCCCTGGAGGCGGGCCGCGAGGACGCGCGCCGCATCGCGTCCGCCCTCCGCTACTACGGAGTCCTAGACGGCGAGCCGGACGCCCCCCTCGGGCCGATCACGGCCTGCTCGGCGGCCGACTACCGATCGTTGCACGCCCCCGTCGGCGGCCTCGTCGACCTCGCCGTCCGCCCCGGCACGCGCGTCAAGGCGGGCGACGTCGTGGCCCGGCTCGCCGACCCGTCGCGCTGCCGGAGCCTCCCGCCGCGCGCCGGCGACGCCGTTTTCGAGGTCCGCGCCCCCGAGGACGGCGTCGCGTTGCTCTTCCACGCCTTCTCGTCCGTGCCGAAGGGCGCCCGGCTCTTCTCCATGATGACGAAGACACGCCCCCTCTGACCAGAAAAAGGGGGGAGAGGATCGCTCCCCTCCCCCCGAAGCCCGATCGGGCTCCTCTCCTCCAGCCGGCCTCAGCCGTCCGACTTCAGGCTGACGTCGTCGATCCGGAACGTCGTCGTGAGCGAGGAGTCGTTCGTCGCGGCGAAGCGGACCTTGACGGTCTGCCCCTTGTACGACGTCACCGAGTAGCTCTTCAACGCGTACGTCGACGCGCTGGCGGTCTTGTTCAGGTTCGAGAGCGTGCCCAGCGTGGCGAGGACCGACCCGGTGGAGGCGTTGACGAGCTGAACGTTCAGCTTGTCGTACGCCGTGGAGGTCGTCGTCTCGCTCGTGACGACGGAAACGTAGAAGGTGAGCGTCGCGCTCGTCGCCGCAGACGGGATGACGACGTTCGCGCTCGTGACCGACTGCGAGGAGGAGGCGTAGACGCCGACGTAGGCGTAGTCGGTGCCGCCGTGCGGCGCGCTGCCGTTCGCGATCAGCGTGTTGAAGCTCGTCCCGCTGTAGGCCGTCCGCGACCAGGAACCGTCCGGCGCGCTGTTCGTCGAGGCCGTGAGCGACTCGAAGCTCCCGTTCGTCAGGCGCTCCACCTGCCCGCCGGAGCCGCAGCTCGCCGTGAAGCTCTTTCCGGTGGCGTTCGGGCCGACCGTCACGGAGAGAGACGCCGGCGAGAACGTGCAGCCGGACTTCGTCGCCGAGACGGAATAGGTGCCGGCGGTCAGGCCCGTGATCGTGTAGGCGCCGCTCGCGTCGGACGTGGCCGACTTCGAGCCCGCGCTCACGGTCGCCCCGCTCGTCCCGGCGTTTCCGGCGATGGAGTAGGTCGCTGCCGCCGTCTGGACGGTCGCGGTCACCGAGAAGCTCCCGGCCGCGTAGCCGTAGACGCCCAGCCACCAGCGGCCGGCGCTCGGGTTCGTCGCGGTGCAGGTCTCGTTGCCCGACGAGGTGTACGGGCGGCAGCTGTACGACGACGAGGTCGGCTTGGCGTTGAACTGCGTGTAGATGTCGATGTCGGCCGTGGCGCTCGTCGTCGCGAAGACGAGGCTCGTCGCGCCGGACGGGACGTCGATGTAGTAGTACTTCCAGGCGCTCTTCGCGACGCTCTGGCCGGTGAGGGTGACGCCGCTCGTCAGGGCGGTGTCGCCCGTCGAGCAGCTGGCCGTGAAGCTCTTCCCGGTCGCGCTCGGGCCGACCGTGACGGAGATCGAGGTGGGCGAGAACGTGCAGCCCGTCTTCGACGCGGTCACGGAGTAGGTGCCCGCCGCGAGGCCGGCGAGAGTGTAGTTGCCGCTCGCGTCGGAGGTCGTCGAGACGCCGCCGGCCGAGACGGTGGCGCCGCTCGTCCCGGCGCTGCCCGCTATGGAGTAGGTCGTCCCGCAGGACCAGGTTCCCGGAACGCCCACGGCGTCCCACGCCTTCTGGACCGACTGCCACTCCGCCGTGCAGGTGCCGCCGTAGAGGTCCGACGCGGCGTTCGCCGTCGCGGTGCGAGCGCCCTGGAACGTCGTGGAGGTCGTCATGTAGACCGAGAGGGCGCGATACCAGATCTTCTCGGCCTTCGAGAGGCCGAGACCCGTGACGGAGA
>JAKLER010000399.1 GCA_022711615.1 Acidobacteriota bacterium
AGGGGCTGGAGCGTCGCGAGGCGCTCATCACGGCGGGGCGGACGCGGCTCCGGCCGATCCTCATGACGACCCTCGCGATGATCTTCGGCATGCTCCCGCTCGCCCTCGGCCTCGGCCAGGGGGCGGAAATGAGGGCGCCGCTCGGGCGCGCCGTCATCGGCGGCCTGATCACGTCGACGATCCTCACGCTCCTCGTCGTCCCGGTCGTCTACGCCCTCTTCGACGACTTCGCTCTCTTCCTGCACCGCCGGTGGACGAAAGCGAACGCCCTCGAGCAGGACGCGCACGGTCACACGGGCAAGGCAGCCGCGAAGGCCGCCGGGGCGGCCCTCCTTCTTCTCTCCCTCCTCGTCCCGGCGCCGGCCGGCGCCGCGGGAGCCACCGGCGCTTCCGAGTCCGCCGCGGCCCCCACGGTCCTGACGCTCGACGACGCCCTCCGGATCGCCCAGGAGAAGAACCGCGACGTCGCGAAAGCGCGCGCCTACCAGAGCTGGGTCCGCGGCAAGTACGTCGAGGAGCGCGCCGGGGCGCTTCCGACGGTGGCGGCGACGGGATCTCTCGGCCGTTCGTGGGACGGCACCTATGCCGCTCTGACGGACGGGCTCTTCCCCTCGGGGCAGACCGTGAAGACGGCGGGCGTCTCCCTCACGCAGACGCTCTTCGCGTGGGGGAAGGTCGGCGCCGCCGTCCGGGCGGCGAAGGACGGCATCGCCTCGGCCGAGGACCAGCTCGAGCACTACCGGCAGGCCGCGGTCCGCGACGTGACCGAGGCGTTCCACGACGTCCTCCTCGCGAGGCGCCTCGAGGCGATCGCGCGGGAGACCCTCGAGCACCGCGAGCGGCAGCTCGAGGAGGCGGAGAAGCGCCACGTGCTCGGGACCGCCACGGACTACGACGTCCTCGCGGCCCGGGTGGCTCGCGACAACCAGCGCCCCGAGGTGCTTCGTACGGCCAGCGGAGTCCTCGTGGCGCTCGACCGCATGAGGCTCGTCCTCGCCGAGGAGTCGAGGGAGATCGACGTCGAAGGGACGCTGGAGGCCGAGGTCGCGGAGCTCCCGTCCTTCGAGGAGGCGGTGTCGACGGCCCTCGAGAAGCGCCCGGACCTCTCCGGTCTCGTCCGGAACGCGGCGATCTACCGCCAGCTCGTCCGGATCCGGAACGCCGACGACAAGCCCCGCCTCGACCTCCGCGGGAGCGCCGGCTGGCAGTGGTTCGACGCGGGCGTCGTCTCGGCGTCCGGCAAGGTCTGGGGAGCGGGGCTTTACCTTTCCTTCCCGTTCTTCGACGGACTGGCGACGCGGGGACGCGTCGCGCAGGCGCGGAGCGACCTGACCCGCGCCGAGCTCGACCTCGCCCAGGCGCGCGACGGGATCCACGTCGAGGTCCGGACGGCGCTCGACCGCGCGCGGGTCGCGGCGGAGATCGTGAAGGCCCTCTCGGGGAACGTCGCGCAGGCGCGGCGGCTCCTCGAGATGTCGGAGACGGGGCGCGAGCTCGGCGTGAAGACGCGCCTCGAGGTGGACGACGCCCTCCTGAACGCCCGGGCGGCGGAGGCGAACCTCGCCCGCGCGAAGAGGGACTACCTCGTCGCGCTCGCCGACCTCCGGTACGCGCAGGGGACGCTCTGACGCGGCGCTTCGCGTCGGGCACCAGGGCCGGATGAGCACCGGACGCTACAGGCACCTGCTCGTCGACGCGCCGAAGGGGCCGCCGACGGACGCCGAGATCGCCGCGATCGAGGAGGCCGTCGGCGCCCCTCTTCCGGAGGAGCTCCGTGAGTGGCTGGCCGCCTTCAACGGCGGGACGCTCGACTACACCTTCGAGCTCGACACCGAGGCCGGCCCGTTCCCGCTCTGCTTCTACTCCCTCTACTCGACCCGCCGGCCGTCGCCGGCCCGGCCCGCCGCCGGCCTGATCCTCCACGAGCTCGCGATGGAGCGGCGCCTGAAGGAGCTCCGGCCGGGCCTCCTTCCGATCGCCGGGGACGGCGGCACGTCGGTCCTCTACGTCGACCTCGCGCCGGAGCGGCGGGGTTCCGTCGTGGCGTACGTCGAGGGGCTCCCGGCGTGGGACGGGACGCCGGAAGGGTGTTTCGTGGGGGTGGCGCCCGATCTCCCCGCGTACGCCGCCGGCCTCTACCTGAACACCGTGGAGGAGCCGAGGCGCGGAGGGTAGGGGCGGCGCGACGGCGGTGCTCCTTCCGCCGGTCGAACCTCGCGGCGGGCGCGGCTTTCGCGGGGCGAGACGGTTAGGATTCGGGCATGAAGACGATCGGTGCGACTGTCCTGGCCTTCTGTCTGGGCGGAGCGTCCGTGCTCGGGGCGACTCCGGAAGCGCGGGGAGGCGGAACGCGGGTCGCCGCCTCGGCGGACGTCGCCTCCCGCGCCCGGATGCTCCTCGAGACGCAGGCGGCCGCCTGGAACCGGGGAGACCTCGAGGCCTTCTGCTCCGTCTACGCCGAGGACGCCCTCTTCCTGACCGCGTTCGGCCTCACGAAGGGGCGGGCGGAGGTGCTGGCGCGCTACCGGGCTCGCTATCCCGATGCGCGCGCGCGCGGGACGCTCTCGTTCGAGGTCCTCTCGGTCGACCGGCTCGCGGGCGGGGCCGAGGGCGAGGCGATCGCGGTCGTCGCCCGCTGGACGATCTCTCACCCGGACCGTCCCGCGGCGACGGGCCTCACGCTCCTCAACCTCCTGCGGAGCGGGGCGGGGTGGAAGATCGTCCACGACGCCTCGATGTGAGCGAGCCGCCGCTCCTTCGCGCTGCGAGCGCGAACGCATTCCGCCCGACCTCGCAGAGGAGATGACCGATGCCCCAGAGACGAACGTCTGCTCTCGTCGCCGCCGCGGCCGTCCTCGCGACCTCCGTCACTCTCGCCGGGGGATCGCCGCCTCGGCCCGCGCCCCGCGCGGCGATCGCCGCCTCCCTCGCGGACATCGCCTGGCTCTCCGGCGGCTGGGTCGTCGAGAAGGGCGAGACGTACTCGGAGGAGTGGTGGTCGGCGCCCTCGGGCGACTCGATGGTCGGAGCGTGGCGCCTGTCGATCTCGGGGCGCGCGAGGCTGTTCGAGCTCCTGACGCTGATGGAAGAGGAGGGGCGGGTCGTCCTCCGGATCCGTCACTTCGACGCGAAGGGCGTCGCGTGGGAGGAGAAAGATCGCCCCCTCGTCCTGCCGCTCGTCGAGAAGGGAACGCGGCAGGCCGTTTTCGAAGGGACGGAGGGGGAGGGGCTGCTTCGCATCTCCTACCTCGGGGACGCGGAGTCGCTGACGGTCGAGATCGCGAAGACGGGGAAACCGGTGCAGAGCTTCCGGTTCCTCCGGGCGGTGAGATGAGCCCCGGGGGCGCGCCCGAGGCGCGCCCCCGGAAGCTCGGGCTCGTTACGGCTTCTTTCGCTGCGAGACCGCGAAGGGGTCCTGGGTGACGTTGTCGATGACGTAGGCGACGCCGCCGACGTAGCAGCCGGAGGTCCCGTTCGTGAGGGTAACGGAGCCCGAGGGGA
>JAKLER010000004.1 GCA_022711615.1 Acidobacteriota bacterium
CGCGCGCCGAGGTCGACGAGCGTCCGGACGAGGACCGCGCCCGGGAGCATCCGCGAGACGTCGAGGACGATCGTCCCTTCGAGCGGAAGCGGCGCGGTCACGGTGCGACCTTGCGGAAGAGCTTCCCGAATCGGCTCATCGCCGCCACGTTCGAGACCTTCACCTTCCCGAGGAGGAAGGCGGTCTCCGGCGACTGCTGCCCGCTCTCGATCGCGAGGTAGGTCTTCTCCGTCGTCGTGACGACGCAGTCGGGCGTCCCCTCGTGACCCTCGAGCGCCCGGCAGAAGCCGTCCTCGACGACGACCGTCCAGTCGCTCCGCGCGGCGTCCCGGAAGCGGAAGTGGAACCGGGCGTTCCAGCCCTGCGCACGGTCGGCGCGGAAGCGGAGCGGGAGCGTCTCGAACAGCTCCTCGACGCTGCGCGGCACCGGGAGCTTCATCGCCAGGGAGGTCGACCCGACCTCGGGGGCGGCCCGGAACGAAGCCGGCGCGGGGGCCGGCTCCGGGAAGAAGGCGGGTTCCGTCACCTCGACGTCCGCGGGCGGAGGCGCCGCCTCCTGCGGGACGAAGGACGGCACCGTCGCCTCGACGGCGGGCGTCGCGGGCTCGGGCACGGGCGCGGCCACGATGGCGAACGTGGTCTCGGGCGCGGGCTCGAACGTCGCGTCCGGCGTCGGAAGCCCGGGGCCGGCGCCGGGAGGCGCCGGGAACTCCGAGAAGACCGCGTCGAGCGACTCGGTGGCGTCGGCGACGAAGAGGTCCGGGACGAGCTCGCCCGCGAACGCGTCGGGAGGGGCGTCGGCTTCGGGGCTCGCGGTCTCGGCGGCGGGAGGCCGTTCGTCCGCGCCTCCGTCGCCGGCGGCCTCTCCGCCGGCCTCCGCGTCCGCGCGCTCCTTCCGGCCCGGGAAGACGACGCCGTCGATCGCGGACTTCGCGATCACCTCCCGCATGATCTCGCTCGTTCCGGCGACGATCGTCCCGAAGCGCGCGTCGCGGAAGAAGCGCTCCATCGGGAACTCCTCGACCGTGCCGTAGCCCCCGAAGAACTGGAGGCACTCGTCGGCCGTCCGCTTCGAGAGCTCCGTGGCGAGGAGCTTCGCCATGCAGGCCTCGGCGACGGGGTTCTCGCCCCTCTCGTGGAGCCAGGCGGCGTGGTAGACGAGCTGGGAGGCCGCCTCGAGCTCGGCGTGGAGGTCGGCGAGGCGGTGGCGGATCGCCTGGAACTTCCCGATGGGCCGGCCGAAAGCCTCCCGCGAGAGGACGTAGCGCCGGGTCTCCTCGAGCGCGAGGCGGGCGCTGCCGACGGCCGTCGCCGCCGTGACGAGCCGCTCGAGGACGAACGTCTCCATGATCAGGAAGAAGCCCTCGTTCTCGGCGCCGACGAGGTTGCCGAGCGGGACGCGGACGTCCGCGAACGTCAGCTCCGCCGTATCCGAGCAGTGCCAGCCCATCTTCCGGAGGCGCGAGCGCGAGAAGCCGGGCGTGTCGGCCTCGACGACGACGAGGCTGATCCCGCCGGCGCCGGCGTCCGCGGCGGTCCGGCAGGCGACGACGACGAAGTCCCCCTCGACGCCGTTCGTGATCCAGGTCTTCGCGCCGTCGATCACCCAGGCGTCGCCGTCGCGCCGCGCCGTCGTCCGGATCGCGGCGACGTCGGAGCCGGTGTCGGGCTCGGAGATCGCGATCGCGCCCACCTTCGTCCCGGCCACGGACGGGGCGAGCCAGCGGCGCTTCTGCTCCCCGGTGCCGTGGAGAGCGATCGCCCCCGTCGCGATGAACTGCTGCACCGAGACGGCCGCGACGAACCCTCCCATCCTCGAGCGCGGCAGCTCCTCGAGGAGCGCGATCGCGTGAAAGATCGAGGCGTCGGCCCCGCCGACCTCCTCCGGCGCGAGGACGCCCAGGAAGCCGAGGTCCCCCATCCGGCGGAAGACGTCGCGCGGGATCCGCCGCGCCTCTTCCCATTCGCGCGCGCGCGGCGCGACCTCTCCCTCGAGGAACTGGCGGACCGCGCGGCGAAAGCTCTCGTGCTCCTCGCCGAAGTAGATCGACGTCATGCGCACCCTCGGGATGGAATAATCGGGCCGGTCCCGGAACGAAGAGATTACGCCTGTGCCCGACACCCTGTCCGCCCCCCAGACGTCCTCCCTGGCTCCCCCCGGCTTCGGCACCCTCGAGACCGTCTTCGCCGCGCTCGGCCGGGTCCTGGTCGTCCTCGACCGCGAGTTCCGTGTCATCCGCGCGAGCCGCTCGCTCGACGACCTCGCCCGTCCCGGGGCCGTCGAGGCGGCCCTCGGCCGTCCGATCGAGGAGCTCGTCGGAGCGCGCCTCTTCGGGCCGTCGGAGTCGCTCCGGGAAGCGCTCGAGCAGGGGCACCGCGAGGAGGGCCGCCGGGCCATCCTCCGCTGCGGAGAGGAGAGCGCCCGCCTCGTCTCGCTCACCGCCGCGGTCCTCCCGAGCGACGTGACGAGCCACTGCGACCCGCGGGCCCGCTACATCGTCGTCCTCCGTCCGGCGGAGACCGACAACGGCCTCGTGCAGTCGATGCTCTCGTCCCACGGCCTCGTGGCCCGCTCCCCGGCGATGCGCGGGATCGTCCACCTCGTCGAGTCGCTCCACCGGAGCGAGGCGACGGTCCTCGTCACCGGGGAGAGCGGCACCGGCAAGGAGCTGATCGCCCGGGCGCTCCACGCGAACTCCCCCCGCTGCACCGGGCCGTTCGTCGCCGTCAACTGCGGGGCCCTTCCGGGCGACCTCCTCGAGAGCGAGCTCTTCGGCCACGTCCGGGGCGCCTTCACCGGGGCCGTCCGCGACCGCGTGGGGCGCATCGACCTCGCCCGGGGCGGGACGCTCTTCCTCGACGAGGTCGGGGACATCCCGCCGCACCTGCAGGTCAAGCTCCTCCGCGTCCTCCAGGAGAGGCGGTTCGAGCGGGTCGGCGAGAGCACGCCCCGCCCGATGGACGCCCGGGTCATCGCCGCCACGAACGTCGACCTCGCCGAGGCGATCCGGGTCGGGCGCTTCCGCGACGACCTCTACTACCGCCTGCGCGTCGTCCCGATCCACGTCCCTCCGCTCCGGGAGCGGGTCGAGGACATTCCCCTCATCGCCCACCACCTCCTCGCCCACATCGGAGGGCGCGAGGGCCGGGCGCTCCTCCTCTCTCCCGACACGCTCGCCGCGATGGCCCGCTACCCGTGGCCCGGGAACGTCCGCGAGCTCGGCAACGCCCTCGAGTACGCCGTCGCGACCTGCACGGGCCAGACGATCCAGATCGAGAACCTGCCGCCCGAGCTGCGGCAGGGAGCGGAGCGGAGCGTCCTCGAGCCGGCCTCGGCGCAGGACGCCGCGCCGCTCGGCGATGCGCTCCCGGAAGACCCGGCCGAGAGGCTGCGGATCCTCCAGACGCTCGAGTCGGCGCGGTGGAACCGAGGGCGTGCGGCCGAGCTGCTCGGCATGAGCCGGAGCACGCTCTGGCGGCGGATGAAGGAGCTCGGGATCGAGTGAGCTCCCGCCGGGACTTCCTCGGAACCGCCTGGGCCGCCGCCGGCGTGGCCGCGGCGGCCGCCGGCACGGCCGTCCTCGGCCGGGCCCTCTCCGGGTCTCCCGAGCCCGAGAGGGGCGTCCGCCTCCCCGCCGAGCTCCTCGCGCGCGCCGAGAAGGAGGGAGGGCTCGTCCACGAAGGGCTCCACGTCCGCGGCCCGGCCGCCTCCCCGGTCGTCCTCGACCTCACCTGCACGCACCTGCGCTGCCGCGTCGCTCCGGTCGAGGGCGGGGGATTCTCGTGTCCCTGCCACGCGAGCCGTTACGACGCCGAAGGGCGCGTGACGGCGGGCCCCGCCTCGCGGCCGCTGGCCCGGCCCCGCCTCTCCCCCGACGGCGCGGGATTCGTGGCGCGCCTCTCGTGATCCTCGGCCGCGTCACGTTCGGCCTCCTCGCCGTCGCGCTTTTCTCCGGCCTCGCCCTCGCCCCGTTCTGGTCGGCGGGGCGCGCGCTCGAGAGCCTCGAGACGCTCAACGGGGCGACCCCGTGGGGCTTCTTCCTCCGCGGCGTCCACGCGTTCTCCGCGTGGGGGTTCCTCCTCGGGACGCTCGCCCACCTCGGGGAGGTCCTCTGGAAGCGGACCGAGAGCCGTCTTCGGCCGGCCGTCTGGTGGCGCTCGGTCGCCCTCCTGCCTGTGGCCGTCCTCGCGCTCCTCGGCGGCTTCCTGATGAGGGGGGACGCCGAGGCGCAGGCCGCGCTCGCCGTCTGGCGCGAGGTCTCGTCGAGCGTCCCGATCGCCGGCCGCGCGCTCGCCGCGCTCCTCCTCGGCCTCCCCGGCGCCGACCTCGCCCCGGTCTCGCTCCACCACGCCGGGACTTTCACGCTCCTCGCCTGGCTCCTGACGGCCGAGCACGGCGGGACGCTCCTCCCCGACCTCCGATCGACCGTCCTCGCCGCGCTCGCGAGCTTCGCGGCCGCGGGCCTCTTCCCCGTCTCCCTCGGGCCGCCGGTCGCGCCGGACGGCGCTCTCCTCCTCGGCCCCTGGTATCTCCTCGGCCTCCAGGGAGCCCTCCTCGACCTTCCCGTCGCGGCCGGCTGGCTCCTCCCGCTCGCCCTCCTCCTCGCGGTCGGGCTCGTCCGGCACGCGGACGGGCGCGCCCGTGCGGCCCTCCTCGCGCTCGCGGCCGCCTGGGGCGCGGGCTACCTCGCCCTGACGCTCCGCCTCCTCCTCGCCGCCCGCTGATGTTCCGGGCCCAGGCGCTCCTCCTCGCGCTCCTCCTCGCGCTCGCGGGGCTGCTCGGCGCCCTCGGGCGCGAGCGGCAGCGCGCCGCGGCTCTCGGGCGCGCTCCCGATCGCGCGGGCGGGAAGGTGGAGCGCTGCGTGACGTGCCACGTCCGCCCCGAGGAGGACCCCGGCGGGGCGCACGCCCGCGCCGCCGTCGGCTGCTCCTCCTGCCACCTCGGGAACCCGTTCGCGTTCGACAAGGCGCGCGCGCACGCCGGGATGGAGCCCGAGCCGGGCGCGCTCCGGAGCGTCGCGCGGACCTGCGGCCGGAGCGGCTGTCACGTCCGCGAGGCGGCCCGCGTCGCCACCTCGCTCATGGCGCGCGCGAGCGGGATCGTCTCGGTGAACCGGTGGGCCTTCGGCGAGGTCTCCGAGCCGCGCGGCACGGCGACGATGGTCGATCTCCTCGCGAAGGAGGAGCGGACCCCCGCGGAAGATCACCTCGCGAAGCTCTGCGCGGGCTGCCACCTCCACGCCCTCCGCGCCAGCCGGGACGACGCGATCCACGGCAACGGCAGCGGCTGCTCGGCCTGCCACGTCGCGCGCCGCCTCCCGGGCGCGGTCCCGCGGCCGCACCCCTCCGTCGACGCGCACGTCACCGACGACCGCTGTCTCGGCTGCCACAGCCGGAGCGGCCGGATCGCGCTGACCTACGAGGGGCTCTACGAGATCGAGCCGGCGCAGGCCGCCGCGCTCGGCACGGCGGCGACGACGCTCCACGACGGGCGCCCCGCCGGGCACGCCGAGGCGGACGTCCACCGCCGCGCCGGCCTCTCGTGCGTCGACTGCCACCTCCACACCGACCTGATGGGCGACGGGACCAGGCACGAGCACTCCGAGAGCCAGGTCGAGATCGCCTGCGAGGCGTGCCACGGCCCCGCCCGCGACGGAGGCGAGACGACCTGGGCCGAGGTGAGGGACCCGATCACCCGCGATCTCCTCCGGCAGCAGGGGGAGACGCGGCCGCCCGGCGAGCGTGTCCGCCTCGGCCGGCACGGGACGCCGGTCTGGAACCTCCGCCCGTCGGAGGGCGGGTGGTCGACGCTCCGCAAGCGGCAGGGAGTCGCGCTCGCCACGAGGCCGACTCCGGCCGACGCGAACCACCGTCTCCCCGGCCACGAGCGCCTCACGTGCAGCGCCTGCCACTCCGCGTGGGCGCCGACCTGCTCGACCTGCCACACGCGCTACGACGCCGAGGGCGCGCAGTGGGACTTCGCGAAGGCCGCCGAGACGCCCGGCCGGTGGGTCGAGGCGTCGGAGGGGTACGACGCGCGGCCTCCGGCCCTCGCCGTGAGACCCGACGGCCGGATCGCCCCGGCGATCCCCGGTATGGTGATGGACCTCGACGCCGCCGCGGGGTCCGGCCCGCGCGTCTCGCGCCGCCTCTACGCGTCCCTCGACCCGCACTCCACCGGGAAGAAGGCGCGCGACTGCGCGAGCTGCCACCTCTCGTCGTGGGCGCTCGGCCTCGGCACCGGGACCCTCTCGTTCGAGAGCGGCGCGGCGTCGTTCTCTCCCGCCTCTCCCGCGACGGACGACGCGCGCCTCGCCGTCGACGGCTGGACCCTCCTCGACGCCCCCTCGCCCGGGATCGGCACGCGCGTCGGCCTCCGCTCGCTCGACGCGGCCGAGCTCCGCCGCGCCCTCGCCGTCAGCGCCTGCCTCCCCTGCCACGCGAAAGCGACCGACCTGGTCTGGAGAGACTTCGCCGGCTCGAAGGCGCGTCTCGCGCGGGGCGGGACGCGGTGCGGGTTCCGAAGCGCAGGCTCGCCGCGTCCCTCAGCCCGGGCAGAGGGGGCAGGGCTCGTCGGCCTGAAGGACATTCGGTGACGAGACCGCCGAGGAGCACGGGAACTTCAGCTTCGTGTTGAGGCGGTAGCCGAGGAGCTCCCGGGCACGCTGCACGTGCTCCTCGCGCAGCGTCGCCGACGGGTCCCCCTTCCAGCCGCACCGTCCCTTCTGCTCGTTCTCGAGGCATCTCGAGGTGAGGGTCCCGAGGAAGCAGGCGAATCCGAGGAGCGTTCTCTTCTCGGCCTCGGTGAGGCTCGGGTAGAGACGATCGAATCGCTCTCCGTACGTCCCCTCGAGCGCTTTCCGGACGACCTTCTCCTCGTCGGCGGTCAGGTCGCCGTACCCGATCCGGAATTCCTGGAATGCGAGCTCCTTGTCCTTCGCGGGGTCTCCCGTCGGCTTCGCGCCCGCAGTGGGCGGCGTCGCGAGCCCGTCCTTCGAGAGCGACGCGAGGAACGCAGAGCCGGCGGCGGTCAGGAGCCAGCGCCTGTCGAACGGCATGTCGACCTCCTCGATGAGCTTCGATTCCGTTTGCCCCGATAATCCGCGGGCAGGATGATCGGGGTCAAGACGATCCTTTCGAGGCTCGCCCGGGCCTACGCGCTGTGGGGCGCCCTGCTCGTCCTCCTCGGCCTGCCCGGCGCATTGCTCCGCATCGGGACGACGCGGGAGCGCCCCGTCCGGCTCGAGTCGATCCCGGCGCCGGACGGTTCCCTCGGCGGGACGGTCCTCGCGGACGGCCGGACGACGCGGTTCTCCGCGATCTCGATCGGCGGCGGACCATGGGCGCCCGCCGGCGGCGTCGTCGCGGCGCGCAGCCTCTTCGACCTGCCGGCCGGCACTCCCGTCGCCTTCCGCGAAGCCGGCGCCGGCGCCCGGGTCGTCACGGGTGCGGTCCGCGAGCGGCGGTCGACCGTCGACGAGTCGGTGACTCGGGCGACATTCGCCCTCCTCGGCGTCGCGCTCGCGCTGGCCGGAGCTGGGATCGCGCTCGCCGGCGTCGGCCTCCAGGCGCTCCTGGCTGGGGCGGCGCTCGCCGGACTCGGGCACTTCGTCGGAGCACGCTTCCTCGAGGCGAACGCCTCACTCGTTCAGAGCACCCCGCTGCGGGAGGCCATCGTCCTCGTGTGGGTCTCCTTCCCGAGGCACTTCGCCTTCCCAGCCCTCGCGGCGTTCCTCTCCCTCTTCCCGTCGGACCTGACGCGGTCGCGCGCGTGCCGAGTCCTCCTCGGCCTCCTCGGCGCGACGGCGCTCGCCCAGGCGCTTCTCGTCCCGCTCTTCCAGGTCCCCGGCACGCTCGATTCGCTCGGCACGGGCACGCAGGCGTTCCTCCTCGGAGGGACCCGGCGGCTCACGTCGTTCCTCTTCGGGGCCGGTTCTCTCGGCGGGCTCCTCCTCTTCTTCTTCCAGGCGCGCGCCCTCCGGATGGAGCCGCTCTCCTCAGCCACCCGGCGCAGGGCCTCCGTCATCGGCGCCGGCCTCCTCGTCGGGCTCGGGCCGCCCCTCGCCGCCGCGCTCGCGCAGATCGCCTGGATCGCCGGCACCGGCCGGCTGCTCCTTCCTCCCGTCGCGATCGCGCTCTCACTCCTCCCGGTCCTGATTCTCCCGCTCGTCCTCGCCTACGCGATGCTCTCCCCGCGGGTCCTCTCGGTCGGGCTCCTGGTCAAGAAGGCGATCCTCCTCGCCTTCGCCGAGGGAAGCGTGCGGGTCGTCTCGCTCGCCCCCCTGGCCGCTCTCGGCCTGCTCTTCTGGACTCGGCGCGAGGTCCCGATCGGAGAGGTCTTCTCGTCGCACGCCCTCTTCATCTGCGCCGCGCTCGCCGCGACGACGGCGGGGCTGCGATACGGCGACCGGACGCGGAGCCTCCTCGAGCGGCTCTTCTTCGACGCCCGGAAGGCGTCGTCGGGGACTCTGGCGAGCCTGGCCGGCGAGGCGCGCCGAGCCCGCGACGTCGAGGAGCTGGCCGAGGCCTTCTCCGGCGGGATCGAGAGGGCGCTCGTCGCCGAGCCGTCGACCCTTTTCGTTCGCGACGATCGGACCGGATCCTTCGTGAGCCCGGGCCGGCCGCTCCCCGCGCTCGACGGGACCTCGCCGATCGTCGAGGCCGCGGCCCTGCGGCCCGGGCCGATCCGCCTCGACGGCGACGCCGCCGGCTTCGCCGACCTCTCGGAGATGGACCGGAACTGGCTCGCCGCCTCCCGCGCCCGCATCCTCGTCCCGCTGACGGGCTCGACGGGCGGGCTTCTCGCCCTGCTCGCCGTCGGCGAAAAGGCGAGCGAGCGCCCGTTCGACCCCGAAGACGAGCAGTTCCTCTCCGCAGCCGCCTCTGCGGGCGCGCTCGCCCTCGAGAACCTCCTCCTCCGATCCTCCCAGGCCTCTTCGGCGGGCCCCTCCCACGCCGGCCGGCCTACCGACGCGATCGAGGCCCCCGAAGCGGCGCGCCTCTGCCGCCGCTGCCGTCGCCTCTTTCCCTCCGACGCGGGGAGCGCCTGCCCCGACGACGAGACGTTCTTCGAGACCGTGCCGGCCCCGTATCTCCTCGCCGGGAAGTACCGGCTCGAGCGCTGGGTCGGCGCAGGCGGTATGGGCGTGATCTACAAGGCCCGCGACCTGGCGCTCGGCCGGGATGTCGCCGTCAAGACGCTCCCGAGCCTCTCCGCCGGCTCCGTGAGGCGGCTGCAACGCGAGGCGCGCGCCGGAGCCCAGCTCATCCACCCGAGCCTCGGCCTCATCTTCGCGCTCGAGAGCTGGCACGGCACGCCCATGCTCGTCCTCGAGTACCTGCCGGGCGGAACGCTCGCCGACAGGATCCGAAGCGGACCGGTCGCCCCGGCGCTCGCCGCGGCCTGGGGGGCGGCGCTCGCATCGGGGCTCGAGGCCCTCCACGCCCGCGGCGTCCTCCACCGTGACCTGAAGCCCTCGAATGTCGGATTCGCGGCGGACGGCGCGCCAAAGCTGCTCGACTTCGGCCTCGTCCGCCTCCTCGGTGAGACGGACGCGTCCTTCGCGCCCGGTGTCCCGCCCGACCTGCGAGGCGCCCGTGGGGAGACCGACTCCTCGACTCGCACGGCGGCGAGCCACGTCGTCGGAACGGTCCCCTATCTCTCACCGGAGGCGCTCCAGGGGCATCCTCCGTCGCCCGGCTTCGATCTCTGGGGGCTGTCGCTCACGATCTACGAGGCGCTGACCGGAGTGAACCCGTTCGCGGCAAGCAGCAGCACCCGGACGGCAGAGAGGGTCCTCACACTTCCCGTTCCCGACCCGCGGGGCTACCGGCCCGACTGTCCCGGGTCCCTCGCCGCGGTCCTCCTCGCCGCGCTCGCGCGGGACGAGCGCGTACGACCGGCGACGGCCCGCTCGCTCCGAGAAGCGTTCGAGGGGGCGGGGCGCGGCCTGCCTTCGATCTCCGGGGAGAGCCCTTCCCTCCGGGCGAGGGACGAGACGTTCCCGGGGCCCGCTCCGACCGCCTGATGGGAGCCGGACCGATCGGCGGCGGCCGACGTCGGTCTTCGGCGCGCCGCGAAGGTGTGCCTCCGCTGGACCTCCCCGTCAGCCCCCCGCGACGACGACGCGGTTCTTTCCGGAGCGTTTGGCCTCGTAGAGCGCCGCGTCGGCACGGGCGACGAGGTCCTCCAGCCGCTCCCCTCGGACGAACGCGGCGAGACCGATCGAGACCGTCACGCGGAGCGGCGCTCCGGCGTAGACGAGCGGCAGCGCCTCGAGCTTCGCGCGCACCTTCTCGAGCGCGATCCGCCCCCCCTCCCGCTCCGTCTCCGGAAGGAGGACGAGGAACTCCTCGCCGCCCCACCGGCCGACGAGGTCGGTGCGCCGGAGGTTCTCGGAGAGGAGCCGGGCCGTCGAGCGGAGGACCTCGTCCCCGCAGTCGTGCCCGAGCGTGTCGTTCACGTTCTTGAAGTCGTCGAGGTCGCACATCGCCACGAGGAACGGCGTTCCGTAGCGGCTGGCGCGCTCCGCCTCGAGAGCCAGGCGCTCCTGGACGTGACGCCGGTTCGCGAGGCGGGTCAGGGGGTCGGTCCGCGAGAGCCGCTCCACCTGCCGGAGCCTCCGGGCCTTCTGGACCGCCGAGATGATGTGCTCGTGCAGGGTCTTCACCTGCCGCACGTCGATCCGGTCGAACGCGGCGGGATCGTCGACGCTCTCCAGGACGAGGTAGCCGACCGTCGCGCTCTCGTCGCGGATGACGAACACGAGGAGCGACGCCGCCGGCCGGTACGCCTCTCCGAGGCCCTCCAGCGACCCCGGCCGCCTCACGACGTGGAGCCCCTCGGCGACCTCCTCCCCCGCCTCGACGTACCTCGCCCGGGCCGCCTCCTCCGCGAGCGCGACCTTCTCGAGCGCCGCCTCGGGGTAGCCGAACGAGACGAGGGAACGAAAGCGGGAGTCCTCGTCGGCGAGGGCGAGGAATCCGCCCCGCGCCGCCTGGGGAAAGTGCTCGAGCGAGTGCCGCAGTATCGACTCGATCAGGGACCGGAGCTCGACCTCCTTGTTGATGTCCCGCGCGATCCGGTCGATTGCCAGGAGCTCCGCGTTCTGCCGCCCGATCGTCTCTGCGGCGCGCTTCTTCTGGGCGTAGGCCCTGTAGGCGCCGGCGCCGGCAGCGAGCGCGACCGCGAGGAGGGCGATCAGGAAGTTGCGAACCGTCCGCTGGTTCCGGAACGCGAGGTCGCCCAGCTCCTGCTCCTTCCGCAGGAGGCGGATCTGCCCCTCCCGCTTCTCGATCTCGAGCTGCTCCTGGACCGCCGCGACCTTCCGGTGGACCTCGGCGCCCTGGATCTCCTCGAGGAGCGTCAGCCCGTCCTTCAGGTGCCGGTATCCCTGGTCCGGTCTCCCGCCCGCCTCGTGGATCGCCGCGAGCTCGAGGAGGACGTTCTTCACCTCGAACCGATTCCCGATCTGGCGGGCGAGCGCGAGCGCCGCTTCCGCCTCCGGGAGCGCCCGGCCGGGCTGCCCGAGCATGCGCCACGTCCGCGCCAGGAACTTGCGCGTGACGCTCTCGTTGACCCGGTCGTCTCCCGCGATCGAGATCGCGCGGCCCCGGAGGAGGAACTCCTCCGCCTCCGCGGGCCTCCCCAGCTCGAGGAGCGCGACCCCGGCGTTGATGAGCGGGTACCTCACGAGGCTCGTCTCGCCGACCGCCTCGTATGCCGCGAGCGAGAGCTTCGCGAAGTCGAGCATCCGGTCGTACTCCTTCTTCCGGTAGTGGAGGTACGCCATGTTGCTCAGGTAGGCGCCGCGGCTGAAGGAGTCGCCCGCCTCCTCCGCGAGGGCCAGCGCCCGCTCCCCGAAGGCCAGCGCGCGCTCGTAGTCGCCCAGCTGGGTCAGGATCGTGAAGGCCCGGCTGCTCGCCCTCGCGAGCCGCCGCTTCGCCCCGAGCTCACCGAAGGCCTGGATCGCCCGGCTGACCTCGACGTAGGCTTCCCCGTAGTCGCTCGTCCGGAAGAGGATCGTCGCCCGGTGGAGGGAGATCGTGGCGATCTCGAGCGGGAGCGACGCCCGGCGCGCCGCCTCCTCCGCCTCCGCGAGGACGGCCCGGGCCTCGTCGAGCTCGCTCAGGTAGATGAGGGCGCCGGCCCGGACGTTGAGGAGCTGCGCTCGTTCCCCCGCCTCCGCAGCTCCCTTCAGCCGGGCCGTCACTCTCTCGAGCGCCGGCCGGGGCCGGGACTCCGCCTCCTCCTCGAGGCGGGCGAGCTCTGCCTCGGGGAGCCGGGTTGCGCCGGCCGGCCCGGCGAGGCCCAGGACGAGGAGGGCGACGGCGACGCCCCGGCCGCAAACGAGGCGCACAGGACGCCGCACGCGTCGATTCTAGCCGCCGGTACGAGCTTCGCCCCCGAAGTCCGCCCTTTGTGGCGGTCCCGGAACCTTCTATGCTGGCACCCGCTCCGGTCCTCCATACGCTCCGGCCGCGACGAGGAGACCGCATGACCGAACCCAGCACGCCGCCCCCGGAGGGCTCCGCGAAGGTCGCCGCGCGCGGAACCGCGTCGCCGGGGCTCACGGAGACCGGGCAGCTTCGAATCCTCACCGCGCGGGAGATCGAGGCGGCGAGGAGCGAGACGGCGCGCACCCAGGAGGCGCTGAAGGAGAGCGAGGCGCGCTTCCGGACGCTCTTCGAGAGCAGCCCCGACGGGATCTTCATCACGGACCCGGAGACGCTCGAGATCCTCGACTGCAACACCCAGGCGTGCGAGATGAACGGCTACTCCCGCGAGGAGCTCGTCGGCCGGAGCATCAACGTCCTCCACCCCGAGGAGGTCCGCGCGCAGACGAAGGGGGGCCCGGAGGGGCGCGCGCGATTCGTCGAGCAGCTCCGGCAGAGGGGCGTCATCACGATCGAGTCGGTCCACGTCCGCAAGGACGGGACGGCGTTCCCGATGGAGACGTCGATGTGCCTGCTCGAGCTCGGGGGGCGCGACGTCGTCATGGGGATCGACCGGGACATCAGCGAGCGAAGGCGGGCGGAGGAGGAGCTCGCGCGACACCGCGAGCACCTCGAGGAGCTCGTGGCCTCGCGCACGGCCGAGCTCGCCGTCGAGCGCGACCGGGCCGAGGCGGCCGACCGGCTCAAGTCGGCGTTCCTCGCCACGATGTCGCACGAGCTCCGGACGCCCCTCAACTCGATCATCGGCTTCACGGGCGTGCTCCTGAAGGGGCTCGGCGGGCCTCTGACCGAGGAGCAGTCCCGCCAGCTCGGGATGGTGAAGTCGAGCGCGCAGCACCTCCTCGCCCTGATCAACGACGTCCTCGACCTCTCGAAGATCGAGGCGGGCCAGCTCCGCGTGTCGTCCGCGCCGTTCGCGCTGACGGAAGCCGTCGAGGGATGCCTGCGCGCCCTGGCGCCGGCCGCCGAGAGGAAGGGCCTCTCCCTCGTGGCGGAGGTCGACCCCGCCATCGGGACGGTCCGGAGCGACCGGCGGCGCGTGGAGCAGGTCCTCCTGAACCTCGTCTCCAACGCGGTGAAGTTCACGGAGACGGGGAGCGTTACGGTGAGCGCCGTCCGCGAGGGGCCGTGGGTCGTCACGCGCGTCCGCGACACCGGCATCGGCATCTCCGCCGAGGACCTCCCGAACCTGTTCCGGCCTTTCCAGCAGCTCGAGTCGGGCCTCACCCGTCGCTTCGAAGGGACCGGCCTCGGGCTCTCCATCTGCCGGCGGCTCGCCGAGATGCTCCAGGGCGAGATCACCGTCGAGAGCGCTCCCGGCGCAGGGAGCACGTTCAGCTTCCGGCTTCCCGCCGGAGAGGCGCCGGCCGACATCGGAACGGAGGGGCGATGAGCGGAAACGTCCTGGTCGTCGAGGACAACGAGCAGAACCTCTACCTCGTCCGTTTCCTGCTCGAGGGGGCCGGCTGGCACGTCGTCGCCGCGCCGGACGGCCCGCGTGCGCTCGAGGAGGCGCGCTCCGGCCGCTTCGAGCTCGTCCTCCTCGACATCCAGCTCCCCGGAATGGACGGGCACGCCGTCGCGCGGGAGCTGCGCCGGATCCCGGCCCTCGACGGCGTCCCGATCGTCGCCGTCACGTCGTACGCGATGCTCGGCGACCGCGAACGGTGCCTCGAGGCCGGCTGCACCGGCTACGTCGAGAAGCCGATCAATCCCGACACCTTCCTCGACGAGGTCGTGAGCTACGTGCGACCGGAGGTCCGTCCGTGACCCGCGTCCTCGTCGTGGACGACGAATCGCAGAACCGATACCTCCTCGAGGTCCTCCTCGGGGGCGAGGGGCTCGAGGTGGAGTCGGCCTCGAACGGCCGCGAGGCCCTCGCCGCGGCCCGGCGCCGGGCTCCCGACCTCGTCATCTCCGACATCCTGATGCCCGAGATGGACGGCTTCCTCCTCTGCCGCGCGCTGAAGGGGGACGCGTCCCTCCGGAACGTGCCGTTCGTCTTCTACACCGCGACCTACACCGAGGTCGAGGACGAGCGGGTCGCCCTCGAGGCGGGAGGGGACCTCTTCCTCCGCAAGCCGACGGAGCCGGACACCCTGCTCGCCGCGATCCGGCGCCTCCTCGAGGAGAGGGCGCCCGCGAGCGACGACGCGCGGACGGGGGGACTCGCCGAGGAGGTCGCGTTCCTGGCCCGGCACGACAAGGCGCTGGCCCGGAAGCTCGAGAAGAAGCACCACGAGCTCCAGGAGAGCGAGGCGCGCTATCGGAGCTACTTCCGGAGCTCGCCCGTGGCGATCCTCGTGACCGACGACGCGGGACGGGTGCTCGACGCGAACCCCGCGGCGAGCCTCCTTTCCGGGTACGACCCCGTGGAGCTGCTCGGCGCGAACGCCTCGATCCTGCTGGGCGAAGGCGGCGGCGACACGCCCCTCCGGCTCGCGGCGGGGGCGCCGTCGGCCCCCTCCCGGACGACCGAGTGGCGCCTTCGGCGGAAGGACGGCACGCCACGTCACGTCTCGCTCACGGCGATCCGGCTGGAGGACGGACGCGTCCTGGCGTTCTGCGAGGACGACACCGAGCGGGTCCGCGCGCAGGACGCGGTGCTGAAGGCGAACGCCGAGCTCGAGACGAGGGTCCGGGAACGGACCGCGCAGCTCGAGCACCTCAACGCCGAGCTCGAGGCCTTCACCTCCTCGGTGTCGCACGACCTGCGTGCGCCGCTCCGCGCGCTCGACGGCTACGCGGCGATGCTCGAGGAGGAGGTCGAGGACCGTCCGGAGTCGGACTGTCGCCGGCACGTCGACGCCATCCGCCGCAACGTCCGTCGGATGTCCGAGCTGGTCGAAAGCCTCCTCACCCTCTCGAGGGCCGGGCGCCAGCCGCTCCGGACGGGACCGATCGACATGGAGCGACTCGCCCGCTCCGTCCTCGACGAGCTGCTCGTCCCCGAGGAGCGAGAGAAGACCGAGGTCGTCTTCCGCCCGCTCCCTGCGGCCGTCGGCGACGAGAGCCTCGTCCGCCAGGTGCTCGCGAACCTCGTCGGGAACGCCCTCAAGTTCAGCGCACGGAAGGAGCGCAGGCGTCTCGAGATCGGCGCCCGAAACGAGGGAGGGCGGACTTGCTGGTTCGTCTCGGACGACGGCATCGGCTTCGAGCCCGCGCACGCGGAGAAGATCTTCCGCATCTTCGAAAGGCTCCCCGGCGCCGAAGAATTCGAGGGGACCGGCGTCGGGCTCGCCGTCGTGCGCCGGATCGTCGAGCGCCACGGGGGCGTCGTCCGGGCGGAGGGAACACCCGGGAAGGGCGCGACGATCTCGTTCTCTCTGGAGGAAGGCGCCGGCTGACGGGCGTTCAGCCCGGGAGAGCCTTCTCGATCGCGGCCGCGAGGCTCTCCGGGGCGTCGTTCGGGGCGAAGCGGGTCACCGGCGCGCCTCCCGGGGCGACGAGGAACTTCGTGAAGTTCCACTTGATCGCCTCGGTCCCGAGCAGCCCCGGAGCCGCCTTCTTCAGGTGCCGGTAGAGCGGGTGGGCGCCGTCCCCGTTCACCTCCACCTTCGCGAACATCGGGAACGTCACGCCGTAGGTCCGCGAGCAGAAGGCCTGGATCTCCGCCTCGCTTCCCGGCTCCTGGTGGCCGAATTGGTCGCACGGGAAGCCGAGGACGACGAGGCCCCGGTCGCGGTACTTCTTCCAGAGCGCCTCGAGCCCCGCGTACTGCGGCGTGAAGCCGCACTTGCTTGCGACGTTCACGACGAGGAGCGCCTTCCCCGCGTGCTTCGCGAGCGTCTCGGCCTTCCCGTCGATCGTCCGGACCTCGATGCCGTCGAGAGATCCCATGCCGCTCCTCCTTCGAGTCCCCCTACGCCCCCGGCCGGAGGTCGGATCGCGGCCCGGAACGAGGGCGCCGCTCGCCCTCAGGGGAGCTTCTTGTGCGTCCCGTCGCAGAACGGGGCGTTCCCGGTCCGCTTGCACTGGCAGAGCCACGCCTCCTTCGCCTCCTCGGCCTTCCAGACGAGGGGCGCGAGCTCCGTCCCCCGGTGCGAGCCATCGCAGAACGGCTGGCTCTTCGAGAGCCCGCAACGGCACCAGGCGTACGTCTTCCCCGCCTCGAGGCTCACGCGGACGGGCTCCTTCGCGGCGATCTTCGGCTCGGACATCGGCGTCCTCCTCGGTCCTTCGGTCGTGGCCGCGACATCATAGCGTCGCGCCCGGCCGTTCTCGCACGCCGGGTCAGAACGCCAGGTTCAGCTCCGCGCGGGCGAAGTACGACTCGTCCCTCCGGTGAGCGGCGTAGAAGTCGCCCGGGCGGAAATACTCGGCGTGGAGGTGCGCCGAGACGTGCGCGTCGAACGCCCTGCGCCAACGCCCCGTGACGAGCAGCCCGCGGTCTCGGCCCCCTCCGAGGTTCGCCGCCTGCGCGGCGAAACGGGCGCTCCTCTCGTCCGCGCCGAGGAGGTGCAAGTCCAGCGCGAGCGACGAGTCCGCCCCGAGCTGCAGCAGGAGCCCCGCGCCGAGCCGCCGCACGTTCGTCGCCTCGCCCACCCGGGAGTCGAGCGGCCACTGGTAGATCAGCAGCTCGCTCCACTGCGGCCAGCGGCCCCAGAGGGGGTCGAACGCCTCGTCGCGGCCGCTCGCCGGGTCGTCGCCCGAGAGGTGCTCGAACCCCACGTGCGCCCGGTGCTTCCGCCCCCGGCCGAATCGCCGCGTCACCCGTCCGGTGACCCCGAACGATCGGAGGTCGCGGCCGTTGCGCCGGCCGCTCTGGGCCGCCCCCTCGGCCTTCAGCTCCCAGCCCGGCGACGGCACGACCTCGACACGCCCCCCGAGCGTGAGGACCTCACCCGAGTCGGAAGGTGAAGGGAAGGGAGCCCCGTTGTTCACGCGGACGTTCCCCGGAGCCGCGTTCGCACGTGCGTCTTTCCAGACGACGTACGCGTCGAGCTTCGTCCGCTTCACGAGCCTTTCGTCGTGCGCCCAGAGGACCGCCCCCCGCTCGCCCTGCTCCAGCTGGTCTTCGGTCCCGCCGAGGAGCGGACGAGGGAACCGCCCGGTGTCCGCGGACTGGTCGAGCCAGACGAGGTCGATCGTCCTTCCCGCCGAGGCGGCGCCGAACGTGAGCCGGGCCGCGTCGAAGTAGCCCGTCCGCGAGCCGTCGATCGGCGTCCCGTCCTGAACGAGCCAGCCGTCGCCGAGGAGGATCTCCTGCCGACCGACCCTCGCGACGAACGGCAGCCCGCCGGGGGCCTTCACTTCGAGAGCGAGGAGGTCGAAGAGGAGCGCCCCGCCGTACCACGACTCGAAGCCCGACACCGGCCAGGCGGCGCCGTCGGGCTTCGCGTAGTGCCGGCCTTCCCAGAGGAGCCTCGCGGTCGCGCGGACCGGACCGGCCAGCGCCGCGTCGGCGCGGAGCCGGAGCCGATAGCGCTGGAACGTCCGGTCGGCGTTCGGGTCGGCGTCTCTGAGGCCGACATTCGCGAGGACCGTGTGCCGCAGGCGGAGGTCGCCCGAGAGCGTGAACCTGTCGTCCGCCCTCGCCACGGCGCCGGCTGCGAGCAGGAACGTCGCGGCGAGCAGCCGGCTCGAGCGGCCTCGGAGCCAGAGCTTCACGGCCGGGTCCGCCCCGGCGTCCTGCAAGCCATCGCGTCAGGATAGGGTCGCGAAGCGGGCGAGACAAGCGAGGATCTCCCGGCGCGGCGATCTCCCGCGGCGGGCAGTCCCGACCGGCGCGGACGGCTCCGTGGTCAGCCCGAGCGGGGACGGGCGAAGTCGGCTCTCCGGCACGTCCCGCGTGCTACGGTCCCTCCGCGCGGGCGAGGGCGTCGTCCCCTCCGGCCCGCGCGGGAGGTCGCCCATGGAATCACGCACTCTCGGGACGCAGGGCCTCGTCGTCTCCGCCCAGGGCCTCGGCTGCATGGGGATGTCGGAGTTCTACGCGGGGCGCGACGACGAAGAGTCGGTCGCGACGATTCACCGCGCGCTCGATCTCGGCGTCACGTTCCTCGACACGGCCGACATGTACGGCCCGCGCACGAACGAGGTCCTCGTCGGCAAGGCGATCCGCGGCCGGCGGAGCGAGGCCGTCCTCGCGACGAAGTTCGGGAACATGCGCGGGGCCGACGGCGCGTTCCTCGGCGTGAACGGCCGGCCCGAGTACGTCCGGTCGTGCTGCGAGGGCTCCCTCGCGCGGCTCGGGGTCGCGGTGATCGACCTCTACTACCAGCACCGCGTCGACAAGTCCGTCCCGATCGAGGAGACCGTCGGCGCGATGTCCGACCTCGTGAGGGAGGGGAAGGTCCGCTTCCTCGGGCTCTCCGAGGCCTCCCCCGCCACGATCCGCCGGGCGCACGCCGTCCACCCGATCTCCGCGCTCCAGACCGAGTACTCCCTCTGGACTCGGGACCCCGAGCAGGGCCCCCTGGCCGTCTGCCGCGAGCTCGGCATCGGGTTCGTCGCCTACAGCCCGCTCGGGCGGGGGTTCCTCACGGGGCGCTTCCGGCGCTTCGAGGACCTTCCGGAGGGGGACTACCGCCGACTCGCCCCGCGCTTCCAGGGCGACAACTTCGCGAAGAACCTCGACGTCCTCGCGAAGGTCGAGGAGATCTCCCGCGAGAAGGGGTGCACTCCGGCGCAGCTCGCCCTCGCCTGGCTCCACGCGCAGGGGGCCGACGTCGTCCCGATCCCCGGCACGAAGAGCCGCGCCCGCCTCGAGGAGAACGTCGGCGCGCTCGACGTCTCGCTCTCCCTCGCCGACCTCTCGCGGATCGAGGCCGTCGCCCCGAAGGGCTTCACCGCGGGGCCGCGCTACCCGGAGGCGTCGATGAAGGCGATCGACGCCTGAGGCGCGGGGCGCCGACCGGGGTGCCGCTCAGAACCGCCGGCCGACGCCGAGGAGGAAGACGTCCGTGTCGCGATGGTACGAGCTCGCCATCCGGTTCCAGCTGAAGCGGGCGAGGGCGCTCGAGCCGAACCGGTAGCTCACGCTCGGCGTGATCAGGCCGGCGACCGTCCGCGAATCACCCTCCGTGTGCAGCGGCTTGTACTCGTCGGTCGCGAGGTAGACGCCGACGCCGAGCGAGACCGTGAGCCTCCGGTCGAGGAACGCCCGTCCGAGCCAGCCCTGCACGCCGAACCCCGCCCGACGGACGAGCCGCGAGTCCCCCTCGTGGACGTATGAGACGGAGGCGTCGAAGAAGCGGCCGAACCCCTTCCGGAACTCCACGGCCCAGGCGAGCGCCTTCGCGCTCTCGAAGCCGTTGACGACGGTCTGGCCCACGAACGCCGTCACCTCGTTGCGGGTCGTCGGCTCCTCCTGTCTCGCAGGCCAGGGACGCGATCCGGGCGCTTCCGGAGGCGCGAGCTGGTAGCCGAGGCCCGCGAGGACGTTCCAGGCGTCGGTGCTCGACGGAGGCGCCCAGGCGACGTTCGCCTCGGCCCGTACGACCCAGCGATTCCCGAAGTAGTAGGCCGCGTCGGCGCTGAAGAGCCCGGCGAACCCGTGCTCGTTCGCGTAGGGCCGCCAGGGGTGTGAGTCCACCGTGTCGTAGAACCGCATCGCCCCGGCCCCGACCGCGAGCGAGAGCCGACCGCCGCGAAGCCGCTCGCGGGCCCAGAGCTGCAGCCCGTGACCGTCCCGGTGGTGACCCGTCACGTGCCCCTCGTTCAGCCACGAGTACGTGACCTCGAAGTGCTCGCCGAGCCCCTGGCGGTACTCGATCTTCCAGGCGTAGGTGCTCTCGTCGAGGTCGCGCGCGGTCGACGCGCCGCCGAAGAGCGTGAGCTCCTGGGTGGCCGCGGGGCACGCGGCGAGAAGCGCGAGGAGCGCGACGGCGGCCCGAACGCCGCCGACGGCGCGCGTGCCTCCACGGCCGACCGCCCCGATTGTGACGCGCATGAGAGTCCGGATCATGCCACCCGGCGCCGTCCCGCCGGCCCCGCGCCGGAAACCGCGCGGCCTCCTCCGGCATCGGAGCCGTGAAGGAGATCCGATGACCCGCCGCCTGCTCGCCGCCCGCTCGTTCGTCCTCCGTGTCTCCTCCTCCCTCTCCTGGCTCCCGCTCGCCGCCACGCGCGTGGCGCTCGGGACGGCCTTCGTCCAGTCGGGCTGGGGGAAGCTGCACGACCTGCCGCGCGTCGTCGGCTACTTCGAGAGCCTCGGCATCCCGGCCCCGCAGCTGCAGGCGCCGTTCGTGGCGGGCGTCGAGCTCGCCGGAGGCGCGCTCCTCCTCGCCGGGCTCTTCACGCGTCTCGCCTCCGTCCCGCTCGCGGCGACGATGGTCGTCGCCCTCCTGACCGCGAGGCGCGCCGACCTCGCGAGCGCCTCCGACCTCTTCGGGGCGGTCGAGCTCCTCTACCTCCTCCTCCTCGGGTCGCTCGCGGGGTTCGGGGCGGGGGCGCTCTCGCTCGACGCGCTCCTCGTCCGGCGCTTCGCGCCGGCGGAGGAGCCGAAGGGTTAGCGCGCGGCGCTCGGGTCGGGGGCGACCCCGGCCCGAGCGAAGGCGCCGAGCGCGCTCCACTCCGCGAGCCAGCCCGAGACGATCCGGGCCCCCGGGCGCCTGCGCGCCGCGCGGGAGAGCGCCTCGGCGAGCGGGAGTCCCGACACGAGAGCCGCGAGGAGCCGACCTGGCACCGGGTCGAGGGTGCGGCGGAGGACGGTGAAGTCCCTCCGGTAGAGAGCGACGTGGACGAGGCCTCGCTCCGCGGAGGTGGGGGCCGAAGCGTCCTCGAGGACGGCGTCGAGGACCGCGACGGCGCCGGGCCGGACGGCGAGGATCGCGAAGGCGGGCGCGGTGACGAGGCGGAGCGACTCCCCCTCCGACGCGAGCGCGGCCGCCAGCGCGGGGGCGTCGAGGAGCGCGACGTCGGCGGCGTCGAAGACGGCCGCCGCGGCGCGCTCGAGGCGGGCGACGTCCGCGCGAAGGCCTCGCCCACGCTCCGGCCCCCACGTTGCAGCGAACGACGGGAGCCGGTCGCCGAGCCGGGCGAGCGTGAAGCTCGTGGAGGGATGCGCCGCGACGTACTCCCGAACGAGCGCGCCGAACCTCCTTTCGCCGAGGAGCGTCGCGAGGGCCGGGTAGTCGGAGCGGAGCGCCTCGACCGTCCGGAGGGGGTACATCGACGCGTAGATCCCGAGGCGCTCGACGGGACAGAGCGCTCCGTACGCGCGGACGACGGCACCGAGCCGCGACGGCGGGAGGCGCCGCCGCGCGGCGCGCGAACGGAGCCCCGCGTCGACCCCGCCGGGGTGGACGATCACCGCCTGCATCCACTCCTGGAACTCCGCGAGGGGGAGGCCGGCCGCCGTCACGCCGCCTCCCGTTCGCGACGCCCGTCGCGGTCGCCGAGGGCGGCCTCGGCCACGGCCCGGGCCTTTCGCGCCTCGGCGAGGACGACGTCGAGCGGAGGAATCTCCTCGTCCCACTCGACGAGCGTCGTCACGGGGCCGGTGCGCCGGACGAGCCGCGCGAAGAGCGCCCAGACCTCGTCCCTCACGTGGTCGGAGTGCGTGTCGAGGAGGTGCGTCCCGAGGTTGGTGTGCCCCGCGAGGTGGACCTGGACGACCCGGTCGGCCGGAATCGCGTCGATCCACGCCTCGGCATCCCGGCCGTGGTTGAAGGAGGAGACGAAGACGTTGTTCACGTCGACGAGGAGGCCGCAGCCCGAGAGGTCGGCGAGGCGGCCGAGGAACTCGGCCTCGCCCATCGTGGAGGCGGCGAGCTCGAGGTAGGTGGAGGGATTCTCGAGGTGGACCGGCCTCTCGAGGACGTCCTGGATGACGCGGAGGCGAGCGGCGACGTGCGCGAGCGTCTCCTCGTTCCGCGGGAGCGGGAGGAGGTCGTGCGTGTTCCGGCCGGCGACGCCCGTCCAACAGAGGTGGTCGGTCACCCAGCGCGCGTCGACGCGCCGGGCGAGCGCCCTCACCTCCCGGAGGTAGGCGAGGTCGAGCGGGTCGACGCTCCCGACGTTCATCGAGACGCCGTGGAGGACGACCGGCGTGAGCTCGGCGAGCCGCTCGAGGACGTGGAGGGGCCGCCCGCCGGTGTCGAGGAAGTTCTCGGTGATCGCTTCGAGGAAGTCGGCACCGCCCGGCCGCCCGAGGTGGTCGGAGAAGTGGACCGTCCGGAGGCCCACGCCGTAGCCGAGCATCGGCAGGCCGAATCGGTTTCGCATGTCGTCCTCCGGTCGGGCGAGGCGGCCCCGCGGCGCGGGGCCGCCCTCGCGCCGTCCGATCAGGCCGGCTTCGCCGTCGGCTGCGCCGAGGCCTTGCCGTCCGTGCGGCAGCCGCCCATCCCCTTGCAGGCGTTGTGGCCGCGACAGGCGTTCTTCTCCGTCTTGCAGCCCCCCTTCCCCTTGCACGCGTTCTGGCCCTTGCAGGCGTGCCGGTCGGTCGCCTCGGGCCCGGCCTTCTTGTCTCCCTTCTTTTCTCCCGCCTTCTTCCCCCCGCAACCGTTCGGGCCGCCGCAGGCGTTCTTGTCCTTCTGCGTCGCCGCCGGCGTCCCCGAAGGGGCGGGCGTCTTCTCGTCGGCGCGGAGCGTGCCCGCCGCGAGGGCGGAGCTCGCGACGAGGCCGGCCACGACGGCGGACAGGTAGACGTTGGACGGACGGTTCCTCTTCATGGTGTCTCCTCTTTCGACAGGCCTCGCCTGCCACGTTCGTTTCGGCCGGCCGCGCGGGCCGGTCCGCGGGTCTCTGCACCCGGGATGCCGCCCCGCCGGAAAGGTTTCAGCCGGCGGAAACGAATCGATCGACGGTCTCCGGACCGATCCATTCGCGAAACCGGAGCGTACCTGCGAGCATCACGGAGAGCGTGACGACGATGCGCGAGACCCCCGCACCCCCGCCCCGATCCGCCTCCCGCCGTTCGGGAGCCGCCGCCCTCCTCGCCGCCGGCCTCGCGCTCGCGGCCGGCTTCGCCGCCTGCGGCCCCTCGAGCTCGCTCGCGGGGCCTCCGGCCGGAAAGCAAACGAAACCCGAGAAGGTGGAAAAGATGAAGACGGTCCTCTCGAAGTCCGGCCACGACATCACGCCCCTCTCCCGCGAGGAGGTCGCCCGCCTCGCGAAGAAGCTCGACCCGGAGTCGTACCGGGTGACGCAGAAGTCCGGGACGGAAGCCCCGTTCTGCGGGAACCTCCTCGACAACAAGAAGGAGGGGACGTACCTCTGCGTCGTCTGCGGCCTCCCCCTCTTCTCGAGCGAGCACAAGTTCGACTCGGGAACGGGCTGGCCGAGCTTCTTCCGTGAGTTCGACCCGGCTCACGTGACTCGTGTGACCGACACGTCTCACGGCATGAAACGGGTCGAGATCAACTGCGCCCGCTGCGGCGCCCACCTCGGGCACGTGTTCGAGGACGGACCGGCCCCGACGGGCGAGCGCCACTGCCTGAACTCCGCCTCGCTGACGTTCCTCGAGAACGGAGCGCCCGTGCCGCCGGAGAGCCGCCCCGTGAAGGCCGAGACCGCCTACTTCGCCGCCGGCTGCTTCTGGGGGGTCCAGCACTGGTTCTCGCGCGGGCCGGGCGTCCTCGAGGCGACGAGCGGCTACATGCAGGGACGGACGGAGAAGCCGACCTACCGGCAGGTCTGTGAGGGAGACACTGGGCACGCCGAGACGGTGAAGGTCGTCTACGACGCGAACCGCATCACGTACCGTCGGCTCGTCGAGGCGTTCTTCTCCATGCACGACCCGACGCAGCTGAACCGCCAGGGGCCCGACGTCGGCGACCAGTACCGCTCGGGGATCTGGACCGTCGACGCCGGGCAGGAGAAGGTGGCGCGGGAGATCCTCGAGGGGCTCGCCGCGCGGAAAGAGTACGGCGAGAAGAGGATCGTGACGCTCGTCGAGCCGGCGAAGACGTTCTGGCCCGCCGAGGAGTACCACCAGGAGTACCTCGCGAAGAACGGCGCCGCCTGTCACGTGACGAACCCGTGGTGATCGGCGAGTGAGCGGCGCGTGACCGCGAGCGAGCCGCGATTTCCCCGGGGGCGGTCCGGGCGGCTACGATCCGCGCGTTGTCCGAGAACGAGGCACGGGAGAGGCTGGCGAAGCTGATGGTGGCGTACCAGGGCGGGGACGAGTCCGCGTTCGAGAGCCTCTACGGCGAGCTCGCGGGCCCCGTGAGGGCGTTCCTCGCCTCGCTGACGCGGAACGCGGTCCGCGCGGACGACCTCCTCCAGGAGACGTTCTTCCACGTCCACCGCGCGCGGCAGACGTACGACCCGGCGCGCTCCGCGAAGGCGTGGATCTACGCGATCGCGCACAACGTCTTCCTGATGGCCTGCCGCACGGACCGAAGGCGCGGCCGGAACGAGGAGCTCCCGACGGACGAGCTGCCCGACCTCCCCGTCCCGGCCGAGGCCGAGTCGCTCGCTTCGAGGGACCTCGTCTCGCGCGCCCTCGCGACGCTCCCCGTCGACCGCCGCGAGGCGCTCCTCCTCCACCACGTGGAGGGGCTCTCTTTTCAGGAGGTGGGGGCCGTCCTCGGCGTCACGACGATGGCCGCCAAGCTCCGCTCGCACCGCGCCATGGGACAGCTCCGGGACCTCCTCGCGCGGGAAGGAGCGCGATGAGCGGCACACCGCTCCCGCCCGCGCTTCGCGCCGCCGTCGCGAGCGACCTCCGGCCGGTTCGCCCGCTCGCCTCGCCCGCTCGGCGCGCCCTCACCCTCCTCGCCTGGGCCGCCGTCGCCGCGACGCTCGTCCTCGCCCTCCGGGGCCTCCGCTCCGACGTCGCCGAGCTCGGCGTCCTCCTGACGTGGGGCGTCGTCCTCGCCGAGGTCGCCGCAGGCGCCGGGCTCGTCGCGCTCGCCCTCGCCGAGGCCGTTCCCGCGCGGGGGCCGGGGCGCGGCGCCGCGCTCCTCGCCCTCGGCGGCGCCGCGGCCCTCTTCGTCGCGCTCGCCGCCGCGACGCGCCGCGCGAGCCGCGGGATGGAGGTCGACGACCCGCTCCTGAGCTTCGGCCCCTCCTGCGCCGGCCTTCAGGGCGTCATCGGCCTGACGGCCTTCGCCGTCGCCGCCCTCCTCGTCCTCCGGGCGGCGCCGCTCCGCGCCCGGCTCGCGGGGCTCCTCGCCGGCGCCGGGACGGGTTTCCTCGCCGAGGGGGTCTACCACCTCGACTGCCCCATCACGCACCTCTCGCACGTCCTCGTCTGGCACGGCTCCGCCATACTCCTCCTCGCGGTCTTCGGCTTCGGCTTCGGCCTCGTCCTCGAGGCGAGGGAGCGGGCGCGGATGGAACGACGGCGCGCCGGCACGGCCGCGCGGAAAGGAGGCGAGGAATGAGCGACGAGGTCTTCCGGAAGCTCACGAGCCTCAGCTCCTGCGCGGGGTGAGCGTCGAAGCTGCCCCCCGGGCAGACCGCGCAGGTCCTGCGCGTCCTCGGTGACCTCTTCCCCGCGGCCTCCCGCCCCGACGTCCTCGTCGGGCTCGCCGAGCCGGACGACGCCGCCGTCCTCGACCTCGGGGACGGGCGCGCGCTCATCCTGACGACCGACTTCTTCACGCCGGTCGTCGACGAGCCGTACGACTTCGGCGCCATCGCCGCGGCGAACGCGATGAGCGACGTCTGGGCGATGGGGGGCGAGCCGGCGCTCGCCCTGAACCTCGTCGCGTTCCCGCCGCAGCTCTCCGCCGCGACGCTCGCCGAGGTCCTCCGCGGGGGAGCCGAGGTCGTGAGGTCCGCCGGGGCCGTGATCGCGGGCGGCCACTCGATCCAGGACAAGGAGCCGAAGTACGGGCTCTGCGTCGTCGGCTTCGGCGAGGCCGGCCGTCTCCTGACGAAGGGAGGCGCGCGGCCGGACGACGGGCTCTGGCTGACGAAGCCGCTCGGGACGGGGACGGTCACGACGGCCCTCAAGCGCGGCCTCGCCACGGAAGGAGAGGTCGCCGCGGCGGTCGACTCGATGAAGACGCTGAACCGGGGCGCGGCGCGCGCCGCGCGGGCGGCGGGCGCGAAGGCCGCGACCGACGTCACCGGCTTCGGCCTCCTCGGCCACGCGCTCGAGATGGCCGAGGCGTCCGGCGTCCGCTTCCGCCTCGACTGGGACGCGCTCCCCTTCCTTCCCGGAGCGGCGCGCCTCGCGGCCGACATGGTCTTCCCCGGCGGCGCCTTCGGGAACCTCGAGCACTTCGGGCCGCGCCTCTCGCGCACGCGCGCCCTCTCCGACGCCGAGGCGACCCTCCTCGCCGATCCGCAGACGTCGGGCGGCCTCCTCGCCTCCGTGCCCGCGGCCGGCGAGAGGACGTTCCTCGCGACGCTGGAGCTCGAGGGAGGGCGAGCCTGGAGGATCGGCGAGGTGGCGGAGGGCTCCGGGATCGAGGTCCGCTGAACCTTCGGCGCCGCCTTCACGTCCCGCGGACCGCAGCTCGTCGTCTGCGGGGGCGACATCTGCGGGTGCGCTCCTTGACCCTCGCGCTCCGCGATCGGAGAATCGCCGACGCGTTCGCCACGACTCGAGCCGAAGCTCTCCGGGCCCGTCCAGGCGCCCGGGGCGGCGATTCGGCCGGCGTGGCCGCGGACGTCCCCGGAAGGGACGATCGAGGAGGAAGGAAATGAGAAAGCTCGCTCTCGGCGCCATGGCGCTGCTGCTCGCGACCGTTCCCGCCCGGGCCCAGGAGGACTACGAGGGCTGCAAGGACCACCCGCTCTTCACGCGGTTCCCGAACTCGTACATCGTCGACTGCGCGAGCAGCCAGTTCGACCTCCGGAAGTTCCCCGTCGGGCAGATGAAGCCCGGCGAGGAGGTGCTCCGGTCCGTCGAGGTCGAGGGGCCGACGTGGCGCGTCAACTTCCAGATCAAGGAGGGGACGACCCCTCCGAGCGGCCTGCAGCTGATGCGCAACTTCGAGGCGGCTGCGAAGAGAGCCGGGGGCACGATCGAGGGCCAGTGGCCCGGCTGGTGCAAGGCCAACTACGACTCCGAGGGGATGCCCGACATGGGGAACAGCTGCACGAGCTTCGGCCTGACGATGAAGTTCGTGAAGGGGGGCAAGGAGACCTGGGCCTTCTTCCAGGCGAGCGAGAGCGACGGGAGCTACCTGATGACCGTCTCGGAGCGCGAGGCGATGAAGCAGGAGGTCGCCGTCAACGAGATCGCCGACCAGCTGAGGAAGGACGGCTTCGTCTCGCTCTACGTCACGTTCGACACGGGCAAGGCGACGATCTCGCCCGACTCGGCGAAGCTCCTCGACGACGCCGCCGCGGCGCTGAAGGCGGCGTCGGAGCTGAAGGTCGAGGTCGGCGGCCACACGGACGCCGTCGGGGGCGCCGAGGCCAACAGGAAGCTCTCCCAGGAGCGCGCGCAGGCGGTGATGGCTGCCCTCGTGAAGCGCGGGATCGCGGCCGGCCGGATGACGGCGAAGGGGTACGGGCAGACGGTCCCGGTCGCCGACAACCGCACGGAGGACGGCCGCGCGAAGAACCGGCGCGTCGAGCTCGTGAAGAAGTAGAGGCCGCACCGCTCCACCGAGGTCGCCGATGGACGCCGTCACTCTCTCGCGCATCCAGTTCGCCGTCAGTATCGGGTTCCACTACATCTTCCCGCTGCTGACGATCGGGCTCGGCGTCGTCCTCGTCTGGCTGGAAGGATGGTTCCTGAAGACGAAGGACCCGATCTACGAGACGGCCGCCCGGTTCTGGACGAAGGTCTTCGCGCTCAACTTCGCGATCGGCGTCGCCACCGGGATCGTCATGGAGTTCCAGTTCGGGACGAACTGGTCGACCTACTCGCGGTTCGTCGGCGACGTCTTCGGCTCGGCGCTCGCGGCCGAGGGGATCTTCGCGTTCTTCCTCGAGTCGGGCTTCCTCGCCATCCTCGTCTTCGGGTGGGACCGCGTCGGGCCGAAGATGCACTTCTTCGCGACCCTGATGGTCTCGCTCGGATCGATCTTCTCGTCGATCTGGATCGTCGTCGCGAACAGCTGGCAGCAGACGCCGGCCGGGCACCACGTCGTCCCGGTCCTCCGCGACGGCGTGCCGCTGCTGCGGGACGGCCAGCCGGTGATGCGCGCGGAGATCACCGATTTCTGGGCGATGGTCTTTAACCCGTCGACGGTCCACCGGCTCGTCCACGTCTGGATCGGGGCGTTCCTCGTCGGGGCGTTCTTCGTCATGTCGATCGCGGCCTGGTACCTCCTGAAGGGGCGCCACACCGAGTTCGCCCGCCGCTCGTTCGACGGCGCGCTCGTCCTGGCCACGGTCTCGGCGCTCGCGATGCTCGTCTCCGGGCACGGGCAGGCGGGGATGGTCTATCGCCACCAGCCGGCGAAGCTCGCCGCCTTCGAGGGGCACTACGTCACCGGGCCCGCCGACCTGAGCCTCTTCGGGTTCCCGGACGACGCGACGCAGACCGTGAAGCTCCGCGTCGCCGTTCCCGGCGGCCTCGGCCTCCTCCTGCACGGCGACCCGGGCAGGCCCGTCGTCGGCCTCGATCGCTTCCGCCCGGAGGACCGCCCGCCCGTCGGCCTCAGCTTCCAGAGCTACCACCTGATGGTCGCGCTCGGGATGGCCTTCATCGGCCTGACGCTCCTCGCCTCGTTCCTGAGGTGGCGCGGCACGCTGTACGAGACGCGTTGGCTCCTCTGGCTCTTCGTCCCCGCCGTCGTCCTGCCGATCGTCGCGAACGAGGTCGGCTGGGCGGCCGCCGAGGTGGGCCGCCAGCCCTGGATCGTCCACCCGCCGGTGACCTGGAACGCCGACGGGACGGACGTCGTCGTCGGCCCCGAGGGGCGCGTCGTCTACGACGAGCGCGTGGGGCTCCGGACGCTCGAGGCCGCGAGCCCGAACGTCTCCGCCGGGCAGGTCCTCGGCTCCCTCGTCGGCTTCGGGTTCATCTACCTCGCGCTCGGCGCCGTCTGGGTCTTCGTCCTCCACCGGAAGATCCAGCACGGACCGGACGAGGCGCCACCCGGGGAGGGCGCGGCCGACGACGGAGCCCTCGCCGCGGCGGGCCTCCGCGCCGTCCACGAGGGGCGGCTCACGGGCGGCGAGGACCGGGGCTGAGGAGGCGGCGATGTCTTTCGAAGCGCTCGCGATCACCTGGTTCGTCCTCGAGGGGGTCCTCCTCTGCGGCTACGCGATCCTCGACGGCTTCGACCTCGGCGTCGGCATCCTCCATCCGTTCGTCCCGCGGACCGACCTCGAGCGCCGGATCTCGATGAACTCCATCGGCCCGCTCTGGGACGGCAACGAGGTCTGGCTCGTCACGTTCGGCGGCGCCCTCTTCGCCGCCTTCCCCGAGGGCTACGCGACGGTCTTCTCGGGCTTCTACACGGCCTTCATGCTCCTCCTCGTCGCGCTCATCTCGCGGGCCGTCTCGATGGAGTTCCGCTCGAAGATGGCCTCGCCCGCGTGGCGCCGCTTCTGGGACTGGGCCTTCTTCGGCGGCTCGTTCACGGCGACGCTCCTCTTCGGAGTCGCCGTCGGGAACGCGATGCTGGGCGTTCCGATCGACGCGAACGGCAACGTCACCGGGACGGTCGTCGACCAGCTCGGCCCCTACCCGCTCCTCGTCGGGGCGATGACCGTCGCCCTCTTCGCGATGCACGGCGGGCTCTTCCTCTACCTGAAGACCGAAGGGGAGTTCCAGCAGCGCCTCCGCGAGTGGATGTGGCGCTCGTGGGGCCTCTTCATGGTCTTCTTCATGCTGACGACGGTGGCGACGGTCGCCTTCATCCCGCGGGCTACGGAGAACTTCCGAAGCTTCCCGTGGGCGATCGTCGTCGTCGTCGGGACGATCCTCGCCGTCGCGAACATCCCGCGCTGCCTCTACCGCGACCGGCCCGGCCTCGCCTTCCTCTCCTCGGCGGGCGTGATCGCGGGGCTCGTGGCGCTCTTCGGCCTCGCGCTCTACCCGAACCTCGTGACGGCCGCCGGCGACCCGTCGCGCTCCGTCACGGTCTTCAACGCGGCCTCCAGCCCGAAGACGCTCGGGATCATGCTGGTCATCGCGGCCGTCGGGATGCCGTTCGTCCTGACGTATTCCGGCGTCATCTACTGGACGTTCCGCGGGAAGGTGAAGCTGAGCGAGCACAGCTACTGAGCGGAGCCGGCGCCCCACCGTCGCCGGCCCGTGTCCCCGTCCAGCTCAGGTCCGCGTCGGGAGTCCGGCTGCGTGCCCCGCGCCGTGGTCGTGCTCGTGGCCGGCGCACGCTCCGGCGGGGTCGATCTCCTCGACCTCGTTCCGGAGGAAGGCGTCGAGGCAGGCGGAGGCCGTCGGCGCCGTCGCGCGAAAGACGCGGATCCCCGCGCCGCGGAGCTTTGCCAGGGCTCCCGCGCCGATGCCGCCGACGACGAGGGCGTCGACCCGCTCCCCTGCGAGCGCGTCGAGCGGACGGCAGGCGCCGTGCTCGTGGACGGCCCGGGCGTTCGTGAGGGTGCGCGTCGCGCGAGTCTCCGAGTCGACGAGGAGGTAGAGCGGCGCGGAACCGAAGTGCCCGGAGACCGGGCTCTCGAGGCCGCGGTCGGCGCTGACCGGGATGCAGAGGTTCATCGGGGCTCCTTCCGGCCGCCGCGATCCGCGGGGCTCCCGTTCGGGCCCCCGCATCTCCACCGCGGGCCACCCGGCAGTTTCGGGCATATGCCCGTATTGGTCAAGGACGATCCGCGCTCCGGGCGGCGATCTCCCGCCCCGTTCGCGCGAGCCCCTCGACGACCCGCTCGAGGTCGGCCGCCGTCGTCCGCGGGTTCATCTGCGTCGCGCGAAGGACCCGCCGTCCGCCCAGGAGCGTCGTCGTGATCCAGCCCTCCCCGGAGCGGTTGAACGCCTCGCGGAGGCGCAGGTTGATCCCGTCGAGGCGTTCGGCGTCGAGCTCCCCGCCGCCGACCCAGCGGAAGCAGAGGATGTTCGACTCCGGCTCGTGGAGCGTCTCGAAGTCGCGCCGGGCCGCGAGCGCCGCGTGGAGCGTCCGGGCCCCGGAGCAAAGGCCGTCGTAGAGAGCGCCGAGGCCGTCCGCGCCGTAGCGTTGGAGGGCGACCCAGACCTTCAGCGCGTCGAGCCGCCGCGAGCACTGGAAGCTGCGCTTCCCCTGGTCGGGGCTCCGCTCCCCCTCCGCGCCGTGGAAGAGGTACGGGGCCCGCTGGGCGAACGCGGCGTCGAGATCGCGCTCGTCGCGCACGAGGAGGACGCCCGCCGAGAGGGGCATCAGCATCATCTTGTGCGGGTCCCAGGCGAGCGAGCGGGCCCCCGCGATCCCGTCGAGCCGCCCGCGGTGAGCCGAGGAGAGGAGGGCGGAGGCGCCGTGAGCGCCGTCGACGTGGAGCCAGACGCCGCGCGCCTCGCAGAGGCGGCCGATCGCCGGCAGGTCGTCGAACGAGCCGGTCGCCGTGGAGCCGGCCGTCGCGACGACGGCCATCACCCGCTGTCCGCGGGCCGTCTGCCGATCGAGCTCGGCCTCGAGCGCGGCGACGTCCATGCGGAACGCGCGCGAGGGGACCGCCACCGCGGCGTCGGTCCCGAGCCCGAGCGCGCCAACGGCGCGGGAGACGGCGTAGTGCGCGTGCTCCCCGTGCAGGACGACCGGCGGCTCCGCCCCGACTCCCCTCGTCCAGGCGTCGGGGAGCGCCGCCGCGCGGGCGGCGAGGAGCGCCGTGAACGTCGCCTCGGTCCCGCCCGAGGTGAACGTCCCTCCCGCTGCGGGCCCGAATCCCGCGAGGTCGCACATCCAGCGGACGACCCGGCCCTCGATCGCCGTCCCGGCGGGCGACATCTCGAAGACGGCGAGGGACTGGTTGAGCGCCGCGGCCAGCGGCTCGGTCCAGATCGCAGCGGGGAGGGGCGCCGAGACCTGGTGCCCCATCGAGCGCGGGTGGCAGAGGCGGTTCGAGGCGGGGACGACCTCGCGTCGGAGGCGCTCGGCGACCTCGGCGAGGGGCCTTCCCCGCCGGGGCAGGGGCTCGTCGAAGAGGTGCGCGAGCTCCCGAGGGGTGAGCGGAGTCGAGACGGGGCCGTCGCCGGAGCGCGTCTCGGCCAGGTAGTCGGCCGCGATCGAGACGAGCGTCTCCGCGGCGGCAGGGAGGGCGTCGGCCTCGAGCTCGTGAAAGACGTCGGGGAGCGCGTCGGGCATCGATCGAAGGTAGCACGCGGCCCCGCGGCGGTCCGTTGCCACGACCCGGACGCGGCCGGAGAATCGACCGTCGCTCCCGCGAGGAGGTCCGCATGCCGCGTCGCTCCGCCCCTCTCCGGCTCGCCGGTCTCGCCGTTCTCGCCACCGTCGCTGCGCTCGCGCGGACCGCTCCGGCGCACGAGGTCCGCGTTCGCAGGCCGCTCCGGGTCCCCGACATCCCGGGCTTCGTCACGCTCCGCTGCGACTTCCACACGCACACGGTCTTCTCCGACGGCTCCGTCTGGCCCGACATCCGCTCCGAGGAGGCGTGGCGCGAGGGGTACGACGCGATCGCCATCACCGACCACATCGAGTACCAGCCGCACGAGGCGGACCTACCGACGAGCCACGACCGCCCCTTCGAGATCGCCGCGCCGCTCGGGGAGAAGCTCGGGGTCCTCGTCGTCCGGGGCTCCGAGGTGACGCGGAAGATGCCGCCCGGCCACTTCAACGCGATCTTCCTGAAGACGTCGAAGCCGCTCGAAACCGTCGAGTGGAGGGACGCGCTGAGAGCGGCGCGGGCGCAGGGGGCCTTTCTCTTCTGGAACCACCCCGGCTGGCGCGGGCAGCAGAAGGACGGCGTCGCGCGCTGGTACCCCGAGCACGACGAGATCCTCGCGGCCGGCCTGATGGACGGCATCGAGGTGGCGAACGACCGCGAGTACTACCCGGAAGCGCACGGTTGGGCGCTCGAGAAGGACCTCGCGATCCTCGCGAATTCCGACATCCACGACCCCTCGAACCTCGCCTGGCACGTCCACGAGGGGGACCGTCGCCCCGTCACGCTCGTCTTCGCGAAGGAGCGGAGCGAGGAGGGGATCCGCGAGGCGCTCTTCGCGCGGAGGACGGCCGCCTGGGCCGACGGGAAGCTCGCCGGGCGCGAGAAGGAGCTCCGGCCGCTCGTCGCCGCCGCCGTGACGATCGAGAACCCGAAGCTCGCCGTCCGCGCGGGCGACGAGGGATACGTGCGGCTCCGGAACGACTCCGACCTCCGCCTCGTCCTCGAGGGGGAGGGAGCGGCGGGCGAGGTCGTCGTCCCGGGGAAGCTCGTCGTCGCCGCGAACGGGACGAGCCTCCTCGAGGTGAGGGTCCCGAAGAGGACGGCCCCGGGCCCGCGGCGCCTCGAGCTCGTCTACGCCGTCTCGAACGTGAGGCCGACGCCCGACGCGGGGCTCCCCTTCCCCGTCGCGATCGAGCTCGAGGTCCTCCCGCCGGCTCCGAAGTAGTCCCGGCGCTCAGCCCGGGAAGGTCCGCGCCTCGTCGAAGGCGTCTGTGACCTCCGCCGGCGGCGCGGGCGTCAGGCGGCTGACGACGGCGATCGCGAGCGAGGAGAGGAGAAACGCCGGGAGGAGCTCGTAGACGGCGAACGCGCCGCCGAGCGGCGCCAAGAGGTTCTTCCAGGCGACGACGGCGATCCCTCCGGTCAGCATCCCCGCGACGGCCCCCGCGAGCGTCGTCCGCCTCCAGAAGAGCGAGAAGAGGACGAGGGGCCCGAACGCGGCGCCGAGCCCGGCCCAGGCGTAGGAGACGACGCGGAAGATCGAGTCGTTCCCCGAGAGGGCGACGAGGATCCCGAAGGCGGTCACCGCGACCTGCGTGCCGCGCGCGAGTCCGAGGATCGACCGGTCCGAAAGCGGCTCGGCCCGGAAGTTCGGAACGAGGTCGTTCGCGAGCGAGGAGGAGGCGATGAGCATGTAGGAATCGGCCGAGCTGATCGAGGCGGCGACGATGCCGGAGAGGACCAGCCCGGCGAGGAGCGGCGGGAAGAAGTCGACCGCGAGGTGGATGAAGATCGTCTCCGCCGCGCTCGCCGTCAGGAGCCGGGCGGGCATCAGGGCGCGGCCGATCAGGCCGATGCCGACCGCGGCGAGGAGCGAGACGACGCACCAGGTGACCGCGATCGCGCGGGCGCGCGCGACCATCGCGGGCTTCTCGATCGCCATGAATCGGAGAAGGACCTGCGGCATCCCGAAGTACCCGAGGCCCCAGGCGAGGCAGGAGAGGATCGCGAGGAAGCCGTAGCCGACTCCGGGACCAAACGCGGGGACCCCGCCGACGAGCGCCTGCGCGTTCCCGGCTGCGGCGGTCACGACCGCTCCGGCGGCGTCGAGCGGCGTCGCGACGCCGAAGAGGTCGGTGAAGCGCGGGATCGCCCCGAGCTCGGCGAGGAGCGCTCCGACGCCGCCCGCCTTCGCCGTCCCGACCGAAAGGACGAGGACGAGGGCGCAGAACATGAGCGTCCCCTGGATGAAGTCGGACATCGTCTCGGCGAGGAAGCCGCCGATGAACGTGTAGGCGAGGACGAAGAGCGCGCCGAAGACGACCATCCGCGCGTAGAAGCCCTCCATGCCGAGGACGTAGCCGAAGAGCTTCCCGAACGTGACGAACTGGGCGCCGACGTAGATCGAGAAGAAGAAGAGGAGCATTCCCGCGGCGATCGTCGAGAGGAGGCGCCGGTCGTCGTGGAAGCGGGCGCTGAAGAACGCCGGGAGCGTGAACGCGTTCCCCGCGACGATCGAGTGGGCCCTGAGGCGCCGCGCGACGAGGCTCCAGCAGGCGAACGTGCCGAGGGCGAGGCCGATCGCGGTCCAGGCCGCCTCGCCCGCCCCCGCGAAGTAGGCGACGCCCGGAAGCCCCATGAGGAGCCAGCCGCTCATGTCGGAGGCCTCCGCGCTCATCGCGGCGACCCACGGCCCGAGGCCGCGCTCCCCGAGGAAGTAGGCCTCGGCGCTCCGGGCGCTGCGCCTCGAGTACCAGAGGCCGACGCCGATCGTGAGCGCCAGGTAGGCGCCCATCGCTGTGAGGAGGAGGGCCTTGTCCGAGGGCATTCCCGATTATCGGGTCTGCCCGCGGCGGGACGGCCGCCGCAGGCCGCAGACGCGGAACGGGGAGAGAAGGAAACCTTCTCCCCCCGTCCGTCCTCGGGCCGCGAAAGGCGCGGCGCGCCGTTGCGTCTACCGGTTGGGGCAGCCGGCGCCCGTGCCGTCGCCGGGGCCGAAGCCCGCTCCCGGACCGGTGCCAGCGCCCGGCCCCGTCCCGTCGCACGTCCCGGTGCCGTTCCCGGCGCCCGCTCCCGGCCCGCGACCACGGCCCATCCGCCCGAGACCCGGTCCGGTCCCCGGCAGGAGCTTGCCGATCTCGTCGACCGCGCCCCGCTCCCGAGGGGCGGCGAGGATCGCCGCCACGTCGTCGGCCGGGAGGTACCGGGCGGCGTAGGGAGCGCCGAGCGCCTGGAGGCGACCGGCGAAGGCGCGGAGGTGATTGCGCGAACCCTTCGCGAGGTTCTGCATCACGGCGTCGACGTCCCGGTTGTCGGAGGCGGCGAGCGCCTTCGCGAGATCGGCGAGGTCGAGGTCCTCGATCGTCGCGCCGACCTTCAGCGCTTCGACGAGAGAGACCTTCCCCTTCGCCACGAGGTCGGTGTAGAGCGCCGCGAGCCGCGCGTCCTCGAACTCGCCGGGCGCCGTCGCGGCGGCCGGGTCGGCCAGCTCGTAGCGGTCGAGGAGGAGCTTCACGAGGTCCATGTGCCGCTGCTCCGCGGCGGCGATATTCGCGAACGCGCGGTCGCCGTGGGCGGCGAAGAGCGCGCGGTAGACGTCGCGGGCGAGCTTCTCCTCTTCGCGGAGGAACGCGATCTCCGCGGCCTCGGCGGAGCCGAGCGGCTCCTTCGGAAGCGAGGCGAAGTACGTCACGAAGGGGCTCGCCGCGGGCGCAGCGGGCGCACCCGCGCCGGCGCCCGGGCCGTTCCCCTGGCCTCCGCGGGGACCGGGCTGGGCGAGGAGCGGCGTCGCGAGGAGGAGGGCGGCGAGGAGAGCGGTCTTCTTCATGTTCGGCTCCTTGATCGGTGCTGGCGGCCACGGTCTCGGGCCGCCTCGTCGCCCCTCATCCACGCCCGGTGCCAGCCGTCGCACGCGGGGGCGGAGCGCAGCGAAGTGATTCAGGCGGAGCGACTTTCCCGCCGCCGCCGGCCATCTCGGAGAGGTCCGGGACTGCAAAGTCCGCAGTCCCGCTGCACGGGCGCTGCAGGGGCGCCCGTCCCTCCCGGAGAAGGGCTCAGCCCATCCCCCACTGCTTGAGGCGGTAGTAGAGCGTCCGCACCGAGATGCCGAGGAGCTTCGCGGCCTCCTCGCGCTTCCCTCCGGTTCGCCGGAGCGCCGCGAGGAGCGCCTCCCGCTCGCGGTGGGCGCGGTCGAGCGGCGCGAACGCCGACGAGGCCGGGGCGAGGCCGAGGTCGGCGCCGCGAATCGGCTCTCCTCCCCGGACGACGACCGCCCGCTCGAGGACGTTCCTCAGCTCCCGGACGTTCCCCGGCCAGGCGTGCGCCGAGAGGGCCGCGAGGGCGTCGTCCGCGAGCGAGGGGACGGGCACCCCGTGCCGCGCGGCGAGCCGCTGGGCGAAGTGCCTCGCGAGGAGCGGCACGTCGTCCGGCCGCTCGCGAAGCGGCGGGACGTTCACGACGACGACGGCGAGGCGGAAGAAGAGGTCCTGCCGGAACCCGTCCTCCTCCGTCTCGCGGGTGAGGTCGCGGTTCGTGGCGGCGACGAGCCGGACGTCGACCGGCAGGTCCCGGCTCCCCCCGAGCCGCCGCACGACCCGCTCCTCGAGGACCCGGAGGAGCTTCGACTGGAGCCCGACCGGCAGCTCCCCCACCTCGTCGAGGAAGAGCGTCCCGCCGGAGGCTTCCTCGAAGCGCCCGGCGCGCGCCTGGTCGGCGCCCGTGAACGCGCCCCGCTCCGCCCCGAAGAGCTCGCTCTCGGCGAGCGTCTCGGGGAGCGCCGCCGCGTTTACCGCGACGAAGGGCCCCTTCGCGCGGGGCGAGCGGGCGTGGAGCCGGCGGGCGACGAGCTCCTTCCCCGTCCCCGACTCGCCGGTCACGAGGACGGCGACGTCCCGCGGCGCGACCCGGTCGACGAGCTCGAGCAGCTCCTTCATCGCGGGGTCGGCCGTCACGAGCTCGCCGTCGTCCTCGCGCGGCTGGAGGCTCGCGACGAGGTCGACGAGCGCCTCCGGCGACGGCAGCGGCTTCGTGATGTAGTCGGCGGCGCCGAGCCGGACCGCCTCCACCGCCTCCGGGATCGAGCCGTGGGCGGTCAGGACGACGACCGGTGGCGGCGAGGTCCGTGCGCGGACGCGCCGGAGGAGCTCGAGGCCGTCGACCACCGGCATCCTCCGGTCGGTCAGGACGAGGTCGAAGCTCGTCCTCTCGAGGAAAGCCAGGGCCTCCGCTCCGTCCCGCGCTTCGGTGACGCCGTGCCCCGCTCCCTCGAGGATGTCGCGCAGGAGCGCGCGAAACGAGGGCTCGTCGTCGACGACGAGAAGGCGCGCCACGTCAGGCTCCCTCTCCGGGCAGCGCGAGCGTCGCGACGCAGCCGCCCCCGGAACGCGGCGCGAGGGACGCGGCGCCGCCGTTCGCCGTCGCCAGCGACCGGACGATGGCGAGACCGAGGCCGGTCCCGTCGGGACGCGACGTCACGTACGGCTCGAACGCGCTCGCCGGATCGAGGTCGAGGCCCGGCCCCCGGTCGGCGACCTCGACGACCGCCCGGTTCCCTTCGGCCCGGACCGTCACCTCGAGCGTTCCGTTCGGGTCGAAGGCGCGGGCGTTCGCGAGGAGCTCCTCCAGGATCGTCTCGACGTGCTCCCGGTCGGCGCGCACCGGGACCGGCCGGTCGGCGCGGACGGCCACCGCTGCCGCGGTCCCTTCGCCGCCGCGCGAGGCGACCTCGCGGGCGAGCGCGGCGAGGTCGAACGAGACGGGCTGCGGGTCGGGCGGGCGCGCGAAGTCGAGGAGCCGGGAGAGGATCGTCTCCATCCGCTCGCTGGCGGTCACGATCCGCACGACGCGCTCCCGTTCGCTCTCCGGCACGCGCCCGTCGAGGAGCTGGGCCGTCCCCTTCACGACCGCGAGCGGGTTCCGGAGGCGATGCGCGAGGCCGGCCCCCGCCCTCGCGATGGTTGCGAGACGCTGACCTTCGGCCTCGGCCGCCTCCCTCCTCGCTCGCTCGGCGAGGCCCCGGGCGGCGACGAGCGCGAGGCCGACGAGGGCCAGCGCCGCGGCGGCGCCGCCGGCGAGGACGAGCCCGGCGAGGGCCGGGGCGCGACCCAGCGCGGGCGAAGGCCGCAGCCGAAGTCGGATCGGCGGCATTCCCCGCCCCGCGCCCGGACCGGGTCCCCGTCCGCCCATGAAGCCGGCTCCGGAGCCCGGCTCCGCCCCGAGCAGGGCCGGCCTCCACTCGCGACCGAGCGCCGCCGTTACCTCGTAGCCGTCCGTCGAGTCCACGCCGGCGCTGGCCAGGACGCCTGAGGGTCCGACGATTGCCGCCCCGTCGACGGACGCCCCGTACCGCGACAGGAACTCCTGGAGAACGGTCGACGCCTCCTCGGGCGTCGCGCCCCGCAGGCTCGCCTCGAGCTCGTGCGCCGCCCGCGAGAGGACGCCGTCGCGCACCGCCGCGTCCCGCTGCCGAAGCGTTCGCGACGCCAGGCCGGCCGTCCCGAGAAGCGCCGAGGCGAAGACGACGGCGAGGGCGACGATCCAGACCGGCGTGCGGCTCGAGCGGATCACTTCCTCATCGTACGGGAGCCGGCCCCGCCCGGCGACCCGTCCGCATCCCGGCGGAAGAGGGTATCCGCGCGAAACACCGTGTTTCATTCGGGGCGCCACAGCGCGAAACATCCTGTCGCACATGAATGAACTTGTCGCAGCGACGATCTCTCAGGTTCGCGCCGACAGCGTTGCAGAGCAGCATTCTCGGGCCTGACGCCTCCTGGCGCGTTTCTTGATATCGGGCCGGCGGCGATCTTCCAGACCACCGGAGGCGAAGATGACGGCGACCCGGCGAGAGTTCATCCAGATCGGCGGTGCGGGCCTCGGGGCCGCGGCCCTCGGGTCGGGGCTGACGACGAAGTGGTGGGGGCTCGACCCCGACGTCGTCCACGACCCGGGCACCGACGGCGACCAGGTTGTCCCGACCTTCTGCGAGCTCTGCTTCTGGAAGTGCGGCGTCCTCGCCCACGTGAAGGACGGCAAGGTCACGAAGCTCGTCGGGAACCCCGAGCACCCGCTCTCCCGCGGGAAGCTCTGCCCGCGCGGAACGGGCGGCACGGGTCTCCTCTACGACCCCGACCGGCTGAAGAAGCCGCTCCTCCGGAGGACGGGCGCGCGCGGGACGCAGGACTTCGAGGAGGTCTCCTGGGGGAAGGCGCTCGACTTCACCGCCGAGAAGCTCCTGAAGATCAAGGCCGAGTGCGGCCCCGACAAGGTCGCCCTCTTCTCGCACGGCTTCGGCGGCTCGTTCTTCAAGCACCTCCTCTTCGCCTACGGCTCGGCGAACGTCACGGCCCCGTCCTACGGGCAGTGCCGCGGCCCGCGCGAGGTCGGCTTCAACCTGACCTACGGCGCCTCGCTCGGCTCCCCCGAGGTCCTCGACATCGCGAACTCGCGGGTCCTCACGCTCATCGGCTCGCACCTCGGCGAGAACATGCACAACACGCAGGTGCAGGACTTCGCGCAGATGATCGCGAAGGGGGGCCAGCTCGTCGTCGTCGACCCCCGCTTCTCGACGGCCGCGGGCAAGGCCCGGTACTGGCTCCCGATCAAGCCCGGGACCGACATGGCGCTTCTCCTCGCCTGGATCCACGTCATCCTCGACGAGGGCCTCTGGGACCGCGACTACGTCGCCGAGAACGCCGTCGGCCTCGACGAGCTGAGGGCGCACGTCGCGGACAAGACCCCCGAGTGGGCCTTCACCGAGACGACGATCCCGGCCGCGACGATCGCCGAAACGGCGCGCTTCATCGCGGGCGCCCGGCCCGCCTCGCTGATCCACCCCGGCCGGCACGTCACCTGGTACGGCGACGACGTCCAGCGCTCGCGCGCCATCGCGATCCTCAACGCGCTCCTCGGGTCGTGGGGACGCCGGGGCGGGATCTTCGTCCCGACGCAGATGCCGGTCCCGAAGTACCCGGTCCCCGAGTACGCCGAGAAGCCGAAGGCGACGCAGGACGCCCCGACCGGAACCGTCTACCCGTTCGCCGAGGAGGTCCTCTCGCACGGCGTGTGCGACGCGACGGTGCCCGGGCGGATCGGGAGCCCCGGCTGTCCCGTCAAGGCGTGGATCGTCTACGGCTCGAACCTCCTCCAGGCGCTGCCGCAGCGGAAGAACGTCCTGGAGGCGATCCAGAACCTCGCCCTCCTCGTCGCGGTCGACGTCCTCCCGGCCGAGATCGTCGGCTACGCCGACGTCGTCCTCCCCGAGGCGACCTACCTCGAACGCTGGGACGACATCGCCCCCGTCCCGTGGTCCGAGCCGTTCCTCGCCGTCCGCCAGCAGGTCGTCCCGCCGATGTACGAGTCGAAGCCGGGCTGGTGGATCGCGAAGGAGCTCGGGAAGAGGCTCGGCCTCGCGGAATACTTCCCCTGGGAGAGCGGCGAGCAGCTCGTCACCGAGCGGCTGAAGAAGGGCGGCTACGACGTCGAGGCGATCCGGAAGAAGGGGGTCGTCAAGGGGACGCCCGTCCCCGTGAGGACCGAGGAGGGCCTTCAGCTCGCCTTCGGGACCCCCTCGAAGAAGATCGAGCTCTACTCGAAGCAGATGGCCGACGCGGGCCTGCCGCCCCTGCCCCCCTTCACGCGGCACGAGCAGCCGGCCGACGGGCAGTTCCGGCTCCTCTTCGGGAGGTCGCCCGTCCACACGTTCGGCCGGACGACGAACAACCGCTTCCTCTCCGAGGTCTACTCCGAGAACGAGGTCTGGCTGAACGCGAAGGCCGCGCGGGAGCAGGGGCTCGCGCACGGCGACGTCGTGACGCTCGTGAACCAGGACGGCGTCCGTTCGCAGCCCGTGAAGCTCAAGGTGACACAGCGGATCCGCCCCGACTGCGTCTTCGTCGTCCACGGCTACGGCCACACGAACCCGGGGCTGAAGTTCGCGGCGAACCGCGGGATGGACGACCAGACGCTCGTGACCCGGATCGCCGTCGACCCGGTCGCCGGGACGACGGGGATGAGCGTCAACTTCGTGGTCATCGAGAAGACCGAGAAGGCCGCCGACGCGAGCGTCGCGGCGAAGGCGGAGGCCTGAGATGAGCGCGTCGAGCCCCGCTGCGAAGCGGTACGCGATGACGGTCGACACCCGGCAGTGCGTCGGGTGCAAGGCGTGCGTCCTCGCCTGCAAGGCCGAGAACGCCGTCCCCGACGGCTTCTGCCGGCAGTGGATCGTCGAGGAGGTCCGGGGCGAGTTCCCGCGCCTCTCGGCCGAGATCCGCTCCGAGCGCTGCAACCACTGCACCGATGCTCCTTGTGTCAAGAACTGCCCGACGGGCGCCTCCCACGTGAACGAGGGGGGCGTCGTCCTCGTGACGCACGGGAAATGCTCGGGCTGCAAGGCGTGCATCGCGGCCTGCCCGTACGACGCCCGCTTCGTCCACCCCGAGGGGTACGTCGACAAGTGCACCTTCTGCCTCCACCGGGTGCAGAAAGGGCTCCCGCCCGCCTGCGTCGGCGTCTGCCCGACCGGCACCCTCACCTTCGGCGATACGAACGACCCGGAGTCGGCCGTCTCGACGCTCCTCCGCGAGCGGCGCTCGAAGGTGAACCACCCCGAGTCGGGCGCCGGCCCGAACGTCCACTTCCTCGTCTGAGGCGCGTGACATGCACGAGCTGATCGAAGCCACCACCACCCGGACGAACCCCGGCATCGACCCGACGCTCCACATCTGGGGCTGGGAGATCGTCGTCTACCTCTTCCTCGGCGGCCTCGTCGCCGGGATCTTCGTCCTCGCTGCCGCTCTCGAGCTCCGCTCGGGCGAGAAGCCGAAGGGCGACGCGCTGCGGCTCATGCCGTTCGCCGCCCTCGGGCTCCTCTCCCTCGGCATGGTCGCCCTCTGGCTCGACCTCGCCCACAAGCTCTGGGCCTGGCGCTTCTACCTCTTCTTCCACGCCACCTCGCCGATGTCGTGGGGCGCCTGGATCCTCGTCCTGATCTACCCCGTCGGCCTCCTCCTGGGGCTCGGGTCGATGAGCGAGGCGCAGCGCGCGTGGCTCCGCGGAAAGGCGCCGAAGGCGCTCGCTTCTCTCCTCGAGAAGGGCTTCGCGTGGGCAGACGGCGGACGGCGCGGGATCCTCCGGACGAGCGTCGGGATGGGGGTCGCGCTCGGGATCTACACCGGCCTCCTCCTCGGGACGATGCCCTCGCGGATCGCCTGGAACAGCGCCGTCCTCGGCCCCCTCTTCCTCGCCTCGGGGATCTCGACCGGCGCCGCGCTCCTCCTCCTCCTCCCGCTCGAGGAGGGCGAGAGGAAGACGCTCGTGAGGTGGGACGCCGCCGCCATCGTCGCCGAGCTCGTCCTCGTCGCCCTGATGTTCCTCGGCTGGGCGACCTCGGGCGACGCCGGGCAGTGGGCCGCCGCGCAGTTCCTCGGCGGGCCGTACACGGCCGTCTTCTTCTCCTGCG